>JAZLJQ010000001.1:0-22080 GCA_045617965.1 Prevotella sp.
ACCGATAAGGATGCCCTTATCGTATGCGGCTCGCTCTACCTCGCCGGTGACGTTCGCGCCCATATGATTGAAACAATAGGTTGACTACCAACATAATTAGTGATACAATTTGCTCATCTTCAGGGCGGGGCGCAATTCCCCACCGGCGGTAAAGTCCGCGGGCCGCAAGGCATGAACTGGTGAAATTCCAGTACCGACAGTACAGTCTGGACGAGAGAAGATGTATATCCCTACGTCTTAATTTAAGCCCTGTGGTACTCCCACAGGGCTTTTTACTTTGAAGAAATACTATTGAAAGAAGTAACAACAAATGGCAAAGCAAAACAACACGACAAACGTTAGAAAGTTGACATCAATAGCAATAATGGCTGCTATTGCAATGGTTCTCCAGTTTATCGAAGTAGCGATTCCAATCATCCCAAGCTTTATCAAGCTTGACTTCTCCGATATACCGGAACTCATCATAGCATTTGCGTATGGTCCTCTCGAAGGCGTACTTGTATGCCTCGTCAAGAACCTCATACACATGCCTCTTTCAAGTTCCGCCTTTATCGGCGAACTCTCCAACTTCCTCCTCGGATGTTGCTTTGTTGTCCCAGCAGGACTTATTTACAAGAAAAACAAGAGCAAGAAAACAGCTCTTGTTGCATCAATAGTAGGCGCTGCTGTAATGGCAATTTGCAGCTTGCCAATCAACTATTTCCTCATCTATCCACTCTATGGTAAATTCCTTGGTTTCCCAATCCCAGCAATCGTTGGCATGTACCAGGCAATCCTTCCTGCTGCTGACACACTCATCAAGGACCTTATCATCTTTAACATCCCATTCACACTTGTAAAGGGACTCATCGACGCCGCTGTCACCTTCCTCATTTACAAGCGCCTCTCCCCAATTCTTAAAAAATAGTATTGACTTTAAGGCGCAATGAATATAAAATAACGTACGGTAATTTGAATATTTTCTTATCAAGAGTGACGTAAGGGACAGGCCCATCGACGTCCAGCAACCTGGCGAAAGCTAAGGTGCTAAATCCTGCGGTGCAAACCGAAAGATAAGGTTTTAAAGGCCCTTCGGTTGCGCCCGAAGGGCTTTAATTTTTCAGGAGGCAAATATGTATTTCTTTACTTCAGAATCAGTAACAAAAGGTCATCCAGATAAAGTATGTGACCAGATAAGTGATGCAATTCTTGACGAGATTTTAGCACAGGACAAGAATGCGCGTGTTGCTTGTGAGACAACAGCAACAACTAATCAAGTAATGATTATGGGCGAGATTACAACATCAGCGGATGTTGATGTTGAGAAAATCGCCCGTGATACAATAAAGGAAATAGGCTACGACAGCGACGAGCTCGGTTTCAATGGCGATAACTGCAAGATGATTCTTGCAATCGACAAGCAGTCATCAGATATCGCCATGGGCGTCGACAAGTCACTCGAGATTAAAGACGGTGACGACGACGCCTACAACCTCAACGGCGCTGGCGACCAGGGCATAATGTTTGGTTTCGCATGTGACGAAACCCCAGAACTTATGCCACTCCCTATTTCGCTCGCACATCGCCTTGCCAAGAGGCTCCAGGAAGTACGCGAGGACGGTACACTTTCATACCTTCGCCCAGACGGCAAGACACAGGTTACTGTTCAGTACGACAACGATGGAACACCAATGCGTGTTGAAGCAATTGTTGTATCAACACAGCACGACGAACGTGTTTCCCTTGAGCAGATTCGCAAGGACATCATTGCGAAAGTAGTAGAGCGAGTAGTTCCAGTGGAACTTCTCGATGATAAGACAAAGTATTATATCAACCCAACGGGTCGATTTGTAATCGGCGGCCCTGCTGGCGACTCTGGCCTCACAGGCCGCAAGATTATCGTCGACACATATGGCGGCTACGCTCGCCATGGCGGCGGATGCTTCTCTGGCAAGGATCCAACAAAGGTTGATAGAAGTGCTACATACGCCGCACGTTGGGTTGCAAAGAATATTGTAGCTGCAGGCCTCGCAAAGAAATGCGAGATCCAGCTTTCTTATGCAATCGGCGTTGCACACCCTGTTTCAATCATGGTTGAAACATTTGGTACTGAAACAGTTGACAACGCCCAGATTGTGAAAGCTGTCAACAAGGTCTTTGACCTTCGTCCTGCAGCAATCATCGACACACTTGGCCTTCGCGACATCAAGTACAAGAACCTTGCAGCGCTCGGCCATATGGGACGTGAGGACCTCGGAGTATCATTCGAGCAGACAAACAAGATCGACGAACTCTTGGAGGCAATCAAATGACATACGAATATCGCACACAGGGCACCTGTTCCCAACTAATCAGATTTGATATGGACGAGAACAAGGTTGTTACAAATATAGAATTCTATGGTGGTTGCAACGGCAACCTCAAGGCACTTTCAGTTGCTGTGGATGGCAAGACAGCAGACGAAATATATGACCTCTTCCACGGCATTACATGTGGCTTTAAGCCAACATCTTGCTCTGACCAACTTGCAAGAGCTGTAATGGAGGCCGCTAAAAATGTTTAAAAAAAGAATAAGTCTTGTAATTATTGCATGCCTCATTCTTGTTGCATTTACTGGTTGCAACAAAAACACAAAAATCGCAGGTCGCTGGAATGCGACATTCGATATGGAAGTTGCAAAGACTGCTGTAACTGGAACCTATGTAATGACGCTCAACGATGACGGCTCCTTTGCTATCTCACAGACAGCAAGTGAGAAATCTCGTAGAGCGCTAATCAATTCTTATATTGAAAAGTACAAAGCTGTACTTGCTGAAAAATCTGCTGACGAAATAAACACTCTTATGAGTCAAAGTGGAGTTAGCACAGAGGATGACCTCATTGTAAAACTCCTTATGAAGTCTGCAGAGGACAAAGGATACACAAGCGTTGACGCCTATGTCTTTGGCATCAACAACTATGAGTTCAAAACAATCGCTGATGGCACATACAAGTTTAGAGGCAAGAAACTCACATTCTTCGACAGCCTTGGCGAGAAGATGGATATGAGCGGTTCATATGGCGATGAGGAAATCACAATCAAACTAAATGACAAAACAGTTGATTTCTCACCTGTGGAACTCGATAAATAATAAAAGCTGGAACGATAATAATTTTCGTTCCAGCTTTTCTTATTTATGCGTTTTCATTTACTTTGGAGCTAAACTCCTTTAACAATCTGTACTTCTCATCAAAGAGGTCACGTGAATAGTCAACCCAATACTTGTGAGGGTGCTCAAAACGAAGGCACTCATCCCAGAGTGTTGCTATCTGCTCTTCACAGTACTTCTTGCACTCCTCTACTGTCTTAATCTCAACAATCTGCTTGCCGTGGTCAAAGATCTTGACAAGAAGTGGCTTTGCAACAAAGTTTTCAATAACCTTTTGCTTCCATGTGTAGTTAGGGTCAAAGAGAAGGTATGGCTTGGACTCATCAATCTTTTCACCAACGAGTGTCAAAACATCGGCCTCTGCCTTGCCTGTCTCCTTGTCATAGAAGCGATATACTTCCTTGTTGCAAGGTGTTGTAATCTTGGCAACGTTTTCAGAGATCTTGATCTTTGGAATGATGTTGCCATCCTTGTCCTCTATTGCAACGAGCTTGTATACACCATCAAGTACTGGATGTGATGATGAAGTGATGAGGCGCTCGCCTACGCCAAATGTATCAATCTTGGCGCCCTGGAGGAGCATATCACGGATGATATTCTCATCAAGTGAGTTGGATGCACAGATTGTACAATCTGGGAAACCAGCATCATCGAGCATCTTTCTTGCCTTCTTTGAAAGGTAAGTGATGTCACCACTGTCTATACGGATACCCTTAGGGCGCTTGCCCTGTGGTACAAGTACTTCATTAAATACCTTGATTGCGTTTGGTACGCCAGACTTGAGTACGTTGTATGTATCGACAAGCAATGTGCAAGAGTCAGGATACTCTGTTGCATATGCTTTGAATGCCTCATACTCACTGTCAAAGAGCTGTACCCAGCTGTGAGCCATTGTGCCGAGCGCTGGAATGCCATAGTCACGGCCATTGAGCGTGCAGGCTGTGCCAACGCATCCACCGATGTACGCTGCGCGTGCACCGAGGATAGCGGCCTGTGCAGACTGTGCACGACGAGAGCCGAATTCCATTACAGCGCGTCCATCAGCTGCGCGTACAACGCGGTTAGCCTTGGTTGCGATAAGGCTCTGGTGGTTGATTATAAGGAGAATCATTGTCTCCAAAAACTGAGCCTGGATCATTGGACCACGAACTTTAATAATAGGCTCGCCTGGGAATACAGGTGTGCCCTCTGGAATTGCCCAAACGTCACATACGAAATCAAAGTTCCTAAGGTAATCAAGGAACTCCTCACAGAAACCACGTGTACGAAGATAGTCGATGTCCTCGTCAGTGAATTTGAGATTATTGAGGTAGTTAATTACCTGTTCAACGCCACACATGATAACATAGCCGCCGCAATCTGGAATGGTGCGATAGAACATATCGAAATAACCGATTGTGTCCTTAAAGCCATTCTTAAAATAGCCATTTGCCATGGTGAGCTCATAGAAATCCGTAAGTAAAGTTAGGTTCATTTCACTATCGTACATTTTTTTCATAGTTATCCCTCAACTTTAAAAATAGTGAGGGTATTATATCACTATACAATTATATATTCAAGAAACGTTGATTTATTTTCCAATTTGGAATATAATCTTTTTGTCATTTTGGAAAATTAGTGGGTGATAAAAATGAGAATTAGGGAGCAAATCCGCGGTACCAAAAATATCAGCGGAGCACTAATAGAAGCAAAGCGCAAAGAGCGTGGAATCAAACAGGTTGATATGATTGAATCTCTCGCCCTTCAGGGTGTCGAGATGACAAGTTCTGGCCTATCAAAAATTGAAGGCCAGCACCGTGGTATCAACGACTTTGAACTCCTCGCAATCGCAAATACACTTGACGTTTCAGTAGATGAACTATTAGGTAGGTAAAATGAAAGAACTCGTAAAACTCTTTTGGGCATTCTTTAAAATAGGCCTCTTCACCATCGGTGGCGGATACGCCATGCTCCCACTTATGGAGCGTGAAGCTGTGGACAACAACCACTGGGTCACAAGGGAAGAAATGCTCGACATATACACGCTCAGCCAGTGTACACCTGGCGTTATTGCCGTCAACACGGCAACATTCATCGGCAAACAGGAAAAAGGGCTCCTTGGTGCAATCTTTGCAACACTTGGAGTTATTACTCCAAGCCTTTTAATCATTACGATTATTGCAGCCTTTTTCACATCGTTTGCCGACAACGAGTACGTTATTCATGCCTTTGCTGCAATCCGCTGTGCGGTAGCAGCGCTCATGATCAACACAACAATTGGTATGTTTAAAAAATCAATCAAGAATCCTGTACAAATAGGAATCCTTCTTGCTGGATTTATCACAGTTGCATTCCTCAAAGTATCCCCAATCATCGTCATTCTTGTTGCCGGTGTTTTAGGATTCTTCCTCTTTGATGCAAGAGCAAAGGAGGTAAAAGCTGATGAGTAAAATCCTCCTTATGTGTTTTGAATTTTTCAAAGCGGGCCTCTTTGCCATTGGTGGCGGCCTTGCAACTGTACCATTCCTCTCACAAATTGCGCAAAAGCATCCAGATTGGTACACAGTTGAGGACCTTGCAAATATGATTGCTATTGCAGAGTCGACACCTGGACCAATAGGTGTCAACGTTGCAACATATGCTGGCTTTTCAACGCACGGCGTTTTAGGTGGTCTTCTCGCCACCCTATCCCTTGTACTTCCATCATTCATTTGCATTATGATTATTTATGGATTTTGGAAGAAGTACAATGAAAATGACAAAGTGCAGCGCGTATTTGCATCCCTTCGTCCAGCAGGACTGGGACTCATCGCATCCGCCTGCTTCACTGTCATTTTAAACGCCGTATATGGCACAGGCACTTTCAGCATAATCTACCTTGCGCTATTTATAGCATTCTTTATTGCGCTACAGCTTCCAAAAATCAAAAACGTTCACCCAATAGTATTTATTTTGATAGCCGCTATAATCGGCATAGTATTTAAATTATGATAGATTTAGAAGAAAAAGTAAGGCCGGAGCGAGCACTGCTCTGCTCGGTTGACACTGGCGATTTTGATGCCGAAGTGTCAATCGATGAGCTTGAGGAGCTCGCGAACACGGCCGGTGCAGAAGTGTTGGCTAAAATTATCCAGCCACGCCCTGCACCAGATGCTGCGCTTTTCCTTGGCACAGGAAAGCTCGATGAGATAAAGGAGTCATATCTATTTGACGATGTTGATATCCTAATCTTTGACGACGAACTCTCCCCGTCCCAACAGCGCAACATTGAAAAATACACAGGAAAAAAAGTAATAGACAGGACAACGCTCATACTCGATATCTTTGCCCAGCGTGCCCGCTCCAAGGAGGGCAAGCTCCAAGTTGAGCTTGCGCAACTGCAATACATGCTTCCTCGCCTTGGCGGACAGGGCACAGCCCTCTCGCGTCTCGGCGGCGGTATCGGCACGCGTGGTCCTGGTGAGAGTAAACTCGAATCCGACAGACGTCACATCAGGCGCCGTATTGACGCCATCAAAGGCGAGCTCAAGGAAGTAGAGAAGCGCCGCAATCAGATGCGCACAAGGCGTAAGAAGGACGGTGTCCAGACGGTAGTAATCGTTGGTTACACCAACGCAGGTAAATCGACGCTGATGAACCGTCTGACTGAGGCTGGTGTACTTGCAGAGAACAAACTCTTTGCAACGCTGGACCCTACCGCTCGCGCATTGACGTTGCCATCCGGTCGTGAGGTAATGCTCATCGACACGGTAGGACTTGTAAGGCGACTACCTCACAACCTTGTTGAGGCATTCAAGTCAACGCTCGAAGAAGCGGCGTCAGCCGATGTCATCCTTAACGTCTGTGACGCACACGATCCGTGCTCTACCGAGCACCTTCGCGTCACAAACGAGCTCCTTTCTGAACTCGGCGCCGCCGGCAAGCCACTTGTCAACGTCATGAACAAGTGTGATATGATTTACGACTTAAACGACGTACCAACAATTGGCAACACAGTATACATCAGCGCCCTTCGTGGCAACGGTATGGACAAACTCCTTGATGCCATCGAAGAAGCGCTACCACGCGACCGTGAGCGTCACACCTACCTCTTTCCATACAGCGATTTAAAACCTGCCGCTATGGTACGTGAGGACGGCAACGTATTCTCTGAGGAATATATCGACGATGGTCTTAAAATAGATGCCCTTTGCAGCATCATCGTCGTAAACAAACTAAAAAAATATATAGTGGAGTAAGATATGGTAATAACTGAATACACTATCAAGACAAACAAAATTAAGCGAAACTACACCTTCGCAATGCTCTCTGACTTGCATGACAAACACAAGGCAGCACAGAACGCATTGCTCTATACCCAACTGACACGCCCTGACGCCATCCTTGTTGTCGGCGACCTTGTTGACCGCCACAAGAAGTCCCACGTCGAGGCATTGCCATTCCTGCGCGACTGTGTGGCTATCGCCCCAACATTCTTCGCGTTTGGCAATCACGAGATCAAGTATCCTGTATACAATGAACTCGATATAGCATCAACTGGTGCCCACATGCTCAGCAACTCCTGGGACATCTTTAATGATGACATATATATCGGTGGTCAAAAGCCACTCGGCGACACCGATTGGCTCCGTGATTTCGAGGACAGTGATGGCTTCACCATCCTCCTCGACCATCATCCAGAGCACTACAAAGAGTACCTAAAGGATGAGCATCCAGAAATCGATCTCATCCTCTCAGGTCATGCCCATGGTGGACAGATTCGCATTAAAAATCAGGGCATATTCTGCCCTGGTCAAAACTTCCTTCCAAAATACACCAAGGGCATCTATGACGACCGCCTGCTCGTTGGAACAGGTCTGTCCAACACAGGCTACATCGTCCCTCGTCTTGGCAACCCTACAGAAGTAGTTAAAATAAATTTAGTTAAAGGAGAAGACTAATGAACGACATTAAAAGACGCGACCAAGGCCTCCCTTATTACTCTCAATCGATAAGACCAGCCCTCCAGTTCTTTTGGTGCAAATATTGGATTAAGCAAATCAACAAGTCAATCCCATACAACATGCCAAAGATTTCACTGATACTCAAAATCATCGGTGTCAAAGTAGGTAAAGGTTGCATCATTGAGACTCCATTTAGATGTGCTATCGGCAAGAATACAACCATAGGCGACCGCCTCTATAGCAACGTCAACTTGCTCCTCGAGGACGAGGGCAAGATTACTATCGGCAATGACGTATTCATCGGTCCAAATGTATGTATCTGTACAGCCGGTCACCCTGTACACCACAAGGCTCGCAACACGCGCTTCGAATACGGCATGCCTGTTACCATCGGTAACAACGTATGGCTCGGCGCAAACGTGCTCGTCCTCCCTGGTGTCACAATCGGTGACAACACCGTCATCGGCGGCGGCTCAGTCGTAACCAAGGATATCCCAGCGAACGTTGTCGCTGTCGGCAATCCTTGCCACGTCCTTCGCCCTATCACCGATGACGACAAACAGTACTATTTCAAGGACAAAAAGTTCGACAAGGAATTCCTAGAAAAATTCCCAGACCTATAAAAAACAAAGGGTTCACAATTTGTGAACCCTTTTACACAATTCGCTATCAGCGAACTAATGATAGTTTTCATTCGATTCGATTTAATTTGTGCACATTGCCATTTTATAATTCACATGCATTTGATATACTAAAAAAAACTATTTTGGAGTGGGGACCAATGAATAAAGATGAGCTTAAAAACAAATTATCATATTTCAAAAATGCAATAAATAGCAACACAGCCGAATTAAATGTGATGCTAATTGATCAAAATAATCAACGCAATAATCGGTACAAAGGATTAATGTTAAAAACAACTCTCAGCGACCTAGAGGAAGTAATCAAAGAATCTTTCTCTTATCTATTTAATGAAATTGACAAAAGAACGTTAGATCCTTACGACTTAGAAATATCCATAGATGAATCTATCCAAATGGTAAAAAAATCTAGCGTAATTCATGGTGATGAAATTTTAAGTGAACTCACTACCGAATATAACGATTATAATGTAGTATCAAAAGATACTGATTTATCAAAGATAAAATTAATAGTGATTCAAATATACGCAAATGATGAATCATTATACTTGTTTATGAAATATATGCGTCCTTCATCTTCATATAAAACAAGCCAAAAATATATTTTATCAGGTGGATTATTAAAGCCATTCAAAGAAGAAATAATCACTATTTCTCCAATCATTGATGCAATGCTTGTCGGTGATACTTATTATATTTTCAATCGAAATTCTTTTAATTCTATGTTTGCATATAGAGATGTTTTCACCCAAATATTAAATGATAGTGCCCCTACGATAATTAATAGCGGAATATTATCAGACCCTGAAACATTTATTAATGATTGTGAATCAGATGGCAGATATCTAACGCGATTAACAAAGGTAATTTTAGCTAAAGGCTTCGAGGAAATAACCAATAAAAAGCAAGAAATCCCAAGCGTTATTAAAGAATTTAGTCTTTCTCTAAAAGCAACTGCCGATGGGCAAATTGAATACAATGGAAAAGAAGATATTCCTGAATTACTTAATCTATTACTTAGGCACTATGTAATTGATGCTCTCACAAGCAATAAGATGGTTGCCGCTGCAATTCAAAACTATCAAGCTGGTTCCAAGGAGGTTAAAACGAAGTGAGACGTTTAATATTATTCTTTTCTTCTTATATACCATTATACATTCTTCTAATAATCAAAAACATATTAGAGCGATGTACTATTAGAGGAAAAATTATTATCCCTAATGCTAAACTAAAAGAAATACACCTGTTTGATGAAGTAAATGATTATGCAATAGTAATCCTTGCCTTGTTATCAATAGGATCCTTAATCTACTTAATAACGCTAAAATCGAAAAAGGAAGATACGCATTATTATGAAGTGGTAAAGTTAGAAGATCAAACTGGTAATATTTATTTCAACTATATTTCATTATATTTATTATCATGTTTAGGATTAACTTTAAATCGTATTGTAGACGTCTTTGTGCTATGCTTTTTAATGCTATTAATTGGATACATATACGTAAGCAACCATATGACATATATGAATCCTATGCTTCAAATTTTAGGATACAAAATATATGAAGGTGAATTGTTATCAAAAAGCACTAACAAAAAATTTCACTCTATAATAATCGCACGTAAAAAAACACAAATTTTACAAGGTAACACATATAAGGCCTGCGGAAAAGAAGACTTTGTAGTTGTTAACAACAATGACAACACCGATTTAACATTATAAAACAATTTAATTCTCAAACTACAACAAATCCCAACTTCAACGCAATGAAGTTGGGATTTACTATTATTTTTTAAAACACTATATCACAATTTGGTAGTGCTTCTCTTAATTCATTTACTTGTTTCTGCGTTAAAGGATTACCTTGCAAACATAGTTTCTGCAAATTATGCATTCCTTTTAACGAATCAACATTTGAAATGTCATTGTCTATAAGCACAAGCTTTTCCAAAGAATCCAACATGCCAATTGATGAAATGTCACTTAACGAAGCCCCCCAAATACATAAATTTTTAATATGCTTAACACTAGAAAGAACTTCAACACTAGAAATATTACAATTGATTATTTCTAAATCTTCTAAGTTAGAAGATGGTTTTATCCAATCTATAGACTCTATTGGCAAATTATCAATTGTCAATCTAAGCAAATGGTCACTATATACTTTTGACAAATCTTTAATATCTAAAAAAGCTAATTCTAAATCGGTTAAAGTTTCGATTTTACCTATAGGATCAACATCCTTAATTGGGAGTCGTACTATACTTAGTTTTTTTAAAGATGTTAAATTTTCAAAGCAAGAAACATCACTTACTTTACAATTATATAGTTTTAATTCAGAGACATTTTTGCATCGGTCTAAAAAATCAACATCAAAAATATCAACATTAGATATTTCAATATATTCCGCACTATCGTACTGTGACCAATCATTAATACTAAAAAACTTTTCATCACCATTGACAAAAAGAGATTCTTTGTGCTTAACTTCTTGATTTGTGGAACAGGAAGTTAAGCAAAACAAAAAAATGATAACTAAAATAAATACAAATCTTTTATTCATTATGATAACACTCCAAATTCAACAATACTTGGTGCATCCTTTGTGGCAAAACTAATAACAGGATCCAAATAAAGCGCTTCATATGTCTTGTAATCCCACTCGTTAATATTTTTTGCCATTGCTTTAATTTCTTTTTTTGTTGCATCATTTAAATTAATTTCATAATTTTCTTCATAGATATCTAAATATCCTGGCGCATTCTTTAAAGCATTTCCATAATCTAAATTAAGACAATACATATAGTATTCTTCATCAGAAGTATAAATCCTATAAAAATTTTCATCATCCAAAAATTTTGTAAAAGTTTTCGCATTATATTTTTGAATGTTTTCAATATTTTTCATATGAATCACAACTAAATCAAATGCTTTACTAGCATTTCTTATGTCTTTGATACTATTATATACCAACCTAAACTCATCAACCAAAGTAAAAGCCTTTGCAATATCACCTATAATTTCTTCAGCTAAGTTTGTAGGATGATTAAAAACATCGCCAACAAACTCAATGCTCTTTGACGCAAGCATCTCACAAAATTGTTTTACCGACATATCATCAGCGTTTTTTATCATTTTCGTTATTTTAATACTATTCAGCGCACCATCTATTATGCTTTGCAATGTATCTTTTGCTGCCTCTTTACAAATTTGCTTATAATCATCGTTTGCTCTCAATTCAGCAAATTCAGTTTTTGCATTTATAAGATCCTCTTTAATCCTATTACACTCATTTTCAATTTTATTCTTAATTCGATTAGGAGTTTCTTTTACATAATTCCATGCATTTACAACGTCATTCTTTATCATAGATGGAATGCATTTAACACCTTCAACAAAGTAACCCAAATATTCTTTTGCAGAATTACCACTTGGATCAACAAAGTTGATAGGATTATTTCCAACGTAAGCGTAACTGTTTCGAGTGATAGGTTTGTTGGTATAACCTTGGAAAGTATCCTTACTTTGGAACCTGTGAGTACTTGGATTGTAGTATCTAGCACGTAAGTACTGAAGACCAGTTGAAGAGTCTGTATACTCTGCGTTGTACTGGTAAGGATTGTTGATAAGGTTGTTGGATGCAAATGTCTTACCATAGATGTTATATGCATAAGATATAGCTGTATTGCCATTCTTGTCAGTCAGTTGAGATACAGAGCCCCTACCATCATATAGGTAAGAATATGAAATGCCATTGATGATAGCGCTATTCCTGCCATTACCATAGTCATAAACATTGGTAACCGCACCATTTGAACCGTATTCAAGAAGAACCTCTGAATACTCCTTGGTTAAATCAACAACATAACCTGTTAATTCATATGAAAACGCATTAAACGCATTGATGCCATACTTTGAAAGAAGGTTCTGCTTGATTATGCTCTTATCATATTCAATATGATTTTTACCTGATGTACTACAAGAATTAAATACCTTTTCAGCGGTTCCTGCCGTTGTCTTAATTTCCTTTTCAAGGGTATATGCTCTGTTGCCAGCACCATCATACATGATCGCTTGAACTAATGTACCGTTTTCGTATGTGGCAACCAATCTATTTTCATTATCGTATTCATATGTCTTCGTGCCCTTTGTAAGAGTTATGTTCACGTATAGCTCAATACATTTTAATGCCGAAGCATATTCCATATTGTAGCTGTTTACTTCCTTGATAAGGTTACCATTCTTGTCATATGAGTATTTGGTGATAGCCTTAAGCTTATCAACAGTCAAGGTCTTAACTGTTAACTGATCTGCCTCATTATACTCATAAGCGGTTTTATAAAGAGTGTTTTCACCCTTCTTAACCACTTCTGATAAGCAGTTTCCAGCATTGTCATATGTGTATACTGTGTCTGTTAAGCTCCAAGTTTTACCACAGTTTGTGGTGTTCTTTTCAGTAACCATAGCCACCTGACATCTGTCATCATAACTATAGAAACGTTCAGTAGTGTTTCCGTTTTGAGTAATAGTCTCTTTGACAATCATGCCAGAAAGATCATATTCGTACTCAAATAAAGAAATCTCATCTTCCTTATCTTTACCAAGTAAAGTTTTATACTCTTTGATATTCTTTACAGATACAACATTATCGTCCTCATCATATGCGAGATATGTGTGTGAATCGTTTGCTCTGATAACTTCAGTGATATTTTCATTTTCATCTCTTAGATATCTAACAGAATTTCCAGATATATCAGTCATACCTATAATTTGGTCTAAGTAATCATAGTCATACTTAGCGGCCATTCCATTAGGATATTGAAGCTTTGTCAAATCACCAAGTTTGCTATATGTATATTCTATCGTAGAAGTACCATTTGGTAAAGTTTCTTTTACCAATCTTCCAAGAGCGTCTGTCTCAAAAGTCGTTTTACCAAAGATATCTTCCATAGATGAGATATATCCATCAGCATCATAATTGTATTTGGTGTTTTCTGTCTTGTTTTCTGTGAGTTGACCTAAAACATCATAAGCATATTCAGTTGATGTGCCATCTGCATTTTTTACTTTTGCAATCTGTGAATTCAAGTTGTATTCAAATTCACTGATATTTGAAAGTGGGTCCTTTATTGATACCTGATTTCCAACAAGGTCGTATGCATAGGTTGTTTCGTTTCCATTACCATTTACATAACTTGTCAAATTACCAACCGTGTCATACTTATAATTTGCAGTAACCACACCTCCTTCTTTTACAGAAGAAAGATTACCATTTTTGGTATATGTGTATGCTATTTCCCTACCTACAGGATCCTTGATGTTAGTAACATTGTAGATGGCATCATATGTATATTCCGTTGTTACGCCTCTTCGATTAGTAGTTGAAATGAGATTGTTCATCAAGTCATAACCATATGAAACCTCATTTCCTTTATAATCTGATTCAGCTACAAGATTGCCAACTGAGTCGTATGTAAAGTTACGTGTCCTATGCTTAGGATTTGTTATTGAAACAACATTTCCAAGAGCATCAACTTCGTACGTATAAATTGAACCATTATCATTTACTGAAACCAAATCGCCTCTTGCGTTATATTCATAAGTTGTCTCTTCTCCAAGTGCGTTAGTTTCAGATACCAAGTTATACATGACATCATACTTATATAATGTTTTCTTACCCATTGCACTTTCTAATAAAGTAACATTTGAGTTCAAATCATATGTGTATGATATAGTAGCTTCTTTTGCATTTGTTGCTGCAATCAGACGAGACGCTTTGTCATATATGTAACTATTGTTTGCACCAGCGTTTGTGCTGTCACCAGAAAGTTGTCCCTTTTCATTAAAGGTATATGTCGTTTCAAGACCATTAGCAGCCTTCTCATTTACAACTCGACCTTCAAGGTCAAAAGTATCCTCTAAGACTGCACCGTTTGGAGACACAATTTTAGTATTGTTTCCAAACTTATCATATGAGAACTTGTATTCATTTCCTTCATAGTCAGTGTTCTTGCTAACAAGTCCAACTTTATTGTATGAGAAAGTCATTGTATTACCCAAAGCATTTGTCATTGCTATTAGGTTTTCATTTGCATCATATGCATAAAGTGTGGCATTGCCATTTGCATCGATTACTTTCGATACTAAATCATAGCTATTGTACTCATAGATAGTAACAGCATCATTTGCATCTGTAGTTTTAATAAGATTGCCGTTTAAATCATATTCGTACTTTGTAACATGGCCAAGTGCATCAGTTCTTGTTGAAACTAGATTTAATGAGTTATATGTATACTTTGTAACAAAGCCGAGTTCATCTGTTATTGATAACAAATTGCCGTTTTTGTCATATGAATACTCAAGAGTGCTTCCATTACTTTGAGTCGTCTTAACAATTTGTCCAAGAGCATCATACTCATATGAATTATTTAATCCAGAATTATTTACTTCACTTACTATATTACCAACAGTGTCATATGAATAAGTTGTTTTAAGTCCAGTCGGGTATGAAATCGACTCAACTCTATTCATATTATCATAAGTATATGCTGTTACAGCGCCTGCCTTATCAACCTCTTTGGTGATAAGACCCACCTTGCTATAAGTAACTGTTTGCGCATTAGAAAGTGTTTGCTTTACTGAACTTTTAGCATCTTCAAATCGTAAATCATATTCATATGTCGTCTTGTCATCACGAATTAGATTGCCTTCATTGTCATACTCAAAAGTAAATACATTTCCAAGAGCATCTGTTTTAGAGACAATATTGGATTTGCAATCATAGGTATACTTTGTAACATTACCCAAAGCATCTTTTTCAGATACTTTGTTATATAAGCCATCGTATGTGTAAGTTACTTTATTACCTTCATTATCCGTGCTACTAAGCATATTACCTATAGCATCGTATGTGAAAGAATAACTATATCCTTTTGGATCAGCTATTGATAATACAGAACCTGCTGCATCAAATGTATAACGAGTCACCGCACCATTTGGAAGTTGTTCACTTAGCTTTCTTCCCATGGCGTCATACGTATATCTAGTTATATTGCCATTCTTGTCCTCTGTGGATACAAGATTTCCCATTGAATCATAATAGTACTTTATTGTACCACCAAGTGCATCCTTAACACTTGATAGCAATAAGCCACTATATGCATATTCAGTCACAGAACCTAGTGCATTGATTTCCTTTACAACTTGATGTTTGTTGTTGTACTCATACTCACTGAATGTACCATCGTTATAAGTTTCCTTAACTAAATCTTTGTTTTCGTTGTAAGTAAATGTTGTTACTTTACCATCAAAATCAGTTGCCTTAGTAACCTTATTATCACTGTTGTACTTAAAAGATTTCGAAGCGCCATCAATACTTCTAGTCATTGAAAGTACATTACCATTTGAATCATAAGTGTATATAATCTTGTTACCGTTACAATCCGTTTCGCTAGCAAGATTATTATTTTTGTCATATGACTTTTCTTCAAATGAACCATCATCGTAAGTGATTTTAGTTGTGCGATAATTTTCATCTAAGTCATATGCTGTTATATTACCGTTTGCATCTACTACAACCGTTTTACCTTCACTATAGTTGAAAGTAGTAATGTCTCCATTACCATCTGTCTGCTTTACTACTCTACCCTCACTGTCATATACATTAGCATTTACAGTATTGCCATTTGCATCCTTATATGATGTCATTCTATGATCTTTGTCATAAAAATACTTTGTCTCATTGCCATTTGCATCCACAAATGATGTCAAATTATTATTGCTGTCATATGAATATGTAAGGGCTTTTCCGTTTGGAAGTACAATTTTGGAAATATATCCATCAGCAGTTATTTCAAATGTGTATGTTCTTCCATATGGTGTTGTCATTGTTTTGAGACTATAATCTTTATCGTATGTAAGAACTGTCTCATAGTTATTTTCATCTGTAACTTTAGTTAGCAATCCAATGCTATTAAAGTGTTTTACAGTGTTTTTATTATCACAGATTTCATATTCATAGATAGGATATGTTGTCTTTGTACCATCAAGTTCTTCAAACACTCCTGTTTTTGTTTGAATCTTGCTTAATGTCAAATAATATCCATCTGGAGCAGTGTATGTACCATCACTGTTCTTAACGAATTTCAATATGCTACCATCGCCACGGCGATATGAAATGGCGCCATTTGCACATAGTGATAGCATTTCATCAAATTCAAAACTCCAACCTCTACCAAATATACCATTTAGTGCTGATCCTTTTGAGTTATATGACCTAATAATCTCAGGTACATCGCTTTGTGACATGTAAAAGTTACCCGTATTTAAATTTACAGGTTCATATCCAAACTCACAATGAAGTCCGCGACCCATAAGCATAGAGTCAATATTCTGCTTATCGTTCTCGCTTAGTTTTCCTGGATTATATGGACTATTCAAATTCTTTATTGGATTGATAATTACAAGAGTATTATTTTCTACTACCAATCCATCAATCGCTCTATTATCAACGCAAATTTTCTCATAAGTCGTTCCATAGTAATTAGCAATCTTTGAAATTGTGTCGAACTGTTTCACCTTATAAACCAGGAATTTATCACTGGTTACATTTTTACCAGTTTTACCATCCTTAGTGGCATTTGCAGTGTAATAATACGTTGTATCAAAATCAAAGTTTGTAAATGGAACTATTGTTTGCCAGTTGCTAAAATGATAATTATATTTTGTTGCTTTATCAGGAAAATGCTCATCAAAATATGTTGAATTAGGGAATAACTTTGAATATGAAGCATTAATGCTTCCATCCATTTTCTTGCTTGAATCATTAAGCTTATAATTTACCGTTGAGTTTGGTGTTGCAAGTCCATCAGCAAATACACCATAGAACTGCAATTTACCACTCGCACTAGATTCACCTATTGTTCTAAGGTTAATTGTAATATCGTCAATGCCATAGTTTGCATCAACAGGATATGGAAGTTCCCATTCAATAGACAGAATTGGATAAGATGTCTCATATGTAACATTTTGTCCAGCAAAAGAATATGGTGTAAAGAATGCACTACCACCCATATCATCTCTTTGTGCCTTAATTACGATACCATACTGTTCTGATGTGCCAGCAACCCACTGGCCAACTGCGTTTGTTACATCAAAATTGTGATATCCATTTCTTGATTTATCCGTGAACTTTTCGCCAGTTGGTTCGCCTGTTATGGAGCAAACCTTACTCCATGTAATGTCATCCACAGTCCAAGGTGCTGTTAACATACGTGATTCAAAAATTGTATTCTCTGCAAGATTAGTATATTGGAATACAGAAAATGTAGCACTATTAATTGTTGCGCCTTGTGGTATCTTGTCAGCTATCTTTGGAAAATCGTAAACCATACGTGTTCCACCAAAGTCATCTGTATCAAAGATTCCAGTATTTTCTGCAACAATATATCCAGCCATACCATAGGCAAGACCTTGGAAAATACCCCTTAGTTGGGAAGTCATACGCATTCGCATATCAGAATGCGTAATAGTAATATTTGGATCTATCTTGATTGGGAATGAACGCTCAAGTGAACTTATCCAATCAGTATCAAATAGTACGGTTACAACGTTATCCTTATATTCAAGGCGTACTCTATCCGATATATTGCCATCTGCATCAATCATTATTGGTGCAGCAATTGTATATGATGGCATTGTATCTTTCTCTTTATAAACATTAATTACTCCATCCTCAAGCACCGCCTTATCACCATGCGCATCAAGGGTATATGAGAATGAAGTGAGATCAACATATTTATTTAAGATAATGTCTTCTTTAAGACCAAGTTCATATAGTGAATACTGAACATCTACACCATCAAATACATCGTTGTATAGAATCGCATTTTCAAGTGTTGCCGATTTTGAATAATCGCCATCTACTGGTGTCATAGTAATTTTGACACCATTGTATTCGAAAGTCACACCATTATCTTCTGATATTTCAACCGGTAGCTTAACATCAATATCAGTTGATGTACCTTTATAATAATCATCCGCCAAAATCTTATCTTTCAAAACAAGTGTGTTATCATACTCTTTATCTCTTCCGAAAAGTCCACTCTCATAATAATTTGGAACTTCAGAGAAAACCGTATTGTATGTCATCTCGCCCGTTTTATAAGTCTTGCTATACTTATCAGTTTCAACAAGTTTTCCTTCAGGCTCGACCTTTTCAACAACTGTTGGTAATCGTAGTTCTTCATCTACGTTTACTTCTTCACTTTCAGATTTGTTGCCTTCGGTTTCTTTATTTTCCGTGACCGTTTCCCCTGTTTCCGCAACAGCTTCCGCTACCAATTCCAAAGCTACTGCAGGAACGTTTAATATCATTATCATAGCGAGTATCATCGCTATGACTGATATAAATTTCTTGCATTTCATAAGTTTTCCTCCTTTTGCTTTTACACAGAAACAAGTTCACCATACCAAAGCAAAAAATAAATTCAATTAGGTATGCAAAAATGATTTGTACATATACAAAAAAGACGAAAAATAATTAAGAGCAAGGCGTTAACCTTGCTCTTAATCAATGAGAAATTTAATTAAACATAAACAAATGATTGAGGTGCCATTTTAACACCATAACTGGATAAATCTTTAACCGAATCAAATTTTACAACATTTGAAAGATGATATGCGACAGCTTTATTTTTATTCTCATAGTATGTATCAAAAAACTGCTTCGTTATTCCTGAATACTTTTTGGTCTTCTTCCAAACCACTTCTGGAGTATCGACTATAACCTCTTTTACATCAGCTTCTCCAACAACTTTGCAAACAGGATATGTTGAGTATATTACTATTTTATCAATATCCTCTTTACATGCAACTTTTCTAAATTCAAAAAGTTTTGTGCCATTCATAATATTCTCTACATGCTCAGGATTAATCGATAAGAGTATTCTGCACATCCACATCACCCAATTTTAATATTTCTTTGAATTCTTCTCTATTATACACTATTTTATATGGATGAGCATTAAAAAATCCGTTTTCTTTCAATTTTTTACAATTGATATTATGACCTTTTCCAAAATATCCATTGTAAACCAAACCTATAACAACCAGGTTTTCCCTAAGATAGTAATACTCCAAATCACTTTTATTAAATACTGATTTGTTGCCTATTTTTTGTAAATATTCTTCTTCGCTCACTAATGCTCGACCGTTTTCTTTTACGACATCAATGGATGTTATCGTACAATATGATGTGACAACCGATTTGTACATTTTACCTTCGCCACCAAATATTCTATAAACAAAAACTGGCATTCCTTTTTTATAAACAGTATTAGAATATGGGGTTGCTACATAAACTTTACTAATTCCATTTCCAGCAACTACACTGTCAACCTCTATGCCATTTCTATACAATTCAGAGTAAGGGAACAATTTATCGTGAAACACTTCTTCAATCGGCAATAATCCTGCATTTGTAAAATCATTTTTTATATACGGGAAGCATGTATATGGAGTTGAATAATCTATTTCATTTTTACTCCTACTATATACCTTTTCACCTCTACGATTATATCCTTTACATACAAATCCAAATTTTTCAAACAATGAAATTAGATCATTATGTTTTTCAAAAATAGTAACATATATTTCTTCTGCATTGGATTTTTGCCAGTTCCAAAGTGATATTCCAATTGCGCCCTCACCCAATCTTTGTTTTTGGATCCTTTCTGATAGTTTTAGCGTTCCGATTTTAATTCGATTCATTTTAGGAAGAATGCTATTTGTTAAAACAATTTCTTCGTTTTCATCTTTCAAATAAAGGAAAGCAGCAATTCCAGAATCGTCCTTTAGAACAAACGCTTTTTCTTCATCTTCTATTTTTTTACAAAACCAATTTGAAAATTCATCATAATCATTTTTTAAAGAATCAAAAAACGAATCATTCAAATCAACATCATTAAAATATAAATATTCAAACTTTTCTGCCATAACAAAACCTCCTAAATTCACAACATAATATGAATGACAAAACTTGCATCTATATTATATCACAAGCACGTTTGTTCGTCAATCGAATCTGCATGTCCTATTTTACCAATCTCGTCTCCAAAAATTAAAACTTTAAAGGTTATCTTTGTGATATCAAGATAAACTATATCTCTAATTACATATATTTATATAATTTGCCAAATCTTTTCCTTTAATAATAGAGTGTTCAATTTTTAATGAATCATATTTCCCATTGCAATACTGAATCATAACATTACTGTTGCCAAAACAGGTACACCCAGTGTAAAACAAAATATTATACTTAAAGCAATAGCAACAATTGACCTAAATATTTTTTCATAACTTACACTCCTTTTGTTTTAAATCACGTCTTTACTTTATCAAAACAATTATTATATTCAATCTAAAAAGCAAAAGCGCACTAAAATGCGACAAAAAATATAAGAAAGCGCCTCTCTTTTACAAAAAAAGAGTGGCGCTTGCATCTACATAGTCTAATTACCTAACAGCATGACTATAGCCTCAAATTTATTAGTTTCATCATCATAATTCCATTCAAAATCGCCATGATATTTCTCGGCAATTGCTTTAATTCCTTTCACTCCAAACCCATGCTTGCTTTTATCAAATTTTGTAGTTCGAAGAGTTTTGTTTTCCACAATAGGTTTTTCATCGCAAGAATTGATTACACTTAGTATTTGCATTGATTTATTTACAGAACATATCTCAACTGTGATACATTTTTCTTCAGACAATTCTGCTGCACGAACTGCATTATCTAACAAATTATTTACTAAAGTAGAAAGATCTGTATTCTGCACAAATGATAAATTAGCAGTTTTAACATCAAAAGAAATGCTAATCCCTTTAGTATCACATAAAATTTCATACTTGTTTATCAAAATATCAAGCACACGGTTTTTACTAATTCCTGCTTTAGTAATATCTCCTATACTTTCACTCAATTCATTTACGTAATCCTTAACCTCTTTTTCTGAACTCAAATGGTAAATACTGTTAAAATGATTCTTTGTATTGTGTAAAAAGACATTCAAATCTTCATTAGCTTTTTCCAGAATATTTAAATAAGTTTCATCTATTTCCTCTTGAAGTTTTATTGACTTTAGTTCGGACAATTCAGTTTCATTTTGAATTGCTTTATCATAAATAAAAAACAATGCTATATTAGACGCTAGCAAGAATAATGAAGCAATGGATAATAACAATTGAGTATGATTTGATAAAGTAGCCTCAAACGTAACAAATCTCAATAACAAAAGGACAAACAAAGATGCCACAGGAATAATAAACAATAATCCAAAATATAAACTACTTTTTGTTCGAGGATTCTTTTTAGAAAATCGCTTTGCAATTAC
>JAZLJQ010000002.1:0-29092 GCA_045617965.1 Prevotella sp.
AGTATTCTAACTTATATCCTAGTTTGCGTATCCCTACACCTACCATATAAAATAATGCCACGTGAGGCATTATAGGTGTCATATATGCCAAGAGAAAAATTATAAGAAAGGTTATTATGAAAATAGTCTTACTATTGCATTTATAAAAAATTCTTTCTATTGAATAATATATTGTTCCACATATTATTATCGTATGCAGAAACCAATAGGGGCCCAATGGTGCGATGAAAAGATGATAAAGAATTGTCTGTGCGTCCATACTCTCCAAGCCATTTCGCACAGGCATATAGTATGACATTACCGAAAACATACTTTCCATTAGTATATATGGTAGGATGAACTTCATCAGGTATTTTGAATACTGACCAACACTTTTATTCACGTTGAATAAATAGCCGGTAATAAATAAAAATACAGGTACGGAGAATGCCAATACAGCATTTTGCAACTCTGGGTGTTGAATTGTAAATGGCGAAATGTGAATAAGTATAATTGCGACTATAAGAAAGCACCGAACAAAGTTTATTGCCATAATTATTTTGTTGTCATTTATGGAATATAAATCTTTTAAATAATTTCGCAGACCTTTTTTATTGTAAATAGAATGCAAAATTAAAAATTATTCCACAAAAAGCAAAGACAAACGCTCGCATGAGCATATTATACCTATCTCTTATTATAACTTAAAATCTCTGTCATTAACATTTTTTTGATAGAGCGGTCACGATCGAACGCCCCTTCACCTTGTATGATATGAAATCGTACGCATGTATGATATGAGATGATGCTATTGTACGATATGATATCGTACAAGTACTTAAAATGTTATTCTTCAGCGGGAAAGCCTTTTATCGCGAGCGTTATTATGAAAGAAATGACTTTTGCGATAGAAAGAAAGTCTATACCCGATGGGAATGAAGACCTTGCATTTTATACATAACTGAAAATGATATCTTTATAGGGAATTTTTCACCTAATTTTTTCACCTATTATTTCATCATGCAGCCAAATAGACAAATAATACGATATTTCCCAATAATAACGAAACATTAAAACATCCACTTGGCATGGAGCAGTTATACTGATAGATATATTTCCCAATAAAAACGAAACATCGACACACCATAAGGCACATCGATGTTTTTTGTATTAGATAAAAAATTTAGTGAGTATTTAATAAAAATAATTCATCTTCTAAAACAAGATTTATATCTGCCTGAAAAAGTCGTTGCCCTTATCATCAACGAGAATGAAAGCAGGGAAATCTTCCACCCGTATCTTCCATATCGCTTCCATACCGAGTTCGGGATACTCAACACACTCAATACTCTTGATATTTGAATAACTCAAAAAAGCCGCAGGTCCACCGATGGAACCGAGATAAAATCCACCATGCTTCTTACAAGCATCTGTTACAATCTGACTACGATTGCCCTTGGCTATCATCACAAGACTTGCACCATTGTCTTGGAACTCATCAACGTACGGGTCCATGCGATTTGCAGTAGTCGGACCCATACTACCACAAGGCATGCCTATCGGAGTCTTCGCAGGTCCTGCATAAAGCACAGGATGATCCTTGAAATACTGCGGTAACCCATCGCCTGCATCAAGACGTGCCTTCAGCTTAGCATGAGCAATATCGCGCGCTACGATGATAGTACCATTAAGGCTAACGCGAGTAGCCACAGGGTATTTTGAAAGTTCGCTGCAAACCTCGGCTATTGGGCGATTTAAATCAATTGTTACGGCCTCACCCTCGCCAGCTTGACGCAATTCTTCTGGAATGAGTTCATAAGGCTTATCATCCATCTTCTCAAGATAGATACCATCCCTTGTAATCTTTCCCTTAATATTTCTATCTGCAGAGCAACTCACACCAAGACCAATAGGACAGCTAGCACCATGACGAGGTAGACGAATGACGCGAACATCATGAGCAAAAGCCTTGCCACCAAATTGTGCTCCAAAACCTATCTTGTGAGCCTCCTCAAGAAGCTGTTTCTCTAGTTCTACATCGCGAAATGCTCGCCCTGTTTCGTCACCTATAGTAGGCAGAGAGTCATAAAACTTTGTAGAAGCCAACTTTACCGTCAAAAGATTTTTTTCAGCAGATGTACCACCAATAACAAAAGCAATATGATAAGGAGGACAAGCTGCGGTACCGAGGCTCTTCATCTTTTCAACAAGGAAAGGAATTAGTGTGCCCGGATTTTGAATACGTGCTTTCGTCTCTTGATAGAGATAAGACTTATTCGCACTTCCACCGCCCTTAACAACAAACAGAAAACGATATTCCATGCCCTGAGTGGCTTCAATATCTATCTGAGCTGGAAGATTACACTTCGTGTTAACCTCTTCATACATAGAAAGAGGAGCATTCTGTGAATAGCGGAGATTATCCTGTGTATAAGTGTTGTAAACGCCTTTTGCTATAGGCTCTTCATCCTCAAAGCCTGTCCACACTTGCTGACCTTTTTCGGCATGAATGATTGCAGTACCTGTATCTTGACAAAACGGCAACTGCCCCTTACATGCAACCTCAGCATTGCGAAGCATAGTAAGAGCAACATATTTGTCATTCTCCGAAGCCTTCGCATCAGAGAGAATGGCAGCCACTTTCTCGTTATGCTCACGACGAAGCATAAAGTTTACATCATGGAAAGCCTGTGTTGTCAACAACTCTAATGCCCCTTTGCTGACCTTCAGCACAGGAGTGCCATCAAATTCACTTATCTCTATACCATCTTTTGAAATCAGACGATATTCAGTAGTGTCCTTGCCCAACTGGAACATGGGCGCATATTTGAATTCTGCCATAATTATTTGTTTTATAAATGCATAATGCAAAAGTAATAAAAATATATTTTTAATTGATAATTGACCCCTAATAATTGATAATTAATACATAAGTATTCGTTATCTTTGCACCAATAATAAAAAATTAACAATAATGGAATACGATTTTAACAACATCGAACAAAAGTGGCAAGCTCATTGGAAAGAGAATAACACATACAAAGTCATAGAGGATGAAAATAAAAAGAAATTTTACATATTAAATATGTTTCCATATCCATCGGGAGCGGGACTACATGTTGGACATCCCCTTGGATACATCGCATCCGACATATTCGCACGCTACAAGCGCCTGCAAGGCTTCAACGTACTTAATCCTATGGGCTATGATGCCTACGGACTGCCTGCAGAACAATATGCCATCCAAACCGGTCAACACCCTGAAAAGACAACTACAGAAAACATTCACCGCTATCGTGAACAACTAGACAAAATCGGGTTCTGTTTTGATTGGGATCGCGAAGTACGCACTTGCGACAAAGACTATTATCACTGGACACAATGGGCGTTTGAAAAAATGTTCAACTCTTACTATGATGAAGAAAAACAACAAGCACGGCCAATAGAAGAACTCATAAATGAATTAACAAAAAACAATACACAAGTTACTATTGATGATGAGTGCAAGCATTGGCACGATATGACGGGAAAAGAGCAAGAACAATATTTGATGAACTATCGCATTGCTTATCTCGGTGAGACAATGGTAAACTGGTGTGCAGACCTTGGGACAGTACTTGCAAACGATGAAGTTGTTGATGGAGTAAGTATTCGTGGTGGATATCCTGTCGTACAAAAGAAAATGATGCAATGGTGTCTGCGGGTGAGTGCTTATGCACAGCGACTATTGGACGGACTTGACAACCTTGATTGGAGTGATGCTATCAAAGAAACACAACGCAACTGGATAGGCCGAAGCGAGGGAGCTGAAATAAAATTTAAAATACAAGACAGCGACATGGAACTTACCATTTTTACTACTCGTGCCGACACAATGTTTGGGGTAACATTCATGGTGCTTGCACCAGAAAGCGAATATGTAAAAATGGTTACAACACCACAACAACAAGCAGAGGTGCAGGCTTATCTAGATGCAACAACAAAGCGCACAGAACGCGAACGCATTGCCGACCGTAAGGTCACGGGCGTCTTTACGGGTAATTATGCCGTCAACCCTGTTACGGGAAAAGCCATACCTATATGGGTGAGCGACTATGTGTTGTGTGGGTATGGAACGGGCGCGATCATGGCAGTTCCGGCACACGACAGCCGAGACTATGCTTTTGCAAAACATTTTTCATTACCTATAATACCATTAATAGAAGGGGCTGACGTGAGCGAAGAAAGTTTTGATGCAAAAGAAGGAATCATGATTAATTCGGGATTTCTCAATGGCATGCAGGTAAAGGAGGCGATAAAGCGGATGAAAGAGTATATTGCTGAGACTGGGTTAGGACGCGTAAAAGTGAACTACCGCTTGCGTGATGCCATATTTTCTCGTCAGCGTTATTGGGGTGAGCCGTTCCCTGTGTATTACAAAGACGGAATGCCAAAAATGATTCCAGAAGATAGTCTGCCACTTGAACTGCCCGAAATAGCAGAATATAAACCTACAGAAAATGGTGAACCACCACTTGGCAGAGCGGAATGCTGGGCCTGGGATGAAAAAAATAAAAAAGTAGTGGCTAAGACACTCATTGACAACAAAAACATCTTCCCCATAGAGCTTTCTACAATGCCGGGCTTTGCTGGCAGTTCGGCATATTATCTGCGTTACATGGACCCCAAAAACAAAGAGAGAATAATTTCCGAAAAAGTAGGCAAATATTGGCGCAACGTAGATCTTTATGTAGGAGGTATCGAACATGCAACAGGACACCTTATTTATAGCCGTTTTTGGAACAAATTCCTATATGACTTTGGATATAGCTACGATGAAGAACCATTCCATAAACTTATCAACCAAGGCATGATACAAGGGCGGTCGAACTTTGTCTATCGCATAAAAGATACAAATAAGTTCGTATCAGTTGGATTGAAAAAAGATTATGACACGACACCTATTCACGTGGATGTAAACATTGTAGAGAATGATTTGCTCAACATAGAAGCTTTCAAGGCTTGGAGACCAGAATATCATGATGCGGAATTCATCCTTGAAGACGGAAAATATATCTGTGGGTGGGCAATAGAGAAAATGAGCAAAAGCATGTTCAATGTCGTAAACCCAGATATGATAGTCGAGAAATATGGTGCCGACACTCTACGCTTATATGAAATGTTTCTTGGACCTGTAGAACAAAGTAAACCATGGAACACGAACGGCATAGATGGGTGTCATCGATTCTTAAAGAAATTTTGGACATTAGCAACAAATAGCAGCGCTGATGACAACAAAGAGCCTTCAAAAGAAGAACTCAAAAGCGTTCACAAACTCATAAAGAAAGTAACAGAAGATATCGAACACTTTTCTTATAATACAAGTGTGAGTGCATTTATGATTTGCGTAAACGAACTGTCACAACTCAAATGCAACAACAAAAAACTAATAGACAAACTCATTGTTTGTATAGCACCATTCGCACCGCATATCGCAGAAGAACTATGGCACATAATGGGTAACAAAACAAGTGTATGCGATGCGTCGTGGCCAATATATGATGAAAAATATCTAACTGAAGAAGGAATACAACTCACAGTAAGTTTTAACGGAAAAGCAAGATTCCAAAAAATGTTTCCTATAGATGCAGACAACCAAACCATACAAAAAACTGTATTGGAAGATGAACAAAGCCAGAAATATCTTGAAGGCAAACAAATAGTCAAGGTAATAATTGTTCCTAAAAAAATAATAAATATCGTAGTAAAGTAGTTATTATTAACGACATCATTGTAAATAAAGATGATAAGAAATTTGAATACAAAACATTTAATGAGATTCGTCCTGCGCGAAATCAATGACTACCTATTCATAACCTTCGGACTTGCACTATACGCTATCTCCTTTACATATTTTCTTCTTCCATATGAAATACCATCGGGAGGAGTGACAGGTATCTCGGCCATCATCTTTTACGCCACAAAAATACCGATGCAGTACCCCTATTTTATAATAAATGTAGTGTTACTGTTAATGGCATATAAATTTTTGGGGATAAGATTTCTTATTCGCACAATTTTTGCCATTTTCGGTCTATCGTTAATGCTGACATACACCCAATACATAGCACAGAACCCCGACGGCACATTCCCAATGATACTAGGCGCAGACCAACAGTTCATGTCAATCATCATTGCATGCATATTTAACGGCATCGCTCTAGCTGTCGTCTTCCTACATAACGGAAGTACAGGAGGATTAGATATAGTCGCAGCTGCTATAAACAAATTCAAAGACGTTTCATTTGGGCAGGTATTTATAGTATGCGATTGTTGTATAGTTAGTAGCACACTATTGATTTTTGATAACAACAGCATCCAAAAGTTTGTGTTCGGTCTTATTGTTGTATTCCTTGAAGCCATTGTACTAGATTATGTGATGAACACAAGTCGAGAATCAGTACAATTCTTCATCTTCTCAAAGAAATATGAAGATATTGCTGAAGCAATTAATACTCGTGTACGGCGAGGGGTAACATTACTTGATGCACAGGGGTATTATTCGGGTAAAGATATGAAAGTTATAGTCACTATCGCCAAAAAACGCGAAAGCCTGTATATTTTCCGCCTAATAAAGATGATTGACACAAATGCTTTTGTAAGCCAGAGCCGAGTCATCGGTGTCTTTGGGGAGGGGTTTGATCAAATAAAAGTTTCCGTCCCTAAACACTTAAAACCACAACTTGTCTTCGCAACACATAATGCTAATAAACTTGAGGAGGTACGCGATATTATGGGGGATTTCGTTGATATACTCTCACTACGTGATATTGGTTGTACAGAAGATATTCCAGAGACAGCCGACACACTAGATGGCAATTCATTACTGAAAGCACAATATGTTTACGATAAATATCATTATAACTGCTTTGCTGATGATACAGGACTTGAAGTGGATGCTCTCAATGGCGCTCCGGGTGTACATACTGCAAGATATGCCGGACATGGACATGACTCAGAAGCCAACATAAACAAACTGCTCGAAAACCTCAAAGGGCAAAACAATCGTAAAGCACAATTCCGCACTTGCATTACGCTTATTAACAACGGAAAAGTAGAACAGTTTGATGGCATAGTACGTGGTGATATTACTACAGAGCGTATTGGCGAAGGCGGGTTCGGTTATGATCCTATTTTTGCACCTGAAGAATATGGAAAAACCTTTTCTGAACTCGGTATAGGTGTGAAAAACCAAATAAGCCATCGTGCACGGGCAATAATCAAACTTTCAGAGTTTTTGAAAAAACAACTTCAGGAAGAAATCTCAAAGACTTTAGATGACAAAATAAAAACAAACAAGTAAATGAACAAAAGAAGTTTTGCCCTATTATTATCATTACTATTTGCAATACACATATCTGCAACCATCGGCACATGGCATACATATATGGCATACGGAGAGATTACGGAAATCTCTGCCGCAACAACAGAAGTGTTTGTCTTGAGTAGTGGCGACCTTTTTTCATTCAATCCCAATGATGAAAGCATAACGGAATATAACAAAGTCAATGGACTAAGTGATGTAAATATTTCACATATTATGTGGAACAAGAGTGCAAAATATCTTGTTGTGATATATAAAAACTCAAATATTGACCTAATAAATGAAAATGCCGACATCATAAATATTTCTGCATTGCTCAATAAAACTATGATTGAAGATAAAACCATAAATTCTATCTATAATGATGGGTATCATGCTTATCTCTCAACAAACTTTGGAATCATAAAACTTAATGTCCGTGATGCAGAAATAAGCGAAACATATAATCTAAATTATGCTATCAAACAAACCGCAGTCAGCGGGGGAAATATCTACGCAAGGCTATTTGATGGAAGTGTGCTTTGTGCATCATTGAAATCTAATCTGTTGGACAAAGCGGTTTGGAAAATAACATCTGTTTATGACCCCGCCATTTTTGATGTTAGTAAGCAGGATTGGGATAAATGGTACCCGAAAGTATCTACTCTTTCACTTGATGCACCACGACACAACAATTTTGGCTTTATGAAGATTTTGCAAGGAAAACTCTACACTTGTGGCGGAGGATTCAAAGCCACTGTAGATATGACCCGCCCGGGTACAATACAAGTGCGTGAAGTTGATGGTAAATGGACATTTTTTGAAGATCATCTTGACACAATAACAGGCTATGCCTTTATAGATGTTAACTCGCTTGATATTGATCCTTTTGATGCTTCTCACATCTTTGCAAGTGGGCGCACAGGTATCTATGAGTATGTAGACGGAAGATTTGTAAAGGCTTACAACATTGACAATAGCCCATTACAAATTGCTGCAACTGTTGGTGGAAATCATAAAGAGTATGTTCTAGTTCAGGCCTTGAAATATGATCTAAACGGAAATTTGTGGTGTTTCAATTCTGTCGCACCATCACAGTCATTGATACAATACGATAAAAAATCAAACAAATGGACTTCTCATCATCATCAAGAGTTAATGTGTAACCCTACATATTCGCTTGCAAATGTTAGTTACATGTGCATGGATAGTCGGGGTTATATATGGTTTTGCAACAATCATTGGGATGTGCCTTCTCTCTATTATTACGACCCGACAACCGACAAACTCCGTTCTTTCAAGCGTTTTGTGAACGAAGATGGAACAGAGCTAACATTGACTAGTGTTAACTATATCGTTGAGGATGCCGATGGAAATATGTGGATTGGCACAAGCGCTGGCCCCTTGTTACTCAATCAAGAACAATTTGATACAACTAACCCAATCTTTGAGCAAGTGAAGGTCCCACGTTTGGATGGCAGTGGCTTGGCTGATTATCTGCTATCTGGAGTTAGCATTATTGGAATCGCCATTGATGGATCAGGACGCAAATGGTTTGCCTCAGAAACAAATGGTGTTTATCTTATAAGTGAAGACAACTATACCCAAATATATCACTTTACTAAAGATAATAGTCCTCTTCTAGCAAACGAAGTAGAATCTATTGTAATCAACGACGAAAGCGGTGAAGTCTTTTTTGGCACAGAAGCAGGACTTTGCTCATTTATGAGTGACGCTAGCAAGCCTCAAAAAGAATTATCCAAAGACAACATTTGGGCCTATCCAAACCCTGTCACACCAGACTACACAGGGCTAATAACTATTGTAGGATTGACGAAAGAAGCACAAGTAAAAATAGCAACTTCTACCGGTGTCATCGTTGCTGAAGGCATCAGTAATGGAGGTACGTTTACTTGGGATGGAAATGATAAAAAGGGACGCAGAGTTGCAAGCGGAGTATATAATGTACTGATTTCAACAGCGGAAGGAGATGATGGTGTGGTGTGCAAAGTTGCTATCATCAAATAGCACACATAAACTTCTTTCTATCAAAGAAGAAAACTTTTTTACCTCTTTTTACCTTTTGTCTCTTCTATCAGCAATTTTGCAGTAGAATTGATTATTTGTTCTTTCGCCTCTTCTGCTTTCTCTCTTGCGTCTTCAGCTTCTATCGGATGCAAAACTTTAGCTTCTTCATCGGTAAGATTTTCTACTCCCATACTTTCAACTCTCGTTCCGATAATATCCTTTACTCCATTCAGTATTGACATATAATTATCCAAAGCACCAATTGCCTTCAATTCATTAGAATGCTTATATAAAAAAGCCTGCAATGCATCTGCAAATTCTTGAGCAGCAAGTAGATTGTCCTCGCGGATGTATTTTTTTACCAAGTCCTCTATTTCAATAAGCTTTGTTCTAAGTCCAGCTCTGTCTTGTGCCTGTAATATACCTTTCAAAGCATCAATATCTGCATTTGTTGAAACATCACTTACATCTTCATAATGTTCGATTACGCTTTTGTTTGACTCCTGTTTTGAGCCACAAGCCGATAGTATCAACGAAACAACAACAATAGAACAAACAACAATCTTTCTCATTTTCAATTTTACAACAAATAATATAAGAATTTGAATTAAATGATAGTTATCAGATAATAGTTCTTCTTACCACGCTGTACGAGAAGATATTTACCATTTATAAGGTCCTCTGCTGTTATAGGATGGTCGAATTGTGTAAGTTTTTCCTTGTTTAGTGAGATTCCACCACCTTGCACGAGTTTTCTCATCTCACCCTTACTTGAAAAGATGGCAGCATCTCGTGTAAACAACTCAACAGCAGGCTCTCCGAGTTTATCTTTTGCAATCTCAAACATCGGCACACCTTCAAATAAACTCAAAAGTGTTGAGTCATCAAGTTTCATTAAACTTTCTTTTGTACCCTTACCAAAGAGTATTCCAGAAGCTTCAAGAGCGGTCTTATAATCCTCCTGCGAGTGGACAAGTACCGTTACTTCCTGTGCTAAACGCTTTTGCAAAATGCGGGAACCAGGATCTTTATGATGTTTTTCAACAAGAGTGTCTATAGTTTCTTTGTCTAAAGATGTAAATATCTTGATGTATTTTTCGGCATCTTCATCACTGACGTTGAGCCAGAATTGATAGAACTTATATGGAGTAGTGCGTTTTGGGTCAAGCCATATATTTCCACTTTCGGTCTTGCCAAACTTCTTGCCATCAGCTTTTGTAATTAATGGGCAAGTGAGAGCAAAGGCTTCTGTTTCGTTACCGAGAGTACGACGAATCAGTTCTGTTCCGGTTGTCATATTGCCCCATTGGTCATTACCACCAAGTTGCAGTTTACATTTTTTTGATTGATAAAGATGTAAGAAGTCATAACCTTGCAACAATTGATATGTGAACTCTGTAAATGACAGACCATCGCGAGCAACACCATTCAAGCGTTGTTGTACGCTTTCTTTTGCCATCATATAATTCACAGTTATGTGTTTGCCTACAGTACGAGCAAAATCAAGGAAGGAAAATTCTTTCATCCAATCATAATTATTGACCATTTCGGCAGCATTCTTTTCTTTGCTATCAAAGTCAAGGAATTTGGACACTTGCACCTTTATACATTCCTGATTATGATAAAGGGTTTCTGCATCCAACAAGTTTCTTTCTTGTGATTTCCCAGAAGGGTCGCCAATCATACCCGTTGCACCACCAACAAGGATAATAGGTTTATGTCCACAACGTTGCAAATGACGGAGCATCATGATGCCACAAAGATGCCCAATATGCAGAGAATCGGCCGTGGGGTCTGTACCAAGGTATGCCGTCACCATTTCTTTTTTTAATAGCTCTTCGGTACCAGGCATTATCTGCGCCAACATACCACGCCATTTGAGTTCTTCGACAAAGTTTTTCATAGTCTATATTTATTTGTATATTCTTTAAAATTATTATGGAACTGGGTCATACCCTGAGCCTCCCCATGGATGACACCTAAATATCCGTTTCGTAGCAAGCCACACACCTTTCATTGGCCCATACTTTCTCAATGCTTCGAGAGCATATTGTGAGCATGTAGGTGTAAAGCGACATGTTGGCGGTGTAAGCGGTGAAATACAATGCCTATAAAAATGTATTGGAAGACAAAGTATGAAAGTAATTGCAGATAATAAATTATTCTTATTCATTCTGTAATTCTTTTGAAAAAACCCACTATAATATTCTCAACATCAAGACTCTGCTTAATTTCATTAGATGTCCAAATAAAAGCCATTGCCAATGATTTGCCTTCAATAAGATGTTTATTGCAACGGTAGGCTTCACGCACTTGACGCTTTATTCTATTACGATCTACAGCATGTTTGAAATGCTTTTTCGGCACACTTATTAGCACCTTATTGCCATCTTTGCATGGCATATATAACATTCTCACGGGGTAGGAAAAGAGCGACTTGCTTCCATCCTTACTGAACATCTGCTCTATTAAATGAAAGTTGCAGATACGCTCGTGCTTACGTAGAGTAGCTTGGCTCATAAAAAGATTTGATTATCTTTTCTGTTCGTCTTTCAAATATGCTTGTAAGGCGGCTGTCATTGATGGATGCTCTGGTGTTGGTGCCTCAACTACAAGATTTAAACTTGCATCTTTTGCTGCTTTTGCTGTTGCCGGCCCGAAAGTAGCAATTTTTGTTTTTTGTTCCGCAATATTAGGAAAATCACTTACAAGTGTTTGTATTCCTGTTGGAGAAAATAGTACCACCATATCGTAATCAAAAATTTCATCTTTGGAAAAATTATTGCTTATGGTACGATACATAATACATTCTTTATATTGTAATCCTCGTTCGTCAAGTGTCTTATTGATATCGCTTGAGTGAACATCACTTACGGGAATCAAATATTTCTCCGTTTTATGCTTCACCATTAAAGGAATGAGATCAGCAAGCTTTCCTGTGCTACCAAAGAAAACTTTTCGCTTTCTATACTGCACATATTTTTGAATATAGAGTGATATGGTCTCCGTGACGCAGAAATATTTCATTGTCTCGGGAATGTTCACTTTCATTATTTTTGCCATCTTAAAGTAGTTGTCAATAGAATGACGTGATGTAAAAACAACGGCAGTATAATCAAGCAATCCTATATGTTGAGCACGAAATTCTTTTTCCGAAATCCCTACTACCTTAATAAAAGGGCGAAATATGACTTCAGTATTTGACTGTTTAGCAAGGTCGTAATATGGTGATTTCTCGCTTGCAGGCTTAGGCTGTGAAACTAAGATTTTTTTTATCATTGCCGTTATGAAATTGCCGTTATATCTATAAATCTCTCCATTACTTCATTAAGAAGTAAGACAGGACCTATTTCAAGCATGCAAAAGTACAAAATATTTTGCACAAAACCACTTGTTGAGCGGAAAAACATGCAATTGGACTTATATAGAAACCCTATTTTAATGACAAGAATTAATATTGCGGAGGTATAGAGCAATCCACGAGTTGAAAGGCCCAAATAAATATGTGTGGTAACAATAGGAAAGAGGCATATACCCTCAAATGCAGTCATAAAAATCAAAATATGTTTCCAGTTTTTCACTTGAACCTTATCAAAAGAATAGTGATTGACACACCCATACAATATAAATCGTAACGTAAAATATAACAAAAAGATAAAAATATATAATATTATGTTATGAGAACGATTTGCGATGTAATATTCCAAGCCCAACAACACCACTGTTTGTCCACATAATACATAACGGCAAAGCCTATCAATTGAATTACTAAAAAAATGCGAATAATCGCGAATAAAAAAAAATGATTTGACATCTCGTAGTAAATGGTCCCAATTTTGTGATAATGCCAAAAGTCCAACAATCAGGCACAGTACAAAAATAAACACTATGGTGTTATCATTTTGTGGATCGTATGTTATTGGCATGATATCAAGCATTGGAATTACTTTTTATTAAGTTTTCAAGTTGTATGCCTACTCCTGTGGAAAATCTTGAAAACTATCCGCAAAAGCGACTTTAATTTCATCCATCAAGTCAAGTTTTTCCCATGTGAATAACTCTACTAGTATGTTTTTCGTTTCGTGATAGAGACTCGTGAATGTTTTTTCTTTTTTTTCATATTCACGTCCCATGTGTCCATAGGCTGCGGTTTCGGAATAAATTGGTTGGCGCAGTTTCAAGCGTTTTTCGATTGCTTTTGGTCGGAAATCATACATTTTACTGATACGTTCTGCAATTTCATTATCGCTTATCTTTACATGACTTTTCCCATATGTATTTACATAAATGCTCACAGGCTCGGCGCATCCTATAGCATAAGCCAATTGTATGAGGATTTCATCGCTAACACCTGCTGCCACAAGATTCTTGGCAATATGGCGTGCAGCGTAGGCTGCACTGCGATCTACTTTTGAAGAGTCTTTTCCCGAAAAAGCCCCACCACCATGAGCGCCCTTACCGCCATATGTGTCAACGATTATCTTCCTTCCTGTCAATCCTGTATCTCCATGAGGGCCTCCGATGATAAATTGCCCTGTTGGGTTCACTAGATATTCAATATCTTTGTTGAAAAGTGATAGTACTTTTTCTGATTTTATTGTATTTATTACTCTTGGAACGAGTATGTTTATTATATCATCCTTAATTTGTGCCTGTGTAATGTTTTCATCATGTTGTGTAGATACAACAATAGTTTTTATACGCTGTGGTACCCCTTCGTCACTATATTCTATCGTCACTTGGCTCTTTGCATCTGGGCGCAGATAGGTCATCACCTCTCCCTCTTTGCGTATTTTGGCAAGTTCTTGCATGAGCTTGTGCGAAAGTTCAAGCGTGACGGGCATATAATTTTCCGTCTCGTTTGTTGCGTATCCAAACATCATTCCTTGATCACCTGCTCCTTGCAGTTCCTCAATTTCGTTGTTTACACCGCGAGCGATGTCATTACTTTGCTCATGAATTGCAGTAAGGATACCACAAGATTCGCTATCAAATTGGTATTCTGCTTTTGTGTATCCTATGCGTTTAATCGTTTTGCGTGCAATGGTCTGCAGATCAATATATTCTTTGGAAGTTACTTCTCCCATGATGACCACTTGACCTGTAGTGACAAATGTTTCAATAGCGCAATGTGCACCATCATCATAGGCGAGGAATTGGTCTAATATAGCATCGCTTATTTGGTCAGCGATTTTATCTGGATGTCCTTCCGAAACTGATTCAGATGAAAATAAGTATGACATAGATGACTTATTAAATTTAAATTAACTATTTATAACTCAAGAAGGTGGTTCTATTAATTATATCAAGATGATTTAAGAGCTTTTTTGGAGTAAATTTTTTATTGAAATCAAGTGCATGATAGATTTTGATACACATTAAGTATTAGACGAATTTAACAACTATATATCATGTGGACTGCAACAACAAGCGATTTATCGTTCCAAATAAGTCCTATCATACCGCACAAAGAAGCCCCATATTTATAGGTGACAGAGGCAAACTTGTTTGAATTATGCTGAGATGAGAACCATTGAAGCAACAAGTGGGTAACGAATTTGCTAAAACTATCCCGAGTCGCAACAACGGAAAGCAAAGTCAAATAGAAAAGACGCTAAACATATTAATTATAGAACACACATTAAGCTCTTCATGCTTTATAGATTTGAACAAAAAGCCGAAACTTCAAAGCTTCGGCTTTTTGTTCTTTTCTTGCAAGAAAATAAGTTCTCAATGCTCACGCAATTTTTCCTTATATTTGGCCAACTGTATCTTCATAGCATCTATGCAGTCGTCAATGCCTTGCTCGAATGTATCTGTTGTTTTCTCTGTAAAGAAGGATTTTCCCGGTACTACTACTTCCAATGTAACAGTCTTGTTGACTGCCGTCTGTGGCTTTACCACCTTCAATTGCACCTCTACTTTCTGTAAATCACTCAATAATTTTTCTAATTTTGCAGTCTTTTTTTCAACGAAAGCCTGCAACTTTTCGGTAGCTTCAAAATTAATAGCTTTAATTTGTAGTTCCATAGTGCTATGATTTTAAGGGTTTGACATCGGCTCTTGGGTGAGCCTCCTTATATACTCTCTTAAGTTGTTCAAATGTTGTATGTGTGTACACCTCTGTTGTTGCTAGTGATGCATGCCCTAACAACTTTTGGACACTCTCAAGCCCCGCTTCATGGTTTAACATTGCTGTAGCAAAAGTGTGACGCAGTACATGTGGAGATCTTTTTTTTAACGAACTCACCTTTGTTAGAGCTTCATTTACCACTTTGTACACTTGGTTTTCGCTCATTCTTTCTCCTTTCTTTGTTTGGAAGAATGCCGGTGTTGTAGTATTGATGTTTTCTTTACGAAGATTCAAATAATGCTCCAAGGCTTGAAATAGCTCATCACCAAATGGAATAATGCGTTGCTTATTGCGCTTACCTGTCACCTTCAACTGTTTTGTATAAAGATCGACCATTACATCATCGAGTCCTATCAATTCAGCTCTTCTGATACCCGTTGCATAGAATGTCATCAAGATGGCTCGATTGCGTTGCCCTTCAAAAGTTTCTTCCCACTTGATATCATCAAGCAGTCTGTCCATTTCTTCTTCTCTTACAAATTGTGGCAATGGCTTTTCTTTCTTTGGAGACAGAATTCTATGTATAGGGTCTTTCTCTACAAGATGCCTTGCCAATGCAAATTTGTAAAATGTGCGTAGGGCACTTAGCTTCCGACAAACTGTGGTGGCTTTTTCTCCCTTGTCCATCAGATGTTCCATCCAATCGCGGATGATGTCAGAATCAATGGTCTGCCATGAGAGAGCATCATCTTTCTTGTGAAAGAAATCCTCAAACTCTTTTAGACTATCACCATATTTCCTCAATGTCCATTGAGAATAGTTCTTCTCATATTGAAGATAATTGATGAACGAGTTTACCATAGATATGCCAATGTTAATTCGGCACTAAAATACGAAATTAAATAAATACTACCAAAAGAATCTCTTTTCTTAGTCTTCAGCTTGACGAAGTTGCTGAACATAGATAGCGTGTTCCATCTTTAGACGCTTTTTAACTGATGGTTTGTCAAATTGCTGGCGTGCACGCAATTCTTTCACAACTCCTGTCTTCTCATACTTTCTTTTGAATTTTTTGAGAGCTCTTTCGATGTTTTCACCATCTTTTACAGGTACTACAATCATTTTTTGTTGTTGTTAAAATTGTTAATATTTTTGTTTTATCTCGACTTGGGTCAAGATTTTGGGATGCAAAGGTAATATATGTCAAATAAATAGCAAAATTTTCGTGGGAGAAAATGTTTTCTTATGGGGGCAGAGTCAACATATGCAGAGTCAACATACAAGTGTAATATTAATAATAATGTTCGCGAGAGCCAAGAGGCTCTTCTGCTATTTGCTCCGTTCATGAGGTTAATATCGTTTTGATTGTTGTTTGAAGAAAGAAAATAATTTGATGATATTTCTATTTTTTTCGCAAAAGCAAAAATTGTTTAGTTTTTTCATTTTTTATTTTTTGATTGGAAAAATTCTTTTCTCCCAAAAAATCTTTAGACCGCTAACTTGATTTACTACCTTTGCAAAGACTAAATGAGATAATCAAAAAATCAAACCATCCTTATGAGCTTCGCAAACCATCCTTACAACCCTCGCGACCTATTCTTATGAGGCTCGCTAACTGTCGTGTTCGGCACCTATAACGCACGTGATGAAAGCACCTTATTATATAAACAAAATCGCGTGCGTTTGTCTGTACCGATTTATGCGTTAGAATGTTTTTAAGAGTGGGGTAGATGTGGGTATGATGAGCTAAAGAGTCTTGTCTTTTGTTATGAATCTTTTACTCTCGCTTTGCACAAACTTGCAACGCAATATAGATGGCTCAATGTGAGCTCCCAAAATCAAAATTTGTACTATTATGCTATAAATAGCATATAAAATGCAATTATTTTTATAAATTTGCACAATCTATAACACACTCAAAAAAATATAATCAATAACACAGACATAACAGAAAACATGAAAAAGTACAATGGCGTAGTGGTGCCACTAATATCACCACGAAAAAAAGACGGAACTGCAGATATCAAAGCGGTAGAAAAATTAGTAAATAACATTGCCTCACATGGACTCGCTCCGCTATTACTAGGTACGACTGGGGAGGGAAACTCCGTACCAGTATCAGAAGCTACAAAAATGATTTCAGCAGCAAAGAAAGCTGTTGCGGGAAGAGTATTAGTATATGTGGCACTAGGTGGCACATGCATTCCTGAACAGCGAATCGCAGCAGATCAATACATAAAAGCAGGGGCAGACGTAATAGCAGCAACATTGCCAAACTACTACGCACTGACACCAGAGCAGATGTATGAATACTACAAAAATCTAGCAGATTATCTAACCATACCTATGATGCTCTATAACATTACAATCACTACACACATGAGCATACCACTTGACATCGTTGAAAGACTCTCGTACCACCCAAACATCGTAGGTATGAAAGACTCGGAAAATAATATAACAAGAATTAAAGAATGTTTAAAAATATTTGCACAACGCGAAGACTTCTGCTACTTCTGTGGGTGCGCAGCCAACTCTGCCGTGGCATTGAAAAATGGTGCTGACGGCATAGTCCCATCCGTTGGCAACTTTATCCCAAAAGCCTACAAAAACCTTTATGAGGCAGGCATTCGTGGCGATGAGAAACAAGCCGAATACTGGCAACAATACACTATAGAAGTGGGAAAAATTAACACCACAAACCTAACCCTTGGCGAAAGTCTTGCTGCCCTGAAAGTGATATGCAAAGAATACGGACTTTGCGACACCTATATGTGGGAACCACTGACAGAATTATCACAAGACATCGTGGAGAGAATCAAACACGACATCCATAAAGTAATGGACAACGAAAAATAATAAACAAACCTTTTCAAGACAATATATATGGAAACAACAACGCTTCATTGGGTGGACATACTAATAGTCGTCATATCTGTGATTGCAGCTATTGGCGTAGGCGTATATTTTGCCCATCGTCAAAAATCTACAAATGACTACTACAAAGCTGGTGGGCACATCCCCGCTTGGGCTGTAGGAATGTCTATGTTTGCTACAATCATAAGTAGCGTGACCTTTTTAGCTTATCCAGGTAATGCATATAAAGGTAACTGGATAAATCTCGTACAAGGCCTCATGGTGCCAATAGTACTATTAGGTTGCGTATGGTTTATCGTCCCATTGTTTCGTAGAGTAATAAAACTGAGCACATACGAATATTTTGAACGTCGATTTGGGAAAGTGGCCCGTTATTGGAGCTCAGTAGCATTTCTTCTTGAGCACTTTACAAAAATGGGAGCAGTACTCTACTTGATGGGCTTGGCTGCAACAACATTCCTAGGAGTAGACATACAGTTAATAATAATAATAATCGGTATTGCTGTAATTCTCCTTACCTACCTTGGTGGTATGGAAGCAATCGTATGGATGGATGTTGTGCAAGGTATCTTGCTCATTCTTGGTGGTGTTTTGGCAATAGGAATATTGGTATATCTGACCGATGGTGGATTTGCGACCATCTTCCAAGTGGCAGCAGAAAACACAAAAATCGACGTTGGTCCTTATGATTGGGATTTCCAACAGAAGACCTTTTGGGTTCTCGTGTTCAACGGAATGTTCTATGCTTTACAGAAATATGGTACCGACCAAAGCATGGTACAACGCTACCTTGTAGCAAAGAATGAAAAGAGCGCAAAGAAGGCAACCTATCTCGGTGTCGCACTGAGCGTACCTACATGGACATTATTCATGTTTGTAGGTACATGTCTTTTTGTATATTATACACAAACACCTGGTATTTTGCCTGATGGAATAAAAGCAGATGAGGTGTTCCCTCACTTCATAGCGACCCAAATGCCAATAGGATTATCTGGTTTGATAGTTGCTGCGCTAGTGGCAGGTGCAATATCTACAGTAGATGCCGACGTGAACTGTATCTCGGCAATTATTGTAGAAGACTATTTTGCTAAAATAAAGAAAAATGCTACAGACAAGCAAAAACTCACTTGCGGGCGAATTGCCGTGCTCATCATTGGTGCCGCCTGTATCCTTTTAGCATTGATTTTTTACAAAATGGGTAATGAAAGCATACTTGATTCACTTTTCGCACTTTATGCTATCATCTCAGCTGGAATCGTGGGTATCTTGGTGCTCGGGATCTTTACTCGTCGTGCAAACTGGAAAGGTTTATACATTGGACTCGCAGCAACTTTGATATTTACTATCTACGCATTACTGACAGGAGCCGCAGTTGGCGATAGTAAGCCTATATTGAATCTTGGTGATTGGAACTTCACTCATCACAAAATGATGCTTGGGGTATATTCACATCTAGTCGTAATCGTTGTCGGCTATATCGCAAGCCTCTTTTTCCATGAGAAACTTGCCGATAAGAGTCTTACAGTCTTTGCATTCCTTGAAGAAAAGAAAAAGGCGAAACAAGTTAATTTAGAAAAATAAGAAATATGAACGGAATTACCTTAATGCAACCACGAAAAATAGTTTTTGGCACAGGTTGCATGACACAATTTCGCACAGACTACCTTGCTAGCGGACATACGCATCTGTTTGTACTTACAGCGCCTGTGTTGCGAAAAATGGTAGACGAGTCACTTTCTCCACTCAATAACAAAGACATCAATATCGAAGTTTATGATGATATAAACGCCGAGCCATCTGTTGGCGATTTCCACAAAGTATTGGAGTGTGCACGCCAGTTTGGTGCAGATAGCATCGTAGGTATAGGTGGCGGAAGCGTACTTGACTTGGCAAAACTCGTTGCTACCCTTATCAATAGTTCGCAAAAAGTTGAAGATCTCTTTGGTATCGGCCTTGTTAAAAATCGTGGATTATGGTTTGCTTGTATTCCGACCACAGCGGGCACAGGTTCAGAAGTTTCGCCCAATGCAATATTACTTGATGAGCGTGACCATCAAAAGAAAGGCATCGTGAGCGAACATCTTATGGCTGATGCCGCATATATTGACCCGCAATTTACATGGACAGTCCCTGCAAAAGTTACTGCCGAAACAGGAATGGACGCGTTGACCCATTGCATTGAAGCTTACACCAACAAATTTGCTCATCCTCTTATAGATATGTATGCTAGAATGGGAATAAGTCTCATCTCACAAAATCTTTTGCGAGCTGTAAAAGATGGAAAAGATGTTGAGGCACGCGAAGCCATGGCTTTAGGTAGTATGTATGGCGGATTGTGTCTAGGTCCTGTAAATACGGCTGCTGTTCATGCTCTTTCTTACCCTATTGGAGGTGAATTCCACAAGAGTCACGGACTATCCAACGCTATATTGTTGCCGGTAGTGATGCGCTTCAACATTCCCGCAAATACGAAGAAATATGCCGAAGTAGCTATCGCTTGTGGTTGCGAAGCGGGTAAAAACGATAAGGAAACAGCAGAACACGGCGCACACTTTATTGAACAGTTGTCAAGAGAATGTGGCATTCCGCAAACACTTTCAGAGATTGGCATTCCACAGACGGCTGTAGATGGCATGGCAAAGGCTGCAATAAATTGCCAACGCCTGCTAAAGAACAATCCAAGAGAAGTTACAGAACAAGATTGTCGCGATATTTATAATGTACTTTATTAATATGAAACCAAAGTTAGCTATTACTATGGGCGATGCTGCTGGCATAGGACCAGAGATTATCGTCAAGGCACTTAGTATAAAAGAAACCTACGAAATGTGCTTCCCAATTGTAGTCGGCGATGCCGCTGTGATGCAGATGATGGTGGAACAATTGAGTTCAACGTTGAAGATAAATACTATAGATAACATAAATAATGCGAGGTTTGAATTCGGATACATAGATATATTGGATCTTCATTGTATCAATATGCAGACATTTCGCCAAGGTGTAGTACAAGAGCAATGTGGCAACGCAGCTTTCCAATATGTAGTCAAAGCCATTGATTTGGCAATAAAAAATGAAGTGGATGGCACCGTAACAGCTCCACTGAACAAGGAAGCGCTAAATAAGGCTGGGCATCATTTCGATGGACATACGGAGATTTATGCCCATTTTACCAACACAAAAAAATATGCCATGCTTCTTGCTGACAACTTCCTTCGTGTCATTCATGTTTCAACACATGTTCCTTTGCGCGTGGCTTGTGAAAGAGTAAAAAAAGACCGTATCATAGAAGTAACGGAACTTATTGATGATGCTTGCCGTCAGTTTGGCATTGAGCATCCTCGTATAGGTATTGCTGGCCTAAACCCACACGCAAGTGATGGTGGACTCTTTGGCTGGGAAGAAGAAAAAGAAATCATTCCAGCAGTGGAAGAACTCAATAAACGGGGATTTAATGCTGTTGGACCATTGCCCCCAGATTCACTTTTTGCCAAAGCACGTTGTGGCCAGTTTGATGGCTGTGTGGCAATGTATCACGATCAGGGTCATATAGCATTCAAGGTCTGCGGTTTCCAATGGGATCAAAAAACTAGCAAGATGAATAGCGCAGACGGAGTGAATATCACACTTGGATTGCCGATAATCCGTGTGTCGGTTGACCACGGAACTGCATTCGATGTCGCTGGTAAGGGGATAGCATCACCATCTGCAATGCTCCTTAGTATAAAATATGCTACTAAAATGGCAATATCACGCTTGAAGAAATGATCGTAATCGCTGATGACATCACAGGCGCCGCAGAGATTGCGGCTTTGGCTATATTTGACACAAAGGTAATTGCTACCAATACGCGGTCTTTGACTATAGATGATGCCATCGCTGAAACTCAACGCGTAATCTCAAAATATAAAAAAGAAGATGGTGCAGAAGAGTGGACACCAAGAAATATCTTTAAAAAGACTGACTCGGCATTGCGAGGACATATCATCGCGGAGTTGGAAATACTGATGAACGAAATAGGAGCAAAACGTTGCCTGTTGCTACCACAAAATCCTTCAAAAGGTAGAGTGATTAGAAACGGACAATATTTTGTGGGTTCACAATTACTTCATAAGACAGCATTTAGCTATGACCCAGAGTTCCCCGCTCATACATCAAATGTTGTTGACATATTAGGAAAAGTAACATATTTGCCAATAGAAGCATCGCTTGTGGATGGAATAAACATAGCCGAAGCCGGTTCTTTCGATGAGATAAAAAGACAATTAGCAAAGATTGATGAAAAGACGCTAATTGCTGGTGGGGCTGACGTATTCACACAACTTATTGACAATAATGCTCCTCGCAAGGCAAGTATCAGATGCTTAAACGAACATCTCATAATAATTCAAGGCAGCACACAAAGACATAGTCTTGTAGAAATGGATTTATTTAAGGAAAAAGATATTAAATTATGTGCAATGCCCGACGAAGTATTTGATGGATACTATACGGATGACTGGGTGATGAAAGATGGAAATATCTGCCTGTTTATCCCCCAACGGCGCAAAGGTCATCCCCAATGGCTTACCGAAGCAATGGCTCTAGCAGTGGAGAAAGCTGTTGCCGATAGAATTGCTTTAGGTGAGGTGCCTTTAACAATCATTATCGAAGGTGGTGCAACGGCATACGCAGTATTGTCTAAATTAGGGTGGCACAATTATGAAATGATTGGCCAGTTGGCTCCGGGTGTTGTCATCTTGGGGCATGATGATGACAATGTTGTCTTGAAACCGGGCAGTTATCCTTGGGGTGAGATGTTTTGAACAAAGATATTAGCACATAAATATAAAAAATGAAAAACAAGATTTTAGGCATTAGTCCATTACTAGTTTTCGTACTATTCTATTTTGGTTTGTCAGTTGTTGCCGGTGATTTTAGCAAGATACCTATTTCGGTGGCATTCTTTGTGACTATAATCTATACGATTTGTATTACACGAGGGTTGACACTCCCCGATAGAGTAAGGATTTTCGGCCGTGGAGCAGGCACAACTAAAATGATTTTTATCATCTGTATATTTTTGGTTGCAGGAGCATTCTCACAAAGCGCTCAAGCAATGGGGTGCATAAAAGAATCAGTCGATTTCATATTGCTCGTTCTACCACCAAATATGATTTATGTTAGCATATTTGTGGCAGGATGCTTTATTTCTATGGCTACAGGTTCTGGAATAGGCTCAATTGTTGCTGTTGGACCTATTGCGGTTGGTGTGGCACAGCACACTGAAAGCAGTATGCCGATGATGTGCGCACTAGTAGTTAGTTCAGCGATGTTCGGCGATAATTTATCGTTCATTTCAGATACAACCATAATTGCCACAAGTACACAAGGATGCCAATTGAAAGATAAATTCCGTACCAATCTTTGGATTGTGTTCATACCTGCACTAATGACACTTGGATTATACTATTATCTTGGACAAGATTTGGTCGGAAATTCGTTTAACGGAGATGTAGAGTATTTAAAAATCCTTCCTTATATCATCGTTTTGATTTTGGCTATTTCTGGTGTTGATGTTCTCATAACGTTGATGATAGGTGTTATAACCTGTGGAGTATTAGGTCTATCATTGAGAGCATTCGACTTTTATGAATGGATTGACGCTCTTGGGAAAGGTATTGATAGTATGGGGGGCATCACATTGATTGTACTCATGGCTGTGGGATTGATGGCACTCATAAAGCACAATGGAGGCGTAAATGTCATTGTCGCTATATGTACGAAATTTGTCCGTGGGCGTCGTACGGCAGAAAGCTCAATCTGTGCGTTGACTGCATTGATGTGTGCATGTACGGCAAATAATACAATTGCGATTATGAGTGTTGCCGATATTGTAAAAAGCATCAGCCAAAAATATGGCATTGCAGGACGAAAGGCAGCATGTTTGATGGACATTAGTTCTTGTATCGTGCAAGAATGCTTACCATATAGTATTCATCTCCTTATGGTCGCCGACTTAGCGAGCATCACTTCTACAAGTATTATCCCTTATGTCTTTTATGTAATGATTCTAGCTGTAAGCCTTGTGATATGTATCATTTTTAATATTCCTAGAATAAAAATAGCTACTGAAACAGAGAATAAGTGATAATTACTTAGATTAATGTTTCATTATTTAAAAACTTAATTATCAATAGCCATTTATTATCTACCCTCCTGCAGTTATGATGCCGTTAGGGCTTGTTGCGGAGACATGATATTGCCATAGCTGCACAGGATTCTCATCATCACAAATTCCGTTCATCAATAGGTTATAGACCTTATGGCATTTGCTACATACCATAGAGGTTTCCGTATTCCAATCCAATGAGATGTAGCGTCCATTCTGCTCATAACAATAACGGCACATCCCATCGTATGCTACCAAACATTCGTTGAGCGTATTGAAGCCTATGACGATTACCTCGTTACCGCCAAGAGCATATTTTGTAAAGTTTTCTCGCTCGGTGGTGATAGGTATTTCTTTCACATCTTGTCCTTTTGTGTCAAGGATGACATAATTTATTTTTCCATATATGCGTTTTCTTACTCTAACAAAAGTGTTGCTATATGGGGTCACCGCAGCGGCCATGAGTGCGTCTTGGTGAATAGAGTTGTCGAAACAAAAATTGCAACGAAAAGGTGAACCATATTCGAAATCATTGTCACAACTCATCAACCCAAAACATAGGCAGACTAAAAGTGCGTTTATCAGATAGTCACTTTTTTTCATAATTTATAACTTACAATTTATAACTTATATTATATCATATAATCACTTTTTTACTGATGGGAAACTCCAGATGCCACTACCTACATGATGAACTTTTCCATCTAGGGCGATGATATCTGCATCGCATCCAACAGGTATCACGATAGTCAGGCCAAGATCAGATACGGAGATAGCTACTTTCCCATAAAGTGTCTCTATCGATGCTTGTAATGAATACATGTCTTCCATAAGATGTGGATGTATTATCAAATGTCGCATGCCATGAGTGCCTAACTTTTGCTTTATGCCTGCTAGAGAACAAAACAACCACTCATCTAACTGTCCCATCATAAAATGATTCCACGAGGTGCCATTCTGTGGATTCCATTGCTCTGTGAGTGTTGTTGCTCCTTGCTTTATTTGAAATCCATAACCAGGAGTATCTTCATGATTAAACATCTTATAGACTAATGTATCCATATTCTCGTGCGCAAGTGTTTGGATGAGATAGCGATTCCCAATGTCGCCTGTGGTAAGCCTATAGCCATGAAATGATATATCGGAGAGTAAGTTTTTCAACACTCCATCATGATGCTTTCCAGTTATACCAAGATATAAAGGCAAGGCAAGTGAGGTCTGCGACCCCGATCCGTAAGTATACGAATCCTTTTTAAAGAAATGTGTATTGAACGTTTCTACTGCTTTGTTATAGAGCAAAGCATATTTATTAGCATCTTTGCTATTCCCCTTCATCCTAGCAGCTTCACTTACAAAGCGTATATCCATGATATAATATGCTGTGGCAACGAGAGAGATAGGGGTGTTTTTTGAAAATCCTGCTTTCCAAGGACCATAGTCATACCAATCACCAAGTCCAAAATCAAGAATGCCATTCTTTGCTTGTGCTGTTAGATAATCAACATAATGCTTCATCGCTTCATAATTATCCACGATAAGTGTTGAATCACCATATTGATCATAATACATAAATGGTAGGATGATAAGTGTAGATCCCCACTCTACAGAATTATCAAACAAATCACCAAAAGTAACGTATTGAGGAGCAGTAGTAGGCACCATGCCATCGTTTTTTTGCGTGTCGGTAATATCACGAATTATCTTCTTTATATACGTACTCATGTCGTAGTTATAAAGTAGGCTCGGTCCGTTCAAATGGTCTTGTTCAAGCCATCCAAGTTTTTCTCTGTGTGGACAGTCTGTCAGTACAGCTTGCATATTGCTACTTTCTGCGCGTTCAATAAGTTGGTGTATATTCGTAAATAGGTCGTTGCTACAACTGAAAGTGCTCACTCGCTTTGCTGAACTCGACACAAAGCAACTTTGCAGAGATTGTATCACTGGAAGATCATTAGGGTTTTGTTCTCCTTGCATTACGGCTCCTTCTACTTGAATATATCGGAAGCCGTAGTATGAGAAATGCGGATGCCATGTTTCTATTTCATCTCCTCTAAGTGTATATTCATAATAATGTTGTCTACCGGTTTCGCGCTGATTGACTGCTCCATGCAATGTTAGCCTTTCGCCTACATATATCAGCACTTTTTGTCCTCGTTTGCCTGAGAGTGTTATTTGAGGAAATCCCGCAAGGTTCTGCCCCATATCAGCAACGATAGCCGAAAGGCTTACATATTTGCGTTTCATTTCTTTTGCCACATCTTCGAGATCTTCTTTTTCAAGATGTTTCCACGAACGCACATCGTATTTCTCCATAATCTTGACAGGCGGTGCCGTCTGTGCCATAAGCTGCCCTGTTGGACCTTCGGTAATAACAACAGGGTGCCACTCTTTTTGATCTTCTAGTGTTGCATCATAATTCTCTCCGCCATAGATACTGTTAAATGTTATTGGTGATAGACACCATTGCCATGTATCATCGCTACTGATAGTCTGCACGCTTCCATCACGATATGTAATCCTTACCATGCACAACATTTGTGGAGGTCCGTAACTCGTTTGCAGTTTGCTATATCTACCATTTGCTTGAACATTGAAAAAACCATTTCCTAGCAACACTTCGATATGGTTGCTTGAGGATTGCTTTAGTCGTGACGTAATATCGATTACATTATAGTAAACAGTCTTAGAATATTCACTCCATAGGGGCGCAAATTCCGAATCGTTGGTATCATTACCATTTATGGTCAATTTGTAATGCCCAAGCCCGGAAATGTAGATAACGGCATCGCTGATAGGCTGTGTTGTCATAAAATCTTTCGCCAATATGATGCTACGCGATGACAGAGAGTCTACATCTTTCCATTTTGTTTTGAAAGCCTCACTTTTGAAACTGCTATTTGCCCATCTCCCCTCTGGCAACCGAGCATCTTTACGTGTTATTGCTCCTATCCATTGCCCTTCAAGAGAGTCGGGCATAATGCGGAAGTGTTGGCACTGACTCCATCCTGAAGGCTTGTCTTCCTTATCCCATACGCGGACTTGCCATGAATAGCCATATTTGTTTTGTGGCAAGGTAGGTAACATTATTTGCTGGCTTTTGTCGGTATTTACCTTATGGCTGTTATAGACTTCTCGGTTAGTTACGCGTTCTCGTATTATAATTTCTGATGCGGTTTGAAAGTCCTCATTTTGATTTGAGGCCATCGCCCAACCTACAAATGCTTTACCAATTACAATAGCTGTGCCGTGTTGATAATTACAATATGTATCCGTTATTGTAATTTTTGCCACACTATGAAGTGAAGTGCAAATAATAATGATAACCAATAAAGTAATTTTTCTGTCAAAAGTTAGCATATATGTAATATTTTCTTTTGTGCAAAGATAATGAATACTATTCTATTAATTGACAATTACCTATTGATAATTAAGGGCGCTTGAAGTTTTTGAAGTTTGTATTTGAATTTAAATAAATTTAATTTATTTGGTTGTATGGAATAAATACCTTATATATTATACTATAGAAAAAACGTTAAGATGTAAGAATAGTTCCTTATTTATGTAAGTAAACCATTCTTAATGCTTTTCTTTATGCAATTCTCCTACACCATTTATATGATGTAGGAGAATTGCATAATTATATAAATAAAATTTATTTTTCCTATATTGTTTCACGAATCTTTCACTTAGCTTTATGGTTATAGATAGAGTTCTGATAACGATAAATCAGGATGTAGCCTATTCAAGTCTACAAAGGTTTTTATGCCATTTATTCTCCCTCTTTTGCTATATTGCCATATGTTGAAATGCCCTTGACCTTTTATGCGAGGAGGACGGTTAGAGTTCGTATAATTAGCTATCATGAGATAGTAATTGTTGAAATCTGGTGCATAATGTGAATTGTATGGTTTTTTCCCACAGTATATCAGCGGATGTTTGCCGAAATGTTTTTCTACAAGATTGCAAAACTGTTTAATCTTATCTTTTGGGACATATTTTTCTATATCTAGCATCGGTATCAGATCCAGTTCGTTTTTATCTATTACTGAAATAAAGTGTTTGAACTGCGACTCGGCACTACTTTTGTTTGTCAGCACATGATATGCTCCCACTTTTATTCCATTTTTTCTTGCCTCACGGATGTTGTATTTATAATAGTCATCTTTAAGTGATCTGCCTTCGGTCGCCTTGACGTATGCGAATTGGACTTTTCTGTCTGTTGCTACAGCTCTCCAATCTATTTCCTTCTGAAAATGAGAGACATCAATACCATGATAGTCTGTGCTATAATACTCATATTTCACAACATATTTCACAGATGGTGTAATTTTACTCATAATTAAGTAAGTTGCCGCACCACCAACAAGCAAACCTACAGCACATGCAAATACTACTTTTTTCATCATTTAAATGTTTTTTTGTTAAAAATTAAATTTTGCTTTTATTTTCTGCAAAAGTATTACTTTTATAAGAACACATGTCAAAAAAAATATAGCATTGTATAAAATAGTGAAATTATAGTATGAAATAAAAAATCACCTTTCCCCCTCCCCGAAAAAACGGCACAAAACATGTTTTTTATACAACATAAAATTGAGAAAAAGACTGCAGTTTAATTGATATAGCACTTGTGAGCTTGACTATA
>JAZLJQ010000003.1:0-18048 GCA_045617965.1 Prevotella sp.
GCCCCCATGCGTGATATAGAAAACTGCTGTTCATAATTGTACATTTGTTTGTGGTTATTCAAATATACAATAAGTTCAGCGGTTTTCTTCTATTTTACATAATTAATTACTTCCTATCACTCGAAATGTCGGATGAACCAATTAAAAATAAAGGTACCCTATTTTGTTCATTTTCCTTATTTTATATATATAATTATCTATATATTAATAAGTTATAAGAGTATATGAAAAAATAGCATGGTCTAAAAAATAACTGATAGACTGATAGAACTGATAGAATTGATACTGATAACAATTGTCCAATTGTCCAATTGTCCAATTTCGCTCAATCATCAAACGGCTCTAACGTTTTTTCATCTATGAGGCCTGCTATAGCAAGGAGTTTTTCGGCAGCTTCCCGACAGAGGTTGCGGAAGGTGAAATTCTTTGTAAACCGCGGGCGGTTGAAAATAAACGAAAGAAATTGGCAAAAGCTTCATAAAAAAAGATTTTTTATTAACTTTGCTACAAGAAACAATAGGTGTTTATTCTATGAAAGAAAAGGAGCAAAAAGCGGCAGCAAAACGGCAAGGTGCTGATGCAAGTTTATGGTTTTGTTGGCGCATGATGTTAGAAGATGGCTGCGTAGAGCACGGCTGCTCGAAATGTATAAACAACTCGTAAAGAAATAAAAATAGTAAACAATGTCCCAAAGATATTTCCTTACTCTGCAATATGATGGCACCGACTTCCATGGCTGGCAGATACAGCCCAACGGCATAACGGTGGAAGAGACTGTGGAAAAGGCTCTTTCTACAATCCTGCGACAGACAATAGACGTGGTAGGGGCGGGAAGGACAGACGCCGGAGTGCATGCGAGAAAAATGGTGTGCCACTTTGATGCAGAGAAGCCGATAGAAGATTTGCAACAACTGCAATATAAACTCAATCGCATCTTGCCAAAAACTATCTGCACGTTAGATATAGAGCCTGTAAGCGAAGATAAGCATGCTAGATTTAGTGCAACCTTGCGCACTTATCATTATTATATACATACGCGTAAGGATGTATTTATAAATAAGTATTCGTATCTGGTGACTTATCTTCTCGATTTTGACAAGATGAACCAAGCGGCAGAGGTGTTAAAGGAATACACCGACTTCGGAGCATTCTGCAAGACAGGAAGCGACGCGAAGACAACACTCTGCAACATAACCGATGCCCAATGGGTGCAGGTGAATGAATATTCGTGGTATTTTACGATTACTGCAAATCGTTTTCTTAGAAATATGGTGCGTGCTGTAGTGGGAACACTCATAGATGTGGGGCGCGGACGGCTGACGATAGAAGATTTTCGTAGCGTGATAGAGCACGGCTCACGTAACGATGCAGGCGAGTCGATGCCGGCAAATGCGCTGTTTTTGGAAGATGTAAGGTATCAGGTGTAAGGTTACGGATTAGAAACTCTAAAAATCTCTCATGAAGTGACTCTGCCAACAATATTGAAATTTTCTTCAACGAAGTTTGGCTGAATGACAAATATTTACTAACTTTGCATCCGCTTTGCAAAAAGCATAAGAATTTAAACAATTAACACACTTAAAAAATTACATTTATGCAACAGTACGAAACCGTTTTCATTTTGACTCCCGTTTTGTCTGATGAACAGATGAAGGAAACGGTCGCTAAGTTCAAGAAAGTGCTGACTGATAATGGTGCTGAAATCCTGAACGAAGAGACTTGGGGTCTTAAAAAGATGGCCTATCCTATTGACAATAAGTCAACAGGTTTCTACAATCTCTTTGAGTTCAAGGCAGAATCAGAGATGGTAAATAAATTGGAAGTGGCATTCCGTCGTGATGAGAAGGTGCTTAGATTCCTTACTGTAAAACTAGACAAGTATGCAGTGGAATATGCTGAAAAGCGTCGTAAGAAGTATGCCGGCGAGAAAGCTAATGTTGAACCTAAAAACAATGAGGAGGCTTAATCATGGCACAGACTAGCGAAGTAAGATTTTTGACTCCAGTTGCAGTCGATACAAAGAAGAAAAAATACTGCCGTTTCAAAAAAAGCGGTATCAAGTACATTGATTACAAGGATGCAGAGTTCCTTAAGAAGTTCCTTAACGAGCAAGGAAAGATTCTTCCTCGTTACATCACGGGTAACTCTTTGAAATATCAGCGTCGCGTGGCACAAGCTGTAAAGCGTGCTCGTCAACTCGCTCTTCTTCCTTATGTAACTGATATGATGAAATAAAAAAAGGAGGCAAGTTATGGAAATTATACTTAAAGAAGACATCATAGGCTTAGGCTATAAAAATGATATCGTAAACGTAAAGGCTGGCTATGGCCGTAACTACCTCATACCTCAAGGTAAAGGCGTTATTGCTACAGAGGTTGCAAAGAAAGTATTGGCAGAAAATCTTCGCCAACAGGCTCGCAAGATAGAGGCTATCAAGGCTGAGGCTCAAAAGAAAGGCGAGGCTCTCAATGGCATAAGCGTGGAAATAGCAGTCAAGGTAAGTGCCAATGGGGTGGCTTATGGATCTGTAGGTGCTCCACAAGTAGTAGAAGCATTGAAGGAAAAAGGCTTCGAAGTTGACCGCAAGATCGTTACAATGAAAGAAGTGAAAAAAGTGGGTGACTTCGTTGCTCTCGTTCACTACCATAAAGAAGTAACTGTAGAAATTCCTGTAAAAGTCATTGCTGAAAACGCAGAAGAGCTCGCTGCAGAGGCACGCGCTCGCAAAGCTGAGCTTCAGGCAAAGAAAGATGCAGAAAAGCAAGGTGCTGACGAGCTGGCACAAGAGGAATCCGATGAACAGGAGACTCTTGAAGCAATGGGCGTGGCAGAAGAATAAAAGCAAAAATTTATTATTTTGTAAAACGCTTATATATACGTTGATAATCCCCAGTTCAGTCGATGAATTGGGGATTTCTATTTTTTTTCTCACAACATATAAATATATTAAGGTGTGAGAACTTTTATTTTGCGAGATTTGTTATCTTTGTGGCATGGATTATAAATATCATATTTTTTCACCTTATCGCGTATGTCCAATTGGAGCACATGTGGATCATCAACATGGCATAGTTTCGGGCTTTGCTATAGATAAAGGTGTTGACCTATGGTTTACACCTACCGATGATGGAGAAGTAGAATTGACAAGCTTGTCGTATGAAGGAGAAATAAATTTCAATGTCACGATCCAAACTCAAGTCAAATATGGTAACTGGGGGGATTATGCACGAGGGGCGAAGTTTGCTTTGAAAAAGCGATTCAATCTCAAACGAGGTATTCGTGGCGTGATAAAAGGCTCACTCCCTGTAGGAGGGCTCTCGTCATCGGCAGCGGTGCTGGTGGCTTATGTTATGGCATTTGCAAAAGCCAATGAGATAGATTTGACAAAACTTGAAATAATCAATATTGCTTCGCAAGCAGAACGCGAGTATATAGGCTTGAATAATGGTATTCTAGATCAGAGTTGTATAGTCTTATCAGAAAAAGATGCACTATTATTCCTTGATACAGACTCACAGGAATATCGAGTGATACGCAAAAACAAGAATATGCCAAATTTCAAGATTGGAATATTCTTCTCAGGTCTCACACGAAGTCTCGTAAGTTCTGATTATAATCTACGCGTAGCAGAGTGTAAAACTGCAGCGTGGAATATGTTGGCTTATATGGAACAACCTTTGAAATCACTAGATAAAACTTTCTTAAGGGATGTTCCGCGCGAGGTTTTTGAAAAGACAAAAGAAAAAATGCCTAGTCGTTTTGCTCGTAGAGCAGAACATTTCTATACAGAATATCGTCGTGTGCGTCAAGGGGTAACAGCATGGGAAAGCGGAAATATAAACCTCTTTGGAAAACTCACTTTTGAAAGCTGTGAGAGTAGTATTTACAATTATGAATGTGGCTCAGCAGAGTTGATTACAATATATCAAATTATGCGCTCACTTGACGGAGTGTATGGAGGACGATTCTCTGGAGCAGGGTTTAAAGGTGCTTGTATGGCTATTATTGACCCAACAAAAGAGGAAGCAATTCGCCAAGAGTTGACACACCAATATCTAAAGAAATTCCCGGAATATAGTGGAACATTTGAAGTGCATTTTTGTGAACCAAACGACGGAGCACGATTTGTATGAAAAATATTATTCTTGCTGCAGGATATGCAACGCGAATGTATCCGCTGACAGAAAATTTCCCAAAACCGCTTTTGATGGTTGGGGGAGAAACTATTCTCGATCGTTTGATGCGTGATGTGGATGCAATAGAAGATATCACGGAACACATTATCGTAACAAACCATAAATTTTACGATGTTTTCTCAAAGTGGAAAGAAGAATCTTCGTATGTAAAGCCGATTACCATTATTGAAGACGGCTCAACAACGAATGATAATAGAATAGGTGCGGTAAGGGATCTACTACTTGCTTACGAGCTAGTGGCTTCGGCAAACGAAGCGTTGCTGGTGTTGGCAGCAGACAATATATTAGATTTTTCAATAAAAGGATTTGTAGAATATTATAAATTAAAACAAGCTTCGTTGGTGATGTGCCACAAAGAAGAACGCAAAGAGGCACTTCAAAGAACGGGCGTCATTTGTTTTGATAAGAATAATAAAGTGACACTTATGGAGGAAAAGCCAAAAGAACCTAAATCACATTGGGCTGTGCCACCTTTTTATATCTACGATAATAGAGATTTTACGCTAATCGAACATTCTATTGAAAAAGGATGTGGATTTGATGCTCCAGGGAATCTAGCACATTATATTTGCGAAAATTCAATAGTTTATGCTTGGCAGATGCCAGGACACAGATACGATATAGGCAATTTGGAAATTTACGAACAATTAAAAGATCAATCATTATGAAGATACTCATAACCGGTGCCGTTGGCTTTATAGGAATGCATCTATCTAAACGACTACTTAATCGTGGTGACCAGGTTATAGGCCTTGACAATATAAATGACTATTACCCACAAGAACTGAAATATGCCCGCCTAAAAGAACTTGAAGGCGAGAAGAATTTTAAGTTTATCAAAGGCGATATTACCGATCGAGATTTGCTCCCAAAGCTATTCAAGGAAGAGCATTTCGATGTTGTCATGAACTTGGCTGCACAAGCAGGCGTGCGCTACTCAATAGAGAATCCTTTTGCTTATGTGGAGAGCAATCTTGTTGGATTCGTTAATGTGTTAGAATGTTGTCGCCACTATCCAGTCAAACACCTAGTATATGCTTCTTCTTCAAGTGTATATGGTGGAAACGACAAGACTCCTTTCTCAGAAGACGATAAAGTGGATGATCCTGTAAGTCTTTATGCTGCAACAAAAAAGTCCAACGAACTTATGGCAAGTTGTTACAGCAAACTCTATGGGATTGCTACGACGGGATTGCGATTCTTTACCGTTTATGGCCCTTGGGGACGTCCGGATATGGCTCCAATGCTGTTTGCGAAAGCAATTACAACGGGACAGCCAATAAAGGTATTTAATAATGGCAAAATGATGCGCGACTTTACATACGTTGATGATATCGTTGAAGGTATAGTTAGAGTAATAGACAACGCACCGAAGCAGTCAAGGGATGGTCGAAGGGCTGCGGTTTATAACATCGGTTGTAGTAATCCTGTGAAATTGATGGATTTCATCAGTACCATTGAAAATGCCGTAGGAAAAACTGCGGAGAAAATAATGTTGCCAATGCAGCCTGGTGACGTGTATCAAACTTATGCCGATACTTCAAGGCTTGAAGCAGACATGGGGTACAAGCCGACAACGTCATTGAAAAATGGCATCGGAGAGTTTATAAAGTGGTATAATAGCGATAAAAATCCATTGAAATAATTCAAAAGGATTAAAAGTAGATGAAAAATTTGTTTGAGGCATATTTTATATCTAACTTTGTGTGCTCTTTTAAAAAGTGCTAAATATTTAATTTTCAAAATAAAAATTGTTGACATGAAAGAAAAACTTTTTTCTGACTTTGCAGCACCTTCGAAACAGGAATGGTTGGATAAAATCCAAGTGGACCTGAAGGGTGCTGATTTTCAGAAACGCCTCGTTTGGAGAACAAACGAAGGTTTCAATGTGCAGCCTTTCTATATGAAGGAAGACCTTGAAGGTTGTCCATCTGTGGATTCCCTGCCAGGTGAATTCCCTTTTGTTCGTGGTAACAAAAAGGATAATAACGTATGGTATGTACGCCAAAACATCGATGCAACAGATGTCAAGGTTGCCAATGCAAAGGCTCTTGATATCTTAAACAAGGGTGTTGACTCTATTGGCTTCCAATTCTCAGGTGATGAGGTGACAGAAGAGAATGTCGCAATTCTTCTCGAGGGCATACAGGCAGAATGCGTAGAGCTCAACTTCTCTACTTGTCAAAAGGCTAGCGTGAAATTGGCTGAGATCCTTGTGGCTTACTTTAAGAAGCAAGGCTATACTTTGGACAAGTGTGTAGGTTCAATCAACTTCGACCCAATGCTGAAGATGCTCACTAAGGGTAAAGATACGTCAGCTCTCGTTGCTAATGGTGTTGAACTTATTGCAGCCTTGAAAGAACTTCCAAAATATCGCTGTATAAATGTCAATAGCGTTGCTTTGGTAGATGCCGGTTCTTATATCTATCAAGAGCTTGGGTATGCATTGGCTTGGGGTAATGAATATATGCAGAAATTAGTAGAGGCAGGTGTCGAGCCTACTGAAGCTGGTTGTCGTATTAAATTTAATATGGGCGTCAATGTGAACTATTTCATGGAAATAGCTAAGTTTCGCGCTGCACGTATGCTATGGTCACAAATCGTTAAGCAATATGAGCCAAAGTGCGATTGCGCTTGCCGTATGAATGTTTGTGCAACAACAACTTCTTTCAATCAAACTATTTTTGATTCTTATGTTAATCTCCTACGTTCACAAACAGAATCAATGTCAGCAGCCTTGGCAAATGTGGATTCAATTGTTGTAACTCCATTTGATAAACCTTACGAAGTTCCGACAGACTTTGCTGAGCGTATTGCTCGCAACCAGCAACTTCTTCTTAAAGAAGAGGCTCATTTTGATAAGATTGTTGATGTTGCAGGCGGTTCTTACTATATCGAAAATCTCACAAAAGCTATCGCTGAGCAAGCATGGAAATTATTCCTTGAGATCGAAGCAGAGGGTGGCTTTATGAAGATTGCTCTTGAAGGAAAAGTGCAGACTAGTGTTTGTGAAACAAACGCTGCTCGTCATGAAGCTGCAGCAAAGCGCAAAGAGTTTATGTTGGGTACTAACCAATTCCCTAATTTTATTGAAGTTTCTGAAGGCAAGAAGACAATGATTTGCTGTTGCTCTAACACAAAGTGTGGTTGTGGCGAAGATGTTAATATCAAGACGTTGTCGTTCGCTCGTCTTGCATCTGACTTTGAGGCTTTACGCCTTGCAACAGAGGCTGCAAAGAAACAGCCAGTTGCATTCATGCTTACAATAGGTAATCTAGCTATGCGTCAGGCACGAGCACAATTCTCTTGTAACTTCCTTGCCGCTGCGGGATACAAAGTCATCGATAATCTCGGCTTCAAGACTGTTGAAGAAGGTGTAGAAGAAGCAATGAAGCAAAATGCAGATATCGTTGTTCTCTGCTCTAGTGATGATGAATATGCTGAATATGCAGTACCTGCATTCAAGGCTCTTGACTCTCGTGCAATCTTTATTGTAGCAGGTGCTCCAGCGTGTATGGAAGACCTTCAAAAAGAAGGCATTGAAAACTTCATTCACGTACGTTCTAACCAGTTAGATACTCTTAAATCACTTAACGCTAAAATGGGAATTTGATTATGGCACGTAAAGAGTTTAAAAACATAGATATCTTTGCTGGTATTCAAGCAAAGAACGGCCAACAATGGCAGAAGGAAAATAATATCACTGCTTCTTGGCGCACTCCAGAGCAAATAGATATTCAACCAGTATATACAAAAGAAGACTTAGAGGATATGGAACACCTCAATTTTACAGCAGGTATTCCTCCTTATCTCCGCGGCCCATACTCAATGATGTATCCGTTCCGTCCGTGGACAATTCGTCAGTATGCAGGTTTCTCTACAGCAGAAGAGTCAAATGCATTCTATCGCCGTAACCTAGCAAGCGGACAAAAAGGTCTTTCTGTAGCATTTGACCTCCCTACACACCGTGGTTATGATCCAGATAATGAGCGTGTGGTAGGTGATGTCGGTAAGGCAGGTGTAAGCATTTGCTCACTTCCAAATATGCAACGTTTGTTTGAAGGTATTCCTTTGGCAAAAATGTCAGTTTCAATGACGATGAATGGTGCAGTACTACCAATTCTCGCATTCTATATTAATGCAGGTCTTGAGCAAGGTGCAAAGCTCGAAGAAATGGCAGGTACTATACAGAACGATATTTTGAAGGAGTTCATGGTTCGTAACACTTATATCTACCCACCATCATTCTCAATGAAGATTATAGCTGATATCTTTGAGTACACTTCACAGAATATGCCTAAATTCAACTCAATATCTATCTCTGGTTATCATATGCAAGAGGCTGGTGCAACTGCTGATATTGAATTGGCTTACACACTTGCCGATGGTATGGATTATCTCCGTGCAGGTATTAACGCAGGTATTGATATTGATGCTTTTGCTCCACGTCTTTCATTCTTCTGGGCAATCGGTATGAACCACTTTATGGAGATTGCAAAAATGCGTGCAGGTCGTTTGTTGTGGGCTAAGATTGTGAAGAGTTTCGGTGCAAAGAACCCTAAGTCAATGGCTCTTCGTACTCACTCACAGACTTCAGGTTGGAGTCTTACAGAACAAGATCCATTCAATAATGTTGGACGTACCTGTATAGAGGCTATGGCTGCCGTTCTGGGTCATACTCAGTCTTTGCATACAAATGCACTTGATGAGGCTATTGCTTTGCCAACAGATTTCTCTGCGCGTATAGCTCGTAATACACAAATCTATATTCAGAACGAAACTCTCGTCTGCAAGCAGATAGATCCATGGGCAGGGTCATATTATGTTGAGACTCTTACACAAGAACTTGTAAATAAAGCTTGGGCTCATATCCAAGAAATAGAAAAGCTTGGTGGAATGGCAAAGGCTATTGAAACAGGTCTTCCAAAGATGCGTATTGAGGAAGCTGCAGCTCGTACTCAAGCTCGTATTGACTCGGGTAATCAGACTATAGTAGGTATTAATAAGTATCGTCTTGACCACGAAGATCCTATCGATATTCTTGAAGTTGACAATACTGCAGTTCGCAAGCAACAAGAGATTGCCTTGAAAGACCTTAAGGCAAATCGTGATGAGGCAGCTTGCAAGGCTGCATTGGCAGAGATTACAGCTTGTGTTCAGGAATTTAAAGACGGCAAGAAGTCAGAACAAAACCTTCTTGCATTGGCAGTCAAAGCTGCAGGTCTACGTTGTACTCTTGGTGAGATTTCTGATGCTTGTGAAGCTGTTGTAGGTCGTTATAAAGCAATTATTAAAACTATATCTGGCGTGTATTCAGCAGAAAGTAAGAGTGATGAAGAGTTCAAGCAGGCTTGCGCTCTGACAGAAGAATTTGCACAGAAAGAAGGCCGTCGTCCACGTATCTTTATAGCAAAGATGGGGCAAGATGGTCATGATCGTGGTGCAAAGGTTGTAGCAACAGGTTATGCAGATTGTGGCTTCGATGTGGATATGGGACCTCTTTTCCAAACGCCTGCAGAAGCTGCTCGCGAGGCTGTTGAAAACGATGTACATGTTGTTGGGGTCAGTTCTTTGGCTGCAGGCCATAAGACGCTCGTTCCACAACTTATTGAAGAGTTAAAAAAGCTCGGTCGTGAAGATATCATGGTAATTGCAGGTGGTGTTATACCTGCTCAAGATTATGATTTCCTTTATAAGGCAGGTGTTGCTGCAATCTATGGCCCGGGTACTCGTGTTACAATGTCTGTAATCTCAATGATGAATCTATTGATGGGTAAATAAAATCATAAGATTTCAAAACATTTTTTACTTAATGATTAAGAAAGTGCGAGTGCAGAAAATGCATTCGCACTTTCTTAATAGTCTTTAATATAACAGAAAACAATATTCTCAATATTCTCATGATAAAAATTAAAAGAAAAATTTTTGTTATTTTTGTCAAATTATGCTAATTTCGCAAATGAAGATGTCCGTATATGTTTTTTAGAAAAAAGTTAATTGGAAAAACTGATTATTTCAAAGGTTTTACAGATTGCCATTGTCACATTCTTCCAGGTGTTGATGATGGATTTAAAACGATTGAGGATAGTCTAGCCATCTTGAAGCGTTATGAAGAGTTGGGTATCGCATCTGTATGGTTGACTCCGCATATGATGGAAGATTTGGCAAATACTACGCAATCATTACAAGAAAGATTTTTTGAGCTAAAAAACGCATATAAGGGTAACCTTGCTTTGCATCTTGCTGCTGAATATATGCTTGATGGAGGTTTTGAGGAACATCTTGAAAATAAAGACATACTTGCGTTTGTAGATGATGACCAAGTTTTGGTTGAAACATCCTATTTCAATCCTCCGACAGATTTGATGAATATTTTGCAACGCATAAAGTCTAAAGGATATTATCCTGTACTTGCTCATCCAGAACGTTATATGTATATGGATGAACGTATGTATAAAGAAATCAAAAGTATGGATGTGCGTTTCCAATTGAATTTGGGATCTTTGAGTGGAGCTTATGGTCGTTATGTGAAGAAAAAAGCATTGTCTATGCTGAAAAAACAATGGTATAGCTATATGGGGACAGATCTGCATTCGGAATCAATGTTTGAAATGATTCTAGAAGCAGAAGTCCCAAAACAAAAACTTTGAGTAAATAAACCAAAATTATGAAACGTAAAAGATTATTGTTATGTGCAATGGTGCTGATATTATTGTCAGCTTGCAAGAGTCCAAAGAATATTGCATATTTTAAGGATGCTGATTCGTTAGAAATGATATCAACATATACTGCAAAGCCTTTGACATTAAAGCCAGATGACAAGTTGCAGGTACTAGTAAAAGTTCAGGGCGATGTTCAAGAGTCATTGAGTAGTATATTCAGTATGACTTCTAGTGATGCGAGAAGTTATATAACAAATATCGCAGACCCGCGGTCGCCATTAACATATACAGTTAATGACAAAGGAAATATTGATTTCCCAGTTCTAGGTGTTTTACATGTCGAAGGAATGACACGTAGCCAAGTAGAGGAATTGATAAAGACAAAAATTATCAATGAAGGTTATGCTAAAGATGTTGCAGTAAATGTTACAATACTTAATATGATGTATGGAGTGTTGGGCGAGGTGGCACATCCGGGACGCTTTGAGATTAATAAAGATCAAATTACAGTGCTTGATGCACTTGCTGCCGCTGGAGATTTAACTATTTATGGTAAACGTGAAAATGTTAAATTGTTGCGCAAGGAAAATGGTCATCAAAAAATCTATACTTTGAATCTTACGAATGCAAGTAGTGTGATGGCTTCTCCTGCATATTTTATTCAACAGGATGATATTATTTATGTGGAACCAAATACGGCCAAATCGCAAAATTCCGAAATCGGAAGTATGACCACATTGTGGGTTTCAATGACTAGTATTGGCGTATCTTTAGTTTCACTTTTGTATAATGTCTTGAAATAAATAGAATAATTTATGGCAAATCAAATAAATTCTGCGAATACTATTGTAAATAATTCGGGAGCAGATAATAGCTGGCAGCAAATTAGAGAACTATATTATTTGTGTCTTGGTCGTTGGTATTGGTTTGCAATATCTGCAGTAATATGCTTGATAGTAGCTTATTTTTATATAGCAAAGCAACAGCCTATTTATACACGTTTGGCACAAGTTGAGATAAGGGACGAGAAAGCAGGACGTAGCATAGGACGTTCAACCGGTTTAAATGATTTAGGCTTGCTGAATACGGCTAGTGATGTTGTGAACGAAAAATATATGTTCCAAAGTCCAGACTTGATGCGTATGGTGGTGAGCAAACTCAATTTGCAATATAATTACACTATTAAAGGCAGACTTAGAACGGCTACTTTGTATGGTGAATCTTTACCAATCGAAATTCGCATAAAAGGGCTTGAAAAGAAAAAGCCAATAAAGTTTGAACTTAAACTTTTAGATGGTGATAATGTTGAACTGTCAAACTTTGTTTTTAATAAGACGGAGTTCCCTAATATCGTTTCTGGGAAATTAGGCGAAAAAATAAAGACTGTTGTGGGTGATATATGTGTTATTCCTACGAAGTATTTTAAGCCGAGCCTAAACACTATTTATGTGTCTGCCATGAGTACAAATGTTGCCGCAGATGGTTATTTAAAACGTTTGAATGTCAATTTGGCAGAAAAAGAAGCCAACATATTGAATATTTCCTATACCGATGTGAGTATTGAGCGAGCGGAAGATGTATTGAATATTTTGGTAGATGCATATAATCAACGATGGATGGAGGATAAGAATCAGGTAAAAGTTGCTACAGGAGAATTTATTCGTGATCGTTTGGTGAAGCTTGAAAGTGAGTTGAATAATATTGATGAGACAATTTCTGACTTTAAAAGTGAAGTTTCTGCTCCTGACCTAAAAAGCGCGGCAGAACACTATATGTCAAGAAGTCAGACTTACCAAGATAAATTGACAGAATTGCAAGCACAATTAGAATTGGGCAAATATTTGCGTTCGTTTGTCGGTCAAAAACAAGAAGGACTTATTCCTGCTGGTATAGGTACAAATTCCGCTGCTATAGAAAAACAAGTTGATGCATATAACGAATTGGTTCTCAAACGTCAAACATTGTTGTCAAATAGTAGTGGCAACAATCGTTTGGTGCGTGAGATTGATGCCCAGTTGACTGATATGCGTAGTACTATCTTGAAGAGCGTGGACAATCAAAATCTTGCGTTGAAAAAACAGATTTCCCAATTGGAATCGGTTGAATATGCTACCGAAAATAAAATTAAGAATACTCCTCAACAAGCAAAAGTTTTGCTTTCGACAGAGCGTAAGCAGACTGTTGAAGAGAGTTTGTATCTATATTTATTACAGAAACTTGAGGAGAATGAGTTGTCGCAAGCTTTTACACCATATAATACGCGTGTAGTTATGTCTCCGTATGGCGGTAATATTCCAACATCACCAAAGCCTTTACAAATATATTTGATAGCGATAGTCCTAGGACTCATCTTGCCGTTTGCTATTATTTATCTTAGAGAACAATTAAATACAACTGTTCGTAGTAGGAAAGACTTGCAAGATATGTTGACTATACCTTTTGTTGGTGAAATACCACAAGTAACTCCTATCAAAAAATTTAAGTTCTCTTGGCGAAAAACTTATCACAAGAGTACACTGCTCGTTGTTAAACATGGTAATCGCAATGTTGTAAATGAAGCATTCCGTGTTTTGAGAACCAACTTGGAATTTATTTGCCCCAAAGACAAATGTACTATTATATCCAATACATCCTATAATGTGAACTCAGGAAAGACATTCATATCAATGAATTTAGGCTTGAGTTTTGCACTCAAGGGTAAAAAGACACTTCTTATTGACTGTGATTTGAGAAAGGCTTCTTTGAGTGAATATGTGGGAAGTCCTCATCATGGTTTGAGTGACTATTTAGCCGATAAGGTAAATGATTACCATGATATTCTTGTGAAATATGAAAGTATGGACAATTTGATAGTATTGCCAGTAGGAAAAATACCGCCAAATCCAACGGAATTGATTTCTGTTCCTAAATTTGCAGAGATGCTCCAACATATGCGCGAAGAATATGATGTAATCTTTATTGACTGTCCTCCTATTGAAATTTTGGCTGATACGCAATTAATTAATCCTAATGTTGACAAAACATTGTTTGTCGCACGTGCCGGATTGATGGAGCGTGCACTTTTGCCGGAATTGGAGAATCTTTATCTGCAAGGAAAATATCAGAATATGTGCTTGATGCTTAATGGTACGTATGGCGCTGATGGTCGTTATGGTTATGGGTATCATTATGGATATCGCTATGGCTATGGTTATCGATATGGGTATCAGTATGGTTATGGTAAAAAACTATCCAAAAACAAGCAGAAAAAAATATTTTCTTTATAATCACAAACTATTAATTAAAATAAGACTATGAATTATCCTAAGATTGGTATTCGCCCAACTATTGATGGTCGCGAAGGCGGAATCAGAGAAGGTCTCGAATGCAAGACTATGGCACTTGCCAATGCTGTAAAAGATTTGATTGAATCAAATCTCAAAAATGGCGATGGTAGCAAAGTGGAGTGTGTTATTGCAGACACGACAATAGGCCGTGTTGCAGAAAGTGCTGCTTGTGCAGCAAAATTTGAGCGTGAGGGAGTTGGAAGCACTATTACTGTGACGAGTTGTTGGTGCTATGGTTCTGAGACTATGGACATGAATCCTCATTATCCAAAAGCAGTATGGGGATTTAATGGCACTGAACGCCCGGGAGCTGTTTATTTGGCTGCAGTGTTAGCTGCTCATACGCAAAAAGGTCTTCCTGCGTTTGGCATTTATGGTCATGATGTCCAAGATTTGGAAGATAATACTATTCCTGAAGATGTTGCAGAGAAAATCTTGCGCTTTGCTCGTGCAGCTCAAGCTGTAGCAACGATGCGTGGCCAAAGCTATCTTGCAATGGGTGGTACTTGTATGGGAATCGCAGGCTCTATAGTTAATCCTGATTTCTTTGAGAATTGGCTAGGTATGCGCGTTGAGAGCATTGATTTAATAGAATGTATCCGTCGTATGGAGCTAGGAATATATGATCATGATGAATATGAAAAAGCGTTGGCTTGGGCGAAGGAATATTGCATTCCTCAAGAGGGCAAGAATTGGAATAAGCCTGAAAAGGTCAAAGATCGTGCCGGCATGGATAAAGATTGGGAGTTCTCTCTAAAACTTATGATAGTAATTCGTGATTTGCTTAAAGGCAATCCAAAATTGGCCGAAATGGGATTTCACGAAGAGAGTCTTGGGCACAATGCTATTGTAGGTGGCTTCCAGGGACAACGTCAATGGACAGATTTTTATCCAAATTGCGATTTTCCTGAGGCTATGCTCAACACAAGTTTTGACTGGAATGGTGTTCGTGAGAGTATTCCTTTTGCCACAGAGAATGACGCCTTGAATGGTGTCAGCATGTTGTTTGCTCACTTGTTAACGAATCGTGGTGCTATGTTCTCTGATATCCGTACTTATTGGAGTCCGGAAGCTGTAAAGCGTGTTACAGGAAAAGATTTGACGGGTGCTGCTGCGCCTGGTATTATTCATCTTATCAATAGTGGTGCAACTACGCTTGATGCAACAGGTCAGATGACTAACGCTAAAGGTGAGCCTGAGATGAAGCAACCTTGGGATATTACTGAAGAAGACTGGAAAGCTTGTTTGAAGAATACTCATTGGAGCCCTGCAGATAGAGATTATTTCCGTGGTGGTGGTTTAAGTTCCACATTCTTATCAAAGGGCGGTATGCCTGTTACTATGCTTCGCATAAATATGGTCAAGAATCTTGGACCAGTTCTTCAGTTGGCGGAAGGATGGACTGTAGATGTAGATCCTGAGATTCATCATATTCTTGACTATCGTACTGATCGTACATGGCCTACAACTTGGTTTACTCCACGTTTGGATGCAAATAAGGATGCTTTTAAGGATGTATATTCTGTTATGAATAATTGGGGGGCCAACCATGGCGCTATTGTATATGGCCATATTGGTGCAGATTTGATAACGATGTGTTCTATCTTAAGAATACCGGTTTGTATGCACAATGTTCCAGAAGATAAGATTTTCCGTCCTTCTGCATGGAATGCATTTGGCATGGATAAGGAAGGTGCTGATTATCGTGCTTGTCAAAATTTTGGACCTATATATAAATAAGGTAGTTTAGATATTTATCGTAGGCGGTGCTATGTGCCGCCTACTTTGATAATAGAAGTTGATGATAGATTAAGCCTATTATGGAAAAAGTTATTCAAAAGAAGTTTCTGTTGCCTTTTATTCTCATTACCTCATGTTTTGCTTTATGGGGATTTGCAAATGATATCACTAACCCAATGGTTAAAGCATTCTCGAAGATATTCCGTATGAGTGTTACTGAAGGAGCTCTTGTTCAAGTCGCCTTTTATGGTGGATATTTTGCAATGGCATTCCCTGCTGCAATGTTTATTCGAAAATTCTCATACAAGGCGGGAGTGCTTGTGGGATTAGGATTATATGCTATTGGAGCATTTTTGTTTTTCCCAGCAAAGATGGTAGGGGAGTATTCATTTTTTTTGATTGCCTATTTCATTTTGACATGCGGATTGTCATTTTTGGAAACGAGTTGTAATCCATATATCCTTTCAATGGGCTCGGAAGCGACAGCTACACGTCGTTTAAATATGGCCCAAAGTTTCAATCCTTGTGGCTCTGTACTTGGAATGTTTGTGGCAATGAATTTTATTCAGAATCGCTTGAATCCTATGACTAGTGATGAGCGTGCTCTTCTTGGTAGTAAGCAATTTGAAATAATGAAGCAAAATGATCTTCAGATACTCATTACACCTTATTTAATAATAGGTGCGGTGATACTTGTCATGTTCCTCATTATGCTATTCATGCGTATGCCGAAGAATAATGATCAAAACCATAACATTGATTTCTTGCCAACTTTAAAGCGTATTTTCTCTTTTGCAAGGTATCGTGAGGGTGTCATTGCACAATTTTTTTATGTTGGTGCGCAGATAATGTGTTGGACATTCATCATCCAGTATGGTACACGAATTCTTGTAGGACAAGTGCCAACAGGCTTAGAACAAACAATATTAGGATTTTTAGACAATACTACTGAAGGTGTTTTATCTGAACGTTCTGCAGAAGTGCTTTCCCAAGGATATAACATAATGGCAATGCTTTTGTTTATTATTTCACGTTTCATTTGTACATATTTAATGAAGTGGTTGAATCCAGGATTGATGCTACTTATTTTTGGTTCATTAGCATTGATTCTCATTTGTGGTGTTATGGGTATTGATGGTCGAGGTGGATTGTATTGTCTTGTAGGAGTTAGTGGCTGTATGTCATTGATGTTCCCAACCATTTATGGTATTGCACTTGAGGGAATGGGAGATGATGCGAAATTTGGTGCGGCAGGATTGATTATGGCTATTCTCGGTGGTTCAGTATTGCCTCCATTGCAAGCTATGATTATTGATATGGGAAGCATTTCAGGCTTTCCTGCAGTTAATATTTCGTTCATATTCCCATTTGTTTGTTTTATCGTTGTTGCTGTGTATGGATTTAGAATGTATCGCCTTGTTATAAAAAAATAAGATGATAAGCAAGAATTTTGTTAAAAATAAATAATATTTTTACATTGTTAACGTACACAGATTCAGTGTTTTATAAGAAAGTTACAAAATAATGTAAAAAAAAACTGAAAAAAACTTGCATGATACAAATTATTATGTTTAACTTTGCAACGTTTTAGAAATGGAATTTTATTGTTTTACAAATTAAAAGTTGAAAAAATGAAAAAATTAGTTTTGATGTTCGTAGCTATTGCAGCTATTTCATTTGCATCTTGTGGTAACAAGACTCAGGAAAACGTTGAAGCTGTTGACACAGTTGATACTACTGTTGTTGATACAGTTGACACAGTTGCTGTTGATACAGTTGCTGCTGACTCTGTAGTTGCTTAATAATCTGCGGATATACTCAGGTTAACTAAACAGAAAATGCTCGTCCTAGGACGAGCTTTTTTTATGACGTCATGTGTGCATGAAACAAATTTCTGACATATCGATTAAGCCAGGTTTAAGGGCTGTTTTCTATACTCTTGGATGTAAACTGAATTTCAGTGAGACATCCACGTATGCCCGTATGCTGATGGATAAGGGTGTATTGAAAGCGAAAGCAGGTGAGAAGGCAGATATTTGTATTGTTAACACATGTACGGTTACTGATGTTGCTGACCGTAAATGCCGACAAGCGATAAAACGTCTTACTCGTCTTCATCCTGAT
>JAZLJQ010000004.1:0-23219 GCA_045617965.1 Prevotella sp.
AGCCCCCATGCGTGATATAGAAAACTGCTGTTCATAATTGTACATTTGTTTGTGGTTATTCAAATATACAATAAGTTCAGCGGTTTTCTTCTATTTTACATAATTAATTACTTCCTATCACTCGAAATGTCGGATGAACCCAAATTATTACTCTCACAAGTGTCAAGTGACATACGAGAACCGCTAGTTCCACTTCTTTTTCCCGCACTTGGGGCACACATAACTGCAACAAAATTTCAATACCCAGACCGCACTTGGAAAGAGCCGTGTGGCATAATGGCAAACCTTGTGGCCGAAAGCGGAGGCAACAAAGGACAGTTGTCACACCTGATTGAAGCCATTTGTCACGATTTCCGCACACACGATGAAACGGAGTTGCAGAAACTCGTCGAGTGGCAACGACAGATGAAAACAAGAGGCGCAAACAAGGACAAGCCCTTCCGCCCCGACGTCTGTTTCCTCTTTCCGCCTTCCGACATCACTAACGCAGCCTTCATACAAAATGCCATGGCTCTGGAATCTATCGACGGGCGCACACAGTATATAAATCTTCCAGAGGTGGAAATGGCCGACTACATCTGTGGCGGACACAAGAAGGTGACGCAGATGCTGCGCAACATCTACGACCGACAGCGGACAGGATCCCTGCGCGCCACAGCCGACGGAGTGACGGGCAACCCTGTGCTACGCGTCAACCTCTCAATCAGCTCCACGCCGATTGCTACGCGCCGATTCTACAAAAACGACCTCTTCAACGGCACATTCGGACGAATGGTGTTCTCCTACAAGCCACGCACCAACCGCGACGGACGCATACCGCGACAAGGACGGTTTACGGAAGAGTTCTACAAGCAACTCGACGAATATCTCATGCGTTTGAACATCACGAAAGGTAAGTTCATCATTCGCTCCCTGAACATGCTCATCGACAGGCTGGCACAGGACATGGCCACCATTGCCGACCTCACCGACGACGATACTCTTTGGGATATGTCGAAACGCTCGCTCTCGTCGGCATGGAAAGCAGGATGCGTGATGTGGGCTCTGAACCAACAGACTTGGACAAAGGCTATGGGAGAGATGGTGGAGTGGCTGGTCTATCACGACCTATGGAGCAAGGTGCAGATATTTGCCGACCTGCTGGGCAAGGACGCCACCACGCTCACCGAAGCCCAACGCAACGGCCCGAGGAATATGCTCAACAGCCTGTCGGATGTGTTCAGCGAAGCCCAGCTGCAAGCCCTGCGCCTGCAAATAGGGAAGACCGCCGAAGGAGCAAATAGGCAATTGCGTGTTTGGCAATCTCGTGGCTTTGTCACACGCTCCGACCTGACGGGACTCTACACCAAGACCAAAGAATATCTAGAACGCTAGGATGAGCCGAGCCCATCTCACTTTCGCGGGAAATGGAGCCACCGGCTACAAACCTCGGCAGGGAAAAGCTTGCTTTCGCTCTGCCGAGTCGCGAACCGATGGAGCAGTAGCAGAACCACTAAATGTGGTGATGCTTGCGACAACTGAATGACTAAATGTCATGAAGTTTGCGACGACGAGTGATTTATCACTCTAAAGGAGTCTCATCGCAGATGACTTGGAGGTTTATCTCCACAAAGGAGTCCCTGTTTTCAGGCAGCAGAGATAAGCTTGCTTTCGCTTTGCCGAGTCGCGACAGAGGAAGACAAAGTCAAAATGTGGCTTCGCCATAAAAATAGCTCACTATGTGAGAAAAAAGAAAGATACTTTCTGTATATAGTTGCTACTTTGATTCTCTGTCAATATAACCTTGCAGAGAAGACGAGTTTGTATATGTGTATCACGCTATCAAGTGGTATCCTGAAGTCTGCTATGTTAGGGTTTTTGCTGTGGCAGATGAGTTCGTTTCCGTCTTGTTCTAGCATTTTTATTGCTCTCAGTCCATCTTTTCCTATTATCATGTATATGGAGTGTGGGTTGAGATTTTCTAAGTCGTCAGATCTTGTTACTCCTATTATGTCACCTTCTAGTATGTATGGTTCCATTGATATTCCGTGTATAGGGAAGAAGAAGTCTGCTTTGCATCCGGGGAAGTATATGGTGTCTGTTGGTCGTTCTGGCACTTGTTCTGCCCACATCACTTGCCCTGCACTTACAGGTATTTCTTTATAGAAGTTAGGTTTTGTGTTGTTTATTTGTTTTGTGTTCTTTTTTGTATTTCTATTTTTTGTTTGTTCTTTGTGGTGTGGTGTTTTAGGCAGTTTATCTTCGAGTAGCCATTCTTCCGACACACCTTCGCAGTGTTTGAGTATTTTGTGAATTGCATTTGCAGTGAGATTACCTCTGTTGAGCCATGATGCAATTGTGGCTTTGCTTGTACCTATTATTTCTGCGAATGCGTCTTGTGTGCCTCCGTAGTATTTGATGAGGCTTTTTATTTTTTCTTTGTCGGTCATTTTTTTGTGTTTTTGTTTTTATCTTTTATTTGTAAGTGATATTCTTTTGCAATTTAGATGCATTAATTTTGCCTTTTGCGTTGCAAATATAGTATATATTTTTTTATATAAAACAATTTTTGGAGGATGTTTTGTTCAAGATAAGCCAAGCAAGGCTCTTTATCAATTGTTGTGACTGAGTTTGATTTCTTTTGTGCAGGTCTTTTTTAATTGTCATTCTTTCATGGCCGAACGCACGATATTTTGTTTTTTTAATAAGGTGTATTTATCGCGTGCGTTATTGGTGCTGATCGTGACTGTTTGCGAGGTCTATAGGGATAGGTCGCGAAGGTTGTAAGGACGGTTTGCGAAGCTCATAAGGATGGTTTGATTTTTTGATGGTCTCATTTAAGCCTCCGCAAAGGTAGATAGGGGGGGCTATCAAAAAATAGAGATGAAAAACTGAAAAATTTGAAAAATAGGGAGTCGGCAGTTTGGTTATTAAGGATTTTGAAAAAATAAGAAAAATTGGACAATTCTTGAATTTTGGCATTTATAAGAAAGCTAGAAATATTTTATTTCTTTTTCTGTTTTTTCTCTTGACAAAAACTGTTCAGCAATTCATCAAAGATTAGTTGTTCATCAATAAATAGTTCATCAATCAACACTTAAAACGATATATAGTCTTAGAAGCAGAATAAAGACTTAAAGAATGTTAAAACCATTAGTGGTGTATCGTTGCGTGGTACACCATGCCAATTATCTTTGCATTAGAGAAAGGAAATATTTTAAAGTCTGCATATTTTTAACCCATTATTACTTATATTTATGAACCGTTTATTTGAAGAAGAAGATGTTACAAAAGCTTTTTTCCCTGTTGACAAAAAGCAAATATGGTGGGAGGATTCCTGCAATCGACCAAGAAAGATAAATGGACAATATGCTATTGTCGATGTTGAAAAAATGAATACTTTATCTGTTGTTAGTGACCGATATCGTATAATAGAAAACGAAAAGGCTTTCGAGCTGGCTAAAATAATTGTTGAAATAGTATTTGACGATTTGACTTTTGAAGATTTCAAATGTTATAATGTTTATATGTCAAAATCAAGAGGCTCGTGTAGAATAGACATGATTGTTCCGCATAATCAATTTGATCCTTTTGGGTATGGGGATGATTATTGGACACCTTTTCTAGGAATAAGCAATAGTTATAACAGATCTTTGGTGTTGAAATATGAAATAGGTTTTTGTCGCTGGATTTGTATGAACGGAGTGATATTCGGACAAAAAGGTATAACGATTTCCATAAATCATACCGAAGATATCTACGAGAGAGAGATTTATCATCAGATAAGAAAGCAAAAAGAAGTATCTGCAATTGATGATTTATGCAGAGAATTTAGAAAGAAAATGCAAGTGCTGAAAGAAACGCCATACCCTGTTTCTATGGTTTTACCAATGTTCTGCAAAGTGTTTAATGTAAAAATAGACAAAGAGCTTGAAGATTCGCAAATCGAAGCTTTAGCCCCCAAAACGGAACAGATCATGCGTGAGTCAAGAAATTATTTTGCCGAACTTGGTAATAATGCGTATGCTCTAATGAATGTTCTTACAGACTATGCTTCTTATCCTACAAATATGAGAGGAACATCTTCATGGATACCATTGTATCAAAGGAAGGTAGGCAATTGGATTGATGATTTTGTTGAAAAGTCGAAACAGAGAGACTTTTCTTTGACAGAATATATAGGTAAAAATGCTTTCGCAGCATCATTCGTCCTAGAATCATTAGTGCATATAAATTAAATGTATAACAAATAAAAATTTAAAAGAACATGGAAAACGAGATGAGCAGAAAGGCGAGTCTGTTGATGTAGGCAATAAAGAACGTGAACGAAAACTGGGACGACGAGGAAGACCGACCGCTGACCGAAGAGGAGAAAAAGGCCAAAGAACAAAAGAAAAAAGAAATTTGAAATTAAGCAAAAAAAACTCCTACCAAGGTAGGAGAATAGGAGTAAATCCTTCGGCATATAGCCTTATTGTGATAAGATGTAGAAAATCTTATGGTGCAAAGGTAATAATATTTACTTAATTCCAAAATTTTTTATAAAAAAATAAATTTGTTATGAAAAAATAATTTGTAGAAGCTGATTATCGTAGCAATTACTTATTTTTGCATTAATAATAGTAAAATAAATATACATTATGAATAAAAGGATTCTTGGCATTGATACGGGTACAAATAGCCTTGGTTGGGCTGTTGTAGAGAAGAAAACGAATGGTGATTATGAACTCATTCGTAAGGGGAGTTTGATTTTTCAAGAGGGAGTAAAAATTGAAAAAGGTAGAGAATCATCTAAAGCGGCAGAACGAACAAAATATCGTGCTTCAAGAAAACATTATTTTCGGCGTAGGTTAAGAAAAATTGAAGTGCTAAAGGTGTTAATAAAGTATGCTTGGTGTCCTCCAATCTCAGAAGAGCAGCTTCATCTTTGGCACACTAAAAAGCAATACCCACAAAGTGAGGCTTTTATGGATTGGCAACACACCAACGAGAATAGCGAGAAGAATCCTTATTATTATCGCCACGTTTGTTTGCATGAAGAGTTAGACCTTGATGATGAGCAAGAGCGTTTTATTCTTGGTCGTGCTTTGTATCATTTGGCTCAACGGCGTGGTTTTTTAAGCAATCGTCTTGACCAAAATGATGAAGAGTCGGGAAAAGTAAAAGGGGCTATTGCAGATTTGAGTCAACAGATGATAGAAGCTGGTTGCGAATATCTTGGCGACTATTTCTATAAACTATATGATGAATATGGAAATACGATAAGAATTCGTAATCATTATACAGACAGAGAACATCATTATAAAGTGGAGTTTTATGCAATATGTAAAAAACAACATCTTACTGATGAGCAAATTCATGAGTTAGAGTCGGCTTTATATTTTCAACGACCATTAAAGAGTCAGCGTCAAGGGGTTGGAAAATGTACTTTCGAAAAGAAAAAATCACGTTGTGCTGATTCTCATCCAGATTATGAAATGTTCCGAATGTTGTCATTTTTGAATAATGTCAAAGTGCAAGGTCCTTATGATATAGAATTGCGCAAGCTTAACGCAGAAGAGGTTACAAAAGCATTGCCGATGTTCTTTCGTAAAAGTAAGCCAAATTTTGACTTTGAAGATATTGCTAAAGCAATAGCAGGAAAAAATAAATATCAAAATATAAAAGAACGTGGCGATAAACCATACAAGTTTAATTATCGCATGGAACAGGGAGTTGCGGGTTGCCCTACAATAGCCAATCTTCGTTCTATCTTTGGAGATGACTATGAAAATGCTATTGCAGAAGTTTATACGATGAGCGAAAGAAAAACTTCTCACGAAATGTTGTGTGATGTATGGAATGTTCTTTATAGTTTTGCAGATAATGAAAAAGTGGCACAATGGGGAAAGGATAAACTTCAGTTAAACGATGAAACTGCTGAAAGGTTTTCAAAAATACGGCTTAGTCATTCTTTTGCCTCACTTTCGCTTTGTGCTATTCGTAAGATTTTGCCTTTCCTTGAGGAAGGCTTGATATATAGTCATGCAGTAAGTTTGGCAAAAATACCAGATATAGTTGGAAAAGAAATTTGGGTAAAGTATGGTGATAGCATAAAGAAAGATTTAATTGAGTTTATGCGGAATTTTAGCCCAAAAGACAAACAAATGCAAGGAACTCTTGATTTATGCATAAAAGATTATCTAAAAAATAATTATGAACTGAAACCAGGAACTGTAGAATTGCTATATCATCCTTCAATGATTGAAACTTATCAAGATGCAAAATGTAATGCTGATGGTATCTACCAATTGGGCTCTCCTAGGACAAATGCTATTCGTAATCCTATGGCCATGCGTTCACTCCATCAATTGCGTCGTGTCGTGAATGAATTACTATGTGAAAAAGTTATTGACAATACTACAGAGGTACATGTTGAATATGCTCGTGAGCTGTCTGACTCCAATAAGCGTCAAGCCATTGCTGATTGGAATAAAAATAGAGAGAAAAAGCGCAAACAATCTGTAGAAGAAATAGTAAGATTATATAAAGAGGAAACAGGGTGCATAATTGTTCCTATTGATGATGATGTGTTGAAATTTGAATTGTGGGAAGAACAAGATCGTAGATGCCTTTATACAGGCAAACAGATAAGTGTAGCAGATTTTATCGGCAGTAATCCAAAATATGATATTGAACATACCATTCCTCGTAGTGTGGGCGGAGATTTTACTATGGAAAATCTTACTCTTTGTTTAAGTTCTTTTAACCGTGATATTAAGAAAGCACAAATTCCAACACAACTTGCTAATCATTCCGACATTATGGTTCGGCTTGAGAAATGGCGAGAAAAGATAGAAAATCTAAGGAAAAGTCGGGACAAGATTCATACATATTCTGGAATGGCAAAAGATGTAAAAGATCGGCTCATTCGTAAGCGTCATCTTATAGACATGGAATTGAAATATTGGGAAGGCAAATACATGCGCTTTACTATGACAGAGATTCCCGAAGGGTTTAGTCGCCGTCAAGGTGCAGGTATTGGATTGGTCTCAAAATATGCTGGATTATATCTGAAGTCGTTGTTTCATAAGGCTGACGATCGTACCAAATCAAATGTTAGAGTGGTAAAAGGCTTGACAACAGCTGAATTTCGTAAGATGTGGGGAATACAAGAAGAGTATGAGAAGAAATCGCGCGATAATCATGTTCATCATTGTATAGATGCTATTACAATTGCTTGTATTGAACCAGGTGAATATAATGAGACGGCACGTTACTATCAACAATTAGAGCAATATGAACGTCAAGAAGCGTCAAAACCCACATTCAAAAAACCTTGGCCTACATTTACGGAAGATATTAAGGCAATTGCCCAAGAAATCCTTGTGGTACATTCGACGCCAGACAATATGCAAAAGCACGCAAAAAAATGGGTACGTACAGTCAATGGGAAGTTCATCGCCAAAGGTGATGTAGCTCGTGGATGTTTACATAATGATATATATTATGGTGCTATTGAGCGCGATGGCGAAGTGCGTTATGTTAAGCGTCGTTCTCTAAATGAGTTTACAGATGCGAAAGACCTTAATAATATCGTTGATGATACTGTCCGTGAGATTATTCTAAAAGCCGTTGAGAAAAATGGCTTTGCGGAGGCCTTATCTAACCCTATTTATATGAATGAAGAAAAAGGTATTGTAATTAAAAAAGTCCGTTGTTATTTTGGCTCTGTTAAAAATCCTATAGCTATCCGCCATCATCGTGATATTTCAAATAAAGAATATAAACAACAATTCCATGTGACTACAGATGGTAATTATTGTATGGCAATTTATGAGGGTATTATTAGGGGTAAAATCAAACGAACTTATGAAATCGTAGATATGTTGCAAGCATCGAAATATTTTAGAGAAAGCTCTAGTTTATATCTGCATACTCCCATTGTCCCAGAAAATAAGAATGGATTCAAATATAAATGCAAAGTGACTACAGGTACACAAATACTATTGCTTCAAAATGCAGATGAAAAACTTGATGAACTTGATTGCAAATCTCTTGCAAAACGTTTGTATTATGTTGCTATTATGGAAAAAGACGGAAGACTTACTTTAAGACATCATCAAGAAGCACGAGACGCCAACTCTCTAAAAAATGAAACAACAACACATCCTTATAATGAAACAGATTCTTATCGCTCGCAAATAAGGATTAGTATTAATAATTTTCATGCATTAGTTGAAGGTGTTGATTTTGAAATCAATATACTTGGCGAAATAAAACTGTTGAAGAAATAGAAAATGCTGAAACGAACACTTGTTTTTTCTAATCCTATAAATCTCTCGCTGAAAAACAGGCAAATAGTACTTGCTTTCAAGGAGTCACCTGACATCACGAAGACAATACCAATAGAGGATGTAGGTGTGGTGATAATAGAATCACAACTAGTTCATATTACCATACCATTACTAAATTCTCTTACCGAGAATGATGTGGAGGTAATCTTTTGCAATGAGCATGGGATGCCCAAATCTTTACTATTAGGAATGGAATCAAACAATATTCAAGGTGAAGTGTTGAAAAGTCAAATAGACGCAAACGATTCATTGAAACGGCAATTGTGGAAACAAATCGTAGAAATGAAAATTCGAAACCAAGCAAATCTTTTGCGAAAAGTAGGAAAAAATGCAAGTTTATTAAAACCCTTTTATAATAATGTGAAAAGTGGTGATACGGATAATAGAGAAGGAATTGCGGCAAGATTATATTTCACAGAGTTGTTTGGTAAAGATTTTATTCGCGATAGAAATATTCCGGGAATAAACGTACTGCTAAATTATGGTTATACTATATTAAGAGCGTCTGTGGCTCGTGCGTTAGTAGGGAGTGGCCTATTTCCGGCAATAGGTATTTTTCACCATAATAGAAGTAATGCTTTCCCATTGGCTGACGATATCATGGAGCCTTTTCGCCCTTATGTTGACGAAATTGTTTTTGAACTGTTATCTAAAGGTCAGACAGAGTTGACGAGAGAAGTGAAAGGTGAGTTAATAAATGTTCTTTATGCAGACACGGAATATAGGAAAATAACTCGCCCATTAAGTGTTGGGTTGTCATTTACGACAGCGAGTCTTGCCCGTTGTTTTGCAAAAGAAGAAAGTAAAATTAGATTCCCAATTTTCTCATGAGTTATGAACGCTTGAATGCTTATCATATTATGTGGCTATTTGCGATGTTTGATTTGCCAGTAACTACAAAAAAGGAGCGTAAAGATGCTAGTGTATTTAGGAAAAATCTTGAAAAAGAGGGTTTTGTCATGCATCAATATAGTGTATATATGAGATTTTGTGGCTCTTTTGAGAGTGCTCAAGTCCATATTCGCAGAGTGAAAAAGTTTTGTCCATCAAAAGGACATATAAGTATTTTAACGATTACAGATAAACAATATTCAAATATGGTCAATGTATGGGGGGCGATAGAAGAAAAAAGTCGTTCCTCTCCTTTACAATTGGAGTTTTTTTAGTATTTTTGCGATGAAATAAGTCTCTTCATTCTATTTCTTATGCTCATATTTTAGCATATCATGTTGAAATAAAGTAAAATATCGTACATAGGTTGTGGTTTGATGTAGAAACTAAATGAAATACAACTAACACTCCGTTATTGTCTATACTCAAATTGTTGTGGTTTGATGTAGAAACTAAATGAAATACAACGCTATCATTGAAGCGCATCACAGACATAACGTTGTGGTTTGATGTAGAAACTAAATGAAATACAACAGTTCACGACTGGCAACCTGCTATCATCCGTTGTGGTTTGATGTAGAAACTAAATGAAATACAACACATTAAAATGATTATCTGTAAAGACAGAGTTGTGGTTTGATGTAGAAACTAAATGAAATACAACTGCCATCCTGCACGCTTGTGGAATTGCACAGTTGTGGTTTGATGTAGAAACTAAATGAAATACAACATAATTGTAGGAAAGCATGGGTATCTACAGGTTGTGGTTTGATGTAGAAACTAAATGAAATACAACTAACGTGATGCAGTTACATTTGCCCATCGAGTTGTGGTTTGATGTAGAAACTAAATGAAATACAACCTTTTTTTGTGCAATCTTCGATATACTTCAGTTGTGGTTTGATGTAGAAACTAAATGAAATACAACAAAGCCGACGATGCGTGAGTGGTGCGATATGTTGTGGTTTGATGTAGAAACTAAATGAAATACAACGTATCTTCAACAGCTTCCTTATTACTGTTGTTGTGGTTTGATGTAGAAACTAAATGAAATACAACATTAAATGCAGAGAATGTTCTGCCCTCGCGTTGTGGTTTGATGTAGAAACTAAATGAAATACAACTTCTTGACTCTTAGGTTCTTTTTTCTTTTTGTTGTGGTTTGATGTAGAAACTAAATGAAATACAACATATTTACATACTTTTGCATTGCAAGATTGGTTGTGGTTTGATGTAGAAACTAAATGAAATACAACCTTGATATTAGAGATGATATACCACACTTGTTGTGGTTTGATGTAGAAACTAAATGAAATACAACGCCAGCAAAACTTTATTTACAACACCTCGGTTGTGGTTTGATGTAGAAACTAAATGAAATACAACTGCCAGCCAGCACGCTTGTGGAATTCTACAGTTGTGGTTTGATGTAGAAACTAAATGAAATACAACAAAAATGCTTTCCAAAGAGATGACAGAGGAAGTTGTGGTTTGATGTAGAAACTAAATGAAATACAACGGTTAAAAAAATGGTGGGCGACTTTTACAGTTGTGGTTTGATGTAGAAACTAAATGAATATATAAAAAATAGTGGTGTATCGTTGCGTGGTACACCATTTTAACTATCTTTGCATTATAACACACAAAAAAAGAAGAATCATGAATACGATGAGTGAGAAAAAACGCCTTTTTATCATCAACCTTCTTTTACAAGAAAAGGCACTAACACGACGACAAATATGTTGCGCACTTCAAAGAACTTTTCATAGCGAAGCCATGCTACCACGATCATCATGGAACAGATATCTTGAACAGATTCGACGAGAAACACCTTTCATTATTTATTTTGATGCTGAGGAAAAAGTATATAAGATTCGCCGAAATAAAATGAAAGGCAATTCTAACGACACTCTCCTCGACTGTTTGATATCATCATATAATGTCGTGGATTCGGCATCAATGATGATGAAACACGCCGACATCATACACAACGCAGACAACATAGCCGGAACATCTGCAATCGGCATCATACTACAAGCTATCGACGAACAAAGAGGACTATCATTTACTTACACCTCGTTTGTGAACAATACACGCAAAAGACGAAACTATATTCCCTACTTCCTCAGCACATGGGAAGGACGTTGGTATCTGGTGGCAGAAGCCGAAACACATCCGGGCGACCTGTACACCTATGCTCTAGACAGAATGAGCGAAATAAAGGTTTCTTTTGAACGAGTGAAACATACAATACAGACCACAGCCAAGGAATTCTTCCAATACAGTTATGGCATACAACATGCTGAAAAAGAGCAAGCCATCGACATCGTGCTGCGCGTCTCTGGACCAGATGTGAAATATGTACGCTCAAAGAAAATACACCCATCACAAGAGGAAATAGAAACGGGCAAAGACTACGCGCTGTTCCGTCTGCACCTTGCGCCATGTTACAACTTCTATCAGCAACTGCTTTGGCATAGGGAAAATATTACAGTCATATCACCAAAAGACGTTAGCGATGAAATTTGCCGTATTATAGCTGAAATAGCGGAAAACTATAGGTAAAATATTTATTCCTGGAATTATTACACCTAAAACAAAGCACCTGAACAACATAACAAAAATAAAAAAATACCTCCCCACGAAAACAACGAGAAGAGGTATCTAACCTTATGAAAAAATGATACAAAACAAAAATTATATCGTCTTCTCAATATCCCACACAAATGCACGCAAACCTAACATCTCCGACGTCTTATCTATATCATGAAGACGTGAAAGAATATTGTCCACCTGACCATCATCAACAATAGTGAAAATAGTAGAACACATCGATGGCCAAGCATGAGTGCCATAGTGAGGCTCACCAGTCTTACTGCCACGACCTTTAGTTTGCTCCATCAGCGTGAAACCACGAGCCATAACAGAGTTCAACGCCGATAACACATCGTCATAATGAGCCTGATCAAATGATATCATTATTGCTTTCATAACATTTATTTCTTTTTAAACATCTCTTTATCCTTATTAGCTTCCCAATATGCCTGCAACATGCGCTGCTTCTGCATACGCTTGCGCTGCTTCTTTATCTTTGCACCACCAAAAATACAAAACATCGAAGGCACATAAATAAGAGTCATAATAGTAGATATAGTAAGACCACCAATAATAGAAACACCCAACGGACGCCACATCTCAGCACCTACACCATGAGAAACTGCCAAAGGCACCATACCCAAAATAGTGGTCAAAGTGGTCATCAAAATAGGACGCAGACGAGAACGAGCAGCAACAATAGAGGCACGAATCAAACCCATACCCTGCTCACGCTTCAACGTGGTATAATCGATAAGCACAATACCATTCTTTACAACAATACCAACAAGCATAATACCACCCAACATGGACATAATATTAAGCGAAACACCTGTCAGAACCAACGCAAAGATAATACCAGACAAAGCAAATATCAACGAAATAATAATAATGAACGGATTGCTCATAGACTCAAACTGAGCCGCCATAACAATAAATACCAAAATGACAACCAAAATCAACAAAACACCAAGATCCTTGTTGGAATCCTGCTGATCCTCATAAGAACCCGCTACCTGAACATTTATACCCTGAGGAATCTCTATCTCATCACACAACCTCTCACCAAGAGCAACACCATCGGAAAGAGCATAACCATCGGTAAGGACTGCCGAAACCGTGACAATACGCTGACGATCCTTACGCTCAATAGTAGGAGGAATAGAACTCTCCTTGACAGTCGCAACATCACATATACGCACAATACGACCATTGGCTGCAGGAATAAGCATATTAGAGATAGACTCAATACTCTGACGGTCCTTAGGCTCATAACGCACCTTAATGTCATACTCCTCGCCATCCTCACGATAGAACGACAACAACGAACCCGTAATAGCATTACGAACCGTATTGGCTGCAGTAGAAAGAGTGAGACCCTGCATAGCTAACTTGTCACGATCAAAATCAACAACAATCTCTGGCTGATAATCAGAACGAGATACAAGAGCCTGAGAAATCATCTCATGTTCCTTGAACTTATCTGCCAACTGAGTCGCAACATCATAAGTGGCATTCATATCATAACCATAAATCTCAAACGTAGCCATATTCTGACCACCCATAGAATTATTACCACCACCAAGCATCACATTATACTTCGCTAACTCAGGAATAGCACGACAATCGGCACGCATCTCATCACAAATCTTTGCCAAACCCTTATCACGCTTGTTGGAAGGAACAAACATGATATTATACTTAATAATATGAGAACCATTATCTGACAACGATGCAAAAGTATTGTTGTCGCCTGCCTGACCAACAGTAAAATTACAATTCACCATATCATCACCATAACGCTCAACCCACATATCAGTTAAACGCGTGGCAATCTTCTCTGCCTCCTCAACACGAGTACCAATAGGCAACTCAAGAGTGGCACCAACACGACCAGAGTCATTTGCCGGCATAAACTCACTCTTAATACCAAACAACTTGGCCGTGACGAGAGAAAGAACAAACAAAACAACACAACCCCAAATGACTGTACGGCGATGGCGAACAGCCCAATTAATCTTCTTGGCATACCAATCGTCAAGCCAATCAAGCTTGTCTTGAATAGGAGAATAAATCTTCTTGAACGTATCAGACTGCTTCTTCTGCAACTTCAAAAAACGAGAACACATCATAGGAGTGAAACTCAATGCAGAGAAAGTAGAAACAATCATAATAATACACATCATCCAACCCAACTCCTTGAACAACACACCGGCCATACCAGAAACCATAGTCAAAGGGAAGAACACAGCTATCATCGTCAAAGTAGAGGCAATAACAGAAATGGCTACCTCGTTAGTGCCATGAACAGCCGCCTGCTTCGGAGCAGAACCACGCTCAATATGAGTGGTAACATTCTCCAACACAACAATCGCATCATCAACAACATTACCAATCGCAATAGACAAACAAGACATCGAAATCATATTCAACGACGAACCTGTTGCATACAAATATATCAAAGACGCAATCAACGACATCGGAATAGTGAGACAGATGATAACAGTAGCACGCCAACGACCAAGGAACACAAACACAACAAGCACCACAAACAACAGAGCATACATCACCGTCTCATATAGTGTATTGATAGTGTTCTTAATATTGTCGGAAGTATCGACAATAACACCTAACTGAACATCAGAAGGCAAATTCTCTTGCAACTCAGGCAACATCTCGTGAACCTTATTGGCAATCTGAACAGAATTGGCTCCCGACTGCTTCTGAACAATAATCATGGCACCCTGCTGACCATTGGTGAAAGTGCGCTGAGCACGCTCTTCAACATTATCAACCACACGCGCAACATCACGCAAATAAACATTGGCACCATTATAACTACCCACAATGACATTCTCCATCTGCTTAGGATCATCAAACTCACCCTCAGCACGAACAGTAAACGTCTGAGAACCTACATCAACAGTTCCACCAGTAACATTCTGATTCTCACCAGCAATCGCAGCACCAACACTCGCAGGAGATAAGCCATAAGCCTCCATCTTAGCAGCATCCATATAAACATTTATCTCACGCTCTGGAGCACCACTAATAGATACCGTACCAACACCGTCAACACGAGCCAACGGATTGGCTACATTCTCATCAAGTATCTTGTAAAGCGCATTCTGACTCTCCTTGGCTGTTACCTTCAACAACATAATAGGAATCATATCCGTAGAGAACTTGAACAGGATAGGAGTGTTGCAGTTGGTAGGCAAAGAATTGGATACCATATCAAGTTTGTCGCGTACATCATTCGTCAAATCGTCAATATCATAGCCAAATTCAAAAGTAAGAGTGATGACAGAAACATTCTCACGCGACTTGCTCTCAACATGCTTCAAATGCTCAACAGAGTTCAAAGTGTTCTCCAACGGACGAGAAACATTATTCTCAATATCTTCGGCCGAAGCACCATTATAATAAGTGAGCACCATAATGGTGTTCGTCTCAATATCCGGCATCAAATCAATAGGCAATTTCGAAAATGAGAAAATACCCAAAATCATTATCGCCGCAAATATCAAACTGGTCATAATCGGTCGCTTGACCGCACCTTCATATAGACTCATAATAGTTCGTTATTTCTTATACTATCGTTTGTATCTAAAAAAACAAATCCTTTACTAATGGAATACCATTATTTTACAATCTCTACCTGGCGACCATTTGTAAGACGTGCCTGACCGGCTATGACAACATCATCACCTGCATGAAGACCACTAATAATCTCATACTTGTCGCCTATGTGTTTGCCAATCTCAACCTTTACATACGACACCTTACCATTCTTATACACATAAACATAACGATCACCTGCACCTACCTGCTTTACAAGAGCTGCATCGGGAATGACACAACGAGAAATACTGCCAAGAGCCAATGTGGCACGACCAAACATCCCAGGACGTACCTTTGAGCCATAGTTGGTAATCGTAATCTCAACAGGAAATGTATGAGTGGACTGGTCAATAGAAGGATAAATGGTAGTAATCTTGCCATTAAAAGTGTCTTCAGGATAAGCATCAAGATCAATACGAGCTGTCATGCCCAATTTAATCTTGGAATAGTAGTACTCAGACACATTAACCTTCATCTTAATAGGATTCAACTGCTCAATAGTGAGAATAGGCTGTGCGCCATACATATCGCCATCATCATAATTGCGAGCTGTAACTACACCGCTAATAGGAGCCTTAAGACGAGTGTTCTGAGCTGTCTGATCGAGCTGACTCTTCAAAGTATTGATTTGGTTTTGTTGCTGCTTGAGCACGAGCTTCTGCACCTTCAGCTGAGTCTCTGCTGCCTCAAAATCAGCCTTCGATACACCGCCAACCTCATAGAGCTCCTTGATACGATTGTATTCAGACTGAGACAACTCTACCTGAGCACGCTGACTCTCTACGGCACTCTTCTGACTCTGCAACTGAATGGTGAGCTGGTCCTCAGAAGCAACATCCAACAAGGCGACAGTCTGACCTGCACTTACAACATCACCAACATCAACATAAATCTTTTTAATCCTACGCTGTGCGTTCGGAGAAATGTTGTTCTTTACATCACTCTCAACCGTTGCCGTATAGATTTCAGTCTGCTCTACAGGCATGTTGACAACCTTTGCTAATTTAACCTGTGGCTTCGCCATCGTGGCGGCAGCATCTTTATCTTTATTACCACATGAAACGAATGCCAATGCTGCAAATGCCAAATAAAAAATCTTTTTCATATATAATAGTATCTTTTTTTCATCAAATGATTTCGCTATAACATAAATACTTAAAATTTCTCACGACCCAATGTATAGTCGAAGTCAGAACGATTGGTGAGATAAGTGAAAATACTCTGAGCATACGTGAGCTCTGCCCTCGTCATAGATACCTCACTCTCGTTGAGCTCAAGAATAGTACCATTACCAGCATGATAACGCGCCTCGGCTATCTTTACAGCTTTCTCTGCCAAACTAACAGCTTCTTTGTTGCTCTCCATGGCCGCAATAGCTGCAACCATATTCTCACGATAACTTTCAAGAGCCATCGAAAGCTGACGACGAGTGTTCTCACGAGTGTCTAGCAACTGAGACATCTGCACCTTAGTACTCTTAATCTTCGTCCAATTGCTAGCCGTGAAAATAGGAATGTTCAACGAAATGGCAAACGAAGCACTCGGAGACCAATCATATTTGAACAAATTCCAATTGTCATTATAAAGCGACTGATACTGACCTGTCAACTGAAAACCAAGCGTAGGCATGAAATTTGTATATTGCAACTTTAGATTTTGCTGCAATATCTTATAGTTGAGGTCGAGCTGACGCATGGACGAGTTGTTGGACAACTCTATCGCATCATTAGGATGAGATATCTCAAACGAATTGGCGTGATTCTCAAGCTCATCGTCAACAGATAATGTTATATCTGTAGTAATGCCCATGAGCACTTTCAACTGCAACTCCGCCATAATAACTGCAGTAGTGGCCTCTACAAGGCTAGAATTGTTGGCACGTAGCTGAACCTCAGCACTAATTTTGTCGAATTCACTCACCTTACCAACCTTGAACTTCTCGCTGATGATGTTAAAATTATCGTTGCTCACCTTATAACTCTTCGTCATCACCTCTTTCGCTTTAATAGCTACAAGTAACTGATAGAAGGCTTTCGTGACTTGATTTACAAGATCCAATCGGCTAGAACGCGCCTTCTCCCTTGCAAGCAAAATATCTTGCTTGGTGAGCTGTACACTACGATAAACAGCAGGAGCAAACAACGGCAGATTGACATTACCCGTGAGCGCAGCCGTATTCGTATTATCTTTACCCATAGTGAATTCCTGATCCCCAAACTTCATCTTGGCAGCCAATAATGTGTGCTGAAGTGAACCACTACCCGTAACCGTCGGAAGAAGATTTTGCCAAGCTTCATCGTAAGAAACCTCCTTGAGCTTGATTTCTTTGTCAGCAATCTTAATTGTCGGATTCTCTTCAAGCGCAAGCTCTATCGCTTTTTGAAGATTAAGATGAAGTACGGCCACAGTAGGCTCGTCTTGAGCATGACAGAACAAAGGCAACGCAATAAATGCGAATGCCATAATCATGCATTTTCTTGTCTTTCTCATATAATACTATTTTTTCTTTATTACCTTATTACCTTTCTCTTTGTGTCAGATAGTATCGGTTTCAATTATTTTGATAAATCAAACATGAAAACTTATTAATCTATTTAAAGTTTTCTCAAACGCAAGACAAAGGTAATACAACATATAAAACGATGGTAATAAACACCGTTTTTTTAACTTTATTTAATTAAAGAAAATATTGTTTTGTATTTACTATATACCTAAACGCTGATGAATGTAGGCTGCAAGAATCTTTGCAGTAGCCTCAATACCAAGGCGACTAGAATTAATGCAAATATCGTAGAATTCTTTGTCGCCCCATTTCTGCCCGGTATAATAGTTGTAGAAACGGGCACGCCTATTCTCCTCTTGTTTGATGAATTTACGGGCTTCTTCTTTACTATAATTACTCCTTATGGCAATATTTTGTACCCTGTCTTCGATATCGGCATATACAAATACCGATACCAAACGCTCTTGCTCTCTAAGAATATAATCGGCGCATCTCCCTACAAAGATGCTTGGACCCTTGTCGGCCTCATGACGAATCACATCACTCTGAAACTCAAAAAGCGAGCCTTGCGAAACCTGCTCGTTGTAGTAATTGCCATGACCGATATTGGGAATTTTGTTGAAAATCAAGTTGTGAAGACGTCCGTGATGTTCATCATGGCTCTTGAATAATTTCTCGGTGAAACCGCTCTCTTTTGCAGCAAGCGACAAAATCTCGCTGTCAAATAGCTTACAGTTAAATTCTTCGGCTAGAAGTTGGGCAATCTTCTTACCTCCACTTCCCAACTGACGACCGATAGTAATGGAAAATGCTGACGACATGGATATTTGTTTTTATAAATTAGAGTTACTTGATTCGTGAGGTGAACCGTCCTTTATAGATAAAGAAAATGATAGCAGTAAGTATTGCTGAAAGAAGATCGGAAAGTGGTATGGCGTACCAAATGCCGTAAGTCCCAAAAGCAAGAGGGAGCAATATCAATCCGGGCAATAGAAATATCAATTGCCGTGTGAGAGACAAGAAAATACTAATCTTTGCCATACCGATGCTCTGAAAAAAGTTTGTGGTGACCATCTGAAATCCTACAACGGGGAATGTACAAGTGTACAATATCATGGCAGGAGTAGCAATAGCAATGAGTTCATCATCATGAGTGAATAATCTTACGCTATATTCAGGAAGGAACACACCGACACAAAAGGCTACGATGCACACTATCGTTGCATATATCATAGTGCGATAATACACACTCATCAGACGCTTTATCAACTGTGCGCCATAGTTATACCCCGCAATAGGTTGCATGCCCTGATTTAAACCCATGACGATCATGGCAAAAATAAACCCAATGCGATTTACTATACCATAAGCTCCAACTGCAAGGTCGCCACCATAATGAAGCAACCCTTTATTGACGAAAATAACTACAAGACAAGCACAACAGTTCATCAAAAAAGGAGCCATTCCAACAGATAGAATATCTTTAACAACTCGATTGCTAAGACCATAAATGCCCCATTGATAACGTATGATGCCGTCGGGCTGAATGAAATATCTAGTTTGGTAGAGCAAACCGATACATTGGGAAATGACCGTCGCAATTGCAGCACCACGTATGCCCCAATTGAGGCCATAAATAAAAATAGGGTCCAATAAGGAGTTGATAACGACAGTTAAAATGGTAGAATACATCGCCACCTTTGGCTTGCTTATAGATCGCAATAATGCGTTCTGGCCGAAGTATATGTGAGTAATGATATTCCCCAAAAGGATGATTTCCATATACTCCTTGGCATATTTTAAAGTGTTGGCCGTGGCGCCAAAAAATTCTAGAATAGGCCCTAACCATATCAGACAGACCGTCATGAAGGCAGCACCAGTAATAATTTTCAGCGTCAAACAATTGCCCAATATCCGATTTGCCGAAGAATAATCTTTCTGACCAAGACGCACCGAAAGAATAGTAGAAGCACCCACGCCGACCATCGCTCCAAATGCCGCACTGAGATTCATCAGCGGAAAGGTAATTGCCAATCCCGATATAGCCAAAGCACCTACACCATGTCCAATGAATACACTATCCACCATATTATATAATGACGAGGCTGTCATCGCTATTATGGCCGGCAGAGCATACTGCCATAATAGTTTGCCGATAGGTTTTGTTCCTAATTCAAGCGTTGCTGCTTTATTATCCATAATCTTTATACTCTTACAAGTTTGCTACCTTTTACCATACATTTCATCGTAATATTTCTCATATTGGCCACTTGTGATGCGGTTGAGCCACTCTTCGTTGTCAAGATACCAACGAATAGTCTTTTCTATACCTTCTTCAAATTGCAAAGAAGGTTCCCATCCAAGCTCACGTTGAAGCTTTGTAGAGTCAATAGCATAACGCAAGTCATGCCCGGCTCTGTCAGTCACATATGTTATAAGGCCGAGGTCTTCACCTTCTTCCCGACCAAGAATCCTATCAACGGTCTTTATAAGCAACTTTATGATATCTATATTCTTCCACTCGTTGAACCCACCAATGTTGTATGTCTCGGCGATATTACCTTTATGGAATATGAGGTCAATAGCGCGTGCATGGTCTTCAACATAAAGCCAATCGCGAACATTCTCACCTTTACCATAAACAGGCAATGGGCGTTTGTTACGAATGTTGTTGATGAAAAGCGGAATCAGCTTTTCGGGGAACTGATAAGGACCATAATTGTTTGAGCAATTCGTTACTATTGTAGGCATGCCGTATGTGTCGTGAAAAGCTCGAACAAAATGGTCACTTCCGGCCTTAGAAGCAGAGTAAGGGGAATGAGGCTGATATTTGAGGTCTTCAGTAAAGAACTCTCTACCATATGCAAGATGATGACGATCGGAACTTGCTTTTGTCGTAAAAGGTGGCTCAATACCCTGTGGATGAGTCATCTCAAGAGCTCCATACACTTCGTCTGTGGAAATATGATAGAAGAGTTTATTATCATATCTCTCTGGCAGACTTTCCCAATATGTCTTAGCTGCTTGGAGGAGTGAGAGTGTTCCCATAATGTTTGTGCGTGCAAATGTGAATGGGTCTTTTATTGAGCGGTCAACATGACTTTCGGCTGCAAGATGTATGATGCCGTCAACATGTTCTTTCTGCATGAGATTCAGGATGCCGTCAAAATCGCAGATGTCCATACGCACAAAGCGATAGTTATGGCAATTCTCAATGTCTTTGAGATTTTCAAGATTACCGGCATAAGTCAGTTTGTCAATATTGATAATCTTATATTCTGGGTATTTGTTGACAAGGAGTCTGACTACATGGCTTCCAATAAAACCAGCTCCTCCTGTGATGATAATACTTTTTTGCACTATTTTGATTATTTTATTCAAGTGCAAAGGTAATGAATCCTAATGGATAAATAGATAATAGATAATTGATAATTGACAAATATTTTAATTTTTTGTAGAATAATACTAAAGTATTTCTTATCTTTGCGCTTGAATTGCGGATATAGCACATCGGTAGTGCATTGGCTTCCCAAGCCAAGGAGGCGGGTTCGACTCCCGTTATCCGCTCAATAATCGTGGTTTTATCGGGATGTAGCGCAGTTGGTAGCGCACTACGTTCGGGACGTAGGGGTCGCGTGTTCGAATCACGTCATCCCGACAAGGGATGAAAAGTGAAAGCGCAAGCAATCTTTTCTTTCCCGAAAAGCGATGAAAAGTCAAAGCGCAAGCAATCTTTTCTTTCGACTTTCACAAGTGCCGATAGGTGTGAAACTAGATTTTTTTGTTTTATAAGTCAGGAAGAATGACCGAGTGGCTTAAGGAGCTCGCCTGGAAAGCGGGTGTACCTCAAAAGGGTACCGGGAGTTCGAATCTCCCTTCTTCCGCTTTTTTTATTTTATCACCTTTTCTTTATATATATTGTAGCTATAAATTGTGTAATCTTTTCTTTTTACTTTCTTACATGATTTGTTTGATTTGAAAAGACGATTTGTAAAATTTGTTTTTTCTTTGTTTGTAATTCTTTTTGAGGAAAGTAAGCAAGAGGAATGCAAAATATTAACCCATATACTCCATTCTATCAAGTGGATTTTCTAGGATTATATTATTTCAAGCACACTTTATTAGATGCTTTTTCATAAGTTGCTTAAGTTTCTTCCGCTCGTTGCCTACGAATCGTCGCGATGATTCGCTAAAATCATCGCGACAATTTCTGTGATTTGTCGTGATGATTTTATCAACTTGTCACGACAAGTTTGAGGCTCTGAGTAGAAGACCTTGAGACAACGTCATAAATAAAGATTGTTTTTTTAATGTTTGTAAACAAGAAAAGATGAAACGAAGCGAATAAAAATGCTTATTCAAGGTGCGAATAAAATGCTTTGAAAAATCAACAATTTTGCCCTTTTTGTTTCATGGGGCTTATTTGTGGATTTCTTAAAATATGATGTGCGTAGCTGATAAAACATTTTTGAGTCGATAAATAATGTTATGTAACTTTAACAAAAAAATCACTTTATCTCCCGAATTAGCATACCAATATGGAATTCTTTACCTGATACCTTTTCAAATTCGGTCGCATCTAGTTCCTTGGCAACACCTTCGTCTTCATATGACATATAACGATTGTCCCAAATTTTACCCGAGACGGGCTTAATTATACCAACTCTTTCATAAGAAATACTTCCGTCTTCGTTTTGTACTCTTTCAAGTACCTCGTATTTTCTTGAGATAGAGACATCTTCTTTCAATCCAATGTAAGCCTGTAGTGGTTCGGTAGAGATTAGCGGCGCCTTTATGCGGAATGGCTCATAGTCATGCTGCAATTGGGCTATGTTTTGGTCGATGGTTCGTGTAAGAACCTTTGTTAGCAGTATTGCAGGTTCCTTCGACTTAGAAAAATGTTGCTCCGAGGATTCTGATGTGGTACAGCCAATATATTTCATAGAGAACAGATCCTTTTCATTCATGAACAATTGGGACTTCTCCTTATCTTCTTGTTCTGTGTAGTATTTCCTATAAAATTCGTTAGCAATCGAATCATTCCACACCAATCTGAAGAGGTAACTTTTTATTTGAACTTTGAAACCTCCTATCGCTTCTATTTCATCTTGTAAGAGTTTGGCAGAACCAGTAAAAGCTGATGCATAACTCTTTGCCACCATTTTTAAGAAACCTCCCGATGTACCCTTACTTTGATAGGTAATATCATTCATCAATAAATAAGTGGCAGAAATAAGGTTTTCACCTGCATCTTTAAGCAGAGCTTCTCCTCTAAGACTAGCACGTGCTAA
>JAZLJQ010000005.1:0-21304 GCA_045617965.1 Prevotella sp.
TCAACGGGAAAAGTAGAAGGTATCAATAACAAGATAAAAGTTATGAAACGCAATGCATACGGATTCAGAGACGACCGATATTTCACTCTTAGGCTTTATGCACTACATGATTGCCGCATCACTCGAAATGTCGGATGAACCTAAAATTTTTGCTCACTCCAAGCAAAGGGATTCGCATAGAATAGTGTACCGGGATCTATTATAGCATTTGATGACAGAAACAAAAATGGTAGCAAAAAAATTGTTGAAAAACCTACACTCAAACATAATACTGGCAAAACAGCATTGTCTTTTAATGAAAGCTTCTTAAACACATCGTAAAAGCCAAGAAGACAAGCCGAGAGAAAAGCTAATACAATCCACATACTATCTCAGAGGAAACTAAAATGAGCAAACACACTTCTTGGGATAAAAGGTCATACAAATAATAAGGACTCTCTTTTGAGAGTCCTTATTTTATTTTCTAGAGAGAAATCCCTTACTTTGTAGCAGCAATAGAAGCCTTGCGGAATTCCTTACCCACCTTAGCGATTTCAAGAGTAGCCTTGCGAACGCGTGCAGCAGCAGCCTTGTTTTGTTCTACCTTTTCAATGTCTTTCTGAACAGCAGCGCAAAGTTCAGCGAGCTTATTTGCCAATTCTTTCATGTTAGTTTGTTTTTAAATTGTTAATAAAAATATAAATGTGAATTATCATCTTTGCAAATTTAGTAAAAAAAGTTTTCCACTATGTACGCACACACTACATTTAACTTTTTTTAACCAAAATAAAAGAATCCTATTCCACTACAATCGCATTATACTTAGGGACTAACAACTTCATGATGCTCCAGCCAATGAGATAGGCAACTGCACAAATGCAGAAAATAATCATATATCCCGCAGGTTTACCATCAAAGCCCATAAATTGGAATGACTCACCTTGACTTGCAGAATAATCAAATAGCACTCCAGCTCCTTTATTTATCAACAAAGACCCTATTCCGCCTGCCATTGCGCCAATACCGGTAATTGTAGCTATGGTTGATTTTGGAAACATATCACCGATTGTTGAGAAAAGATTTGCCGACCAAGCTTGATGCCCTGCCCCTACAAAACCGATGATGATTGCTGGCCACCATGCAGAATAAATTCCCATAGGCTGTGCAATGAGAGCTACGATAGGGAAGCAAGCAAAGATGAGCATAGCGCACATTCTGCCCGCATACGGATTCATACCTTTCTTATCTACAAAATATGTCGGCAGGTATCCTCCACCTATTGAAATTACTGTTACAATGGCATAAAGTGTAAAAATAAGTGTTATTCCCATCGGTGAATCGGAGGTGTACCCATATTGGTCTGAGAAATATGCTGGTGCCCAAAATAGGAAGAACCACCACACGCCATCAGTCATAAACTTACCCACAATGAATGCCCAAGTCTGCTTGAATGTGAAACACTTCAAGAAACTAATCTTTGGTCCTTCATCATTAGCATCTTTTGGATCGCCATCTGTATCAGCATCTTGATTGACATAAGTCAGTTCTGCAGAGTTCATTCTCTTTTGATGAACAGGCTTATCATAAAGGAATATCCAAAAGAACAACCATACGTATCCTATCGCACCTATTATAACGAACGACATCTCCCATCCGCAAGCACGGGCAAGGAGAGGAATTGTTGCAGGGGCGAGCAATGCGCCAACAGATGCACCGGCATTAAAAATACTTGTTGCGAAAGCACGATCTTTCTTTGGGAAATATTCAGCTGTAACTTTAATAGCCGCAGGGAAATTACCTGCTTCTCCTAGAGCTAATATCATTCGACAAGATAAAAACAACCAAACACTGATAGAAGCAATAGCGAGCGCAACTTGCGATCCATCTGCAACAGCTCGCAAAGCATTCAAATCTGCGATGCCTTCTATATTCATCGTTACCCATCCACAAACTGCATGCAAGCAAGCGCCTGTACTCCAAACAAAAATTGCAATGAGATAGCCTTTCTTTGTTCCCATCCAATCAATGAACTTACCTGCGAAAAGGCAGAATATGGCATAGAAGAGAGAGAATGCTCCTGTAATTGTTCCGTAATCACTATCTGTCCAGTGGAACTCTGGGGCGATAAAGTCTTTCCATGTCAGTGATAGCACTTGACGGTCCATATAATTTACCGTCGTTGCGAAGAACAACATAGCACAAATCACCCACCGATAATTTGTCATCTTTGTTGTCTGCAAAGTAGATTTAGCCATAATAATTTTATATTTATAAATTAGTTTTTCATTTTTTGTTTGCAAATATATAGAAAAATGAAAAAATGAAAAAATGAAAAAAACTTAGTCTTGAAAATAAATACGTTTTACACGATTGGATATCCCTGTTATTATTTCATATGGAATCGTTCCTAAAGCATCGGAAAGAACTGTTATAGGCAAATTGTCACCAAAGATTTCTACACTATCACCCTCGTGACATTCTATTCCTGTAACATCTATCATCGCAACATCCATACAGATATTACCCACATATTCAGCACGTTGCCCATTTACCAAACAATAACAGTTCCTATTGCCTAGACGACGGTTTAGCCCATCGGCATAGCCTATTGGAATTACTGCAATTATTGAGTCTCTTGACAATGTCCCTTTACGGGAATAACCAACAGTTTCATCTTTTGGAACATGGCGTATCTGCAAAATAGTAGTGCGCAACGTACTCACATTGTTTAATATTACATTATTCCTTGGATTGATACCATAAAGCCCAAGCCCCAAACGGCACATTTCCATTTGCCGTTGCGGAAAATGTTCTATGCCCGCCGAATTATCCATATGACGAAGTATCTTATGATGGAATGCATTTTGTAATTGTGAACTTCCTTGCTGAAATAGGTTGAACTGATGAGCAGAAAACTCATCAAATGTATCAGAGTCGCTGCCCACAAAATGTGAAAACACAGAGCGAGGCATCAATGCCGTTTGAGAAATAAGCCGTGCGATTAGTTTCTCCATATCATCTTTTGGATTAAAACCAAGCCGATGCATACCAGTATCTATTTTAATATGCATAGGATAATTAGTTATCCCTTTCTTGTTTGCTTCTTTAATGAGAGCATCAAGCAATCGAAAACTATAAACTTCAGGCTCAAGTTTATAATCAAAAAGAGTTTTCAACGAAGACATCTCAGGATTCATTACCATGATATTTGAACAAATACCATTTTTACGCAATTCCACACCCTCATCAGCAACAGCAACAGCAAGATAGTCCACACCTTGGTCTTGCAAAATCTTAGCCACCTCCACAGATCCAGCCCCATATGCAGAAGCTTTAATCATACACACCAATTTGGTTGTAGAATGAAGAAACGAACGATAATAATTCAAATTGGCCACTATGGCCTTCAAATTAACCTCCAATGTGGTTTCATGTACCTTTTCTACTAATTGTTCTGTAATTCGCTCAAAGCCAAATTTCCGAGCGCCTTTTATTAATATTACTTCGTTTTGCAACGCAAAAAAAGTGGGAGAGAGCAAGAAATCTTCCACATCTTTGAAAAAAACTTTATTTGCCACCCTTATACAATTTGAACATCTACAAAGATCATCGCCTATACCTATGAAATGTTCTATTTTACGCTCCGCCAGTAAAGCACCTACTTTACTATACAACATCTCTGCATCTTCACCACTTTGATATATATCGCTAAGAATAAGTGTGCGATGGCGGCTAGCAAGATCTAAACGACGTCCCATAAAGTCCAAAACCATATCCAAAGAATTGAAATCGGAGTTATAAGAATCGTTTATTAGAGTGCAACCATTACGCCCCTCCTTGACTTCAAGACGCATGCCGACAGGCTCCAACTGAGCCATGCGCTGCCTTATCAACTCTGGCGAGAGCCCCATATATAGACATACAGCACAACAATTTATTGAACATTCTAATGAAGCATCGTCAATAAATGGGATTGAATAGGATGCATCCTTACCTTTATACCTATATTCAATTAAAGTAACTTCACCTGCTCGTTTTTCACTTTTTATGTACAATACCTGCTGCTCATTGATACGACTCCAAGAAAGAGTATTTTTGAAATGCGATTTGCCTATGCACGAGTTGACGATTTTATCATCCCCATTAAAGATGACCACATCTGCATCTTTGAATAGTCGTAGTTTTTCCGCGCACTTTTCTTCTTGTGAAGAAAAATTTTCTTGATGTGCTATTCCTAAATTCGTTAGTAGACCTATTGTAGGTTGAATGATATCGTGCAAAGCAAACATTTCATTAGGGAGGCTTATTCCTGCCTCAAAAACACCTACCTCTGTATTTTCGTCAAGTAGCCAAACAGACAACGGAACGCCTATCTGCGAATTATATGAACGGGGCGAACGCGTCACCTTAAACGAAGGCGACAGCAACTGATATAACCATTCTTTTACCTTCGTCTTGTCATTACTACCGGTGATACCAACAATTGGTATATTAAATTCATCCCGATGGCGTTCAGCAAGACGTTGTAAAGCTTTCAATGAATCTTTTACTTGCAAAAATGTACACCCTACGAATTTTGAAAAATTATTTGGTAATGTTTCTACTACAAAATTACGTACACCCCGATGATATAAATCCTCAATGAAACGATGTCCATCATTACGATCTGATTTCAAGGCGAAAAAAAGTGTTTCTTCCGGGAAAGCCAACGAACGGCTATCTGTCAACAACCAATTTATCCTCGTTGATAATACATTATCGTTTAATGCAGATATCTTTCGAGCACCAATAAGTGATACTATCTTTTCTATACTATATGCCATTTTCTAAAAAACTCCTGTCTTTTATTTTCTGTTTGTTCTTTAAAATTCTTTGCTTCTTCTGATTCGGGATAGAAATGTTTATGTTCCATTGCCTCACGTATAGGCTTCCACTCTTGCAAGAACTGATATGTCTTAGATGAAAAGAAGGCCTGTCCGAACTTATCCCAAATATACTCTACTGCTTGTTGCGATGGGTGTAACATGTCAGGATTATAAAAACGATAATCGCGCAGTTCATCATTCACAATTTCGTATGATGGGAAATACACACAATTATCATTTCGTTTGACTATCTCATCTGCAGCTAAAAGCAATATAGCTTTAGAAAGTCGGCTTTTATGGTACCCATATTTTGCATATCGTATAGGACTGACCGTCAAAATAACTTTACCATCAAACTCGATTATAGTTTTTTGTAAATAGTCAATACACTCCTTCACCGAGAGTTCTTTTTCTTCAAACAACGCAGCAGGCCGCTTTTGGCAATTTGCGACTATCTCTCCTGTTTGGCGCAAGCAATAAACATAATTAGTACCCAATGTAATAAATAAAACATCAAAATTGTTACTGTCTAAATTGTGTAAGCAATTGTATATACTTGCAGGATTGTACATTACACCTTGTGGATTGATGTCAACATTAAAGGCGTTTCTTTTGAAACATCTTCCAATATTATCAGCAAAGCAACTGCCTAAGAACAACATCCTCATTTGTGGCTCTACTAAAAATGCCGATTTTTTGATTTCAACCTCTGTTGTCAATTGCATTTTATCCTATTTAACTACGACTAATTTGTAGACCGGTCTTACTAATGTTCATATCAACGAACCGCTCATTGGCATTTATGCGATGTGTTGTTAATATTTTTCTAATACGCTGAGCAGCATCTGGGTCTTTTGCAACCATGTATAGATATCCTCCTCCACCTGCCCCACAAAGTTTATACCCGAAACAATAATCATCAATAAGTTCTGTCATAGTTGCAATAGTTTTAGGATTGCTTCCCAAGTCTATTGATTGATTTTGTTGCCATGTTTTGCGGACCAACCTCCCATATTCGTCAAAGTCATTGCGTAGGATAGCCTCATGCATATCTATTGCATGTTGTTTCATTGCAGCCAAAAGAGCCATTTCGGAAGCATCGTTTAGGAACATCTTTTTCACTATTCTTGCCAGCAATTCTTTTGCCGTACGAGTAATTCCTGTATAATAGAGTAGGTGACACAATTTATATTCTTGTTGCGAGAAGATTGCATCTGGCATCCACCTTGATATAGGGTCTTGATATACTCCGGCATTTGTTTTCAAGAATTTTATGCCAGGAAGGACGCCTCCAAACTGATCTTGCCACCCTCCTCCAGTAGTAAGCAATTGTTCAAGGACGAGGGTACGTTTACATATTTCATTTTTATCCCATGCCAAACCACAAAAATCACTTATTGCGCCCAACACTGTTGAAGCCAAAATACTGCTCGTTCCTAATCCGCTACCTGCAGGTATTGCTGCTAACATCGTTATCTCCATACCACAACCAAAGTTTTTGAGCTGCTCTTCAAGACTTTTGTATTTGATTTTTGAGAATTTCGGCAAGAAACCTGCCAACGCAATTGCAGCCTTCGGTATTGAGAATGGTGAACCGACCTGATTAAAATTTGCGATTTCATCGTATGTACGTATCACCTCCATTGCTCCCAAATCTATACTTCGCATGACAATGGTATATTCCTTACAACAACGCACATATGCCTGTAGCGGCGGTTGCCCATTCAGTTCGATTGCAAAATTGACCACATTTCCACCTTCTATCAAGCAATAAGGCGGTGTATCTGTCCACCCCCCTGCCACATCAATTCTTACGGGGCTTCGTCCCCAAACGATTTGATCTGGATAAATCGACATTTTTGGTTCTTGCCGATGTTCTAAGGCCATTGATGTTAAGGTTTCTTGCAAGCGGGCGAATGCATTTTGTTCATGTATTTTTGCCTCATTTTCTTCTCCTCTTCGACGACAAAGTTCCGAACGGAACATATCATCTCGCATATGTGTCATTAAAGGCTCGTCATCTTTTATTTTTTCAGGCATCGGAATGCTCTCTCTCGCAAAATCTTTGGCAGCATCATTTAAATCCAATTGATAAAAGACGCTTTTCTCATAATTCTTTGCTATTGTTTGCCAATTATCTTTACGAAATTCGCGTCGTTGAGCTACAAGCCTACACATGTTTGCCTTGTCAGAGATTTCCTCTGCGCTTAATAACAATTGGGGTTGTAGCACTTGCTTTGTTCTCTCGGCATGGCGGTTGGCAAGTGCAACATTAATGAAAGTTTCAAGTTCGTCTATGTTTGATGTTACAGGGAAGCACTTTTTCGTTTGTGCATCACCGCCAAACTTGTCATAAAATCCATAGACACGAGCACAATATGCGTCCTCCCCTATTGGAATGATATCAACGCAGTCTTCATCTTTAAGAGTAATATTCCAATTGTTTTTCGGCACTCCCGTTATGATATTCTTTTGACCTATCTTCCAATTACTACCTATGAAACTATTTTCAATCCACACCTCTGGGTTATCTTCAGTCAAAGGAATATGGCAAATACTATTTTGCGTAAAAATAGATGCTTGCGCCTTTACCTTATGCTGTATAATCTCTCGTTGGTCTGATACAAGGGTTTGCAGAGCAAGTGTCGAAGAAATAATCTCGTGTGAACTACCATAATGGTAAAATTCGCCACCCTCTAACGGCAAAATGACAACACTCAGTCTATTTAATTCCTTGTCTATTATCGTGGGGTGTTCTCCAAGCGAACAACCGAATTCAGAATATAAATCATACTCACAAAAATCGCCTTGTCTTTTAGAGTGTTCCATCAACATCCTTACGGCCCTATCGCTCAAAATCCACATACCTATATCCGTCAAATAATAATGATTCTCCCGCAACCTTAACAACTCTTCCATTGAAGGCTTTTGAATCATTCGCTCAAGCACTTGCGGAGACTCGCGGTTTAAAACGAACACGCCGTGGTTCCTTGCTATCTCATCCTTAAGCCAGAGCCCATAACACACCACATCAGCTTTTGGTATCTCACAAACAGGCATAGATGTGCGTATTAACACATCGCCATTGGCTATCATCGTATGAGCATCCTTCGGCGCCTTTGCCATCACATTTTCATATAAAGGTATTTGGAGTGAGAGCAGGTCTTGCGACAGTCGCTGCCCGCGAGCCCAACGGAATACAGGTATCGGTGTTAGAATTTTTCCTGAAGGTGCATATGCCGGTAGTCTGCGACTTTGTCCCCCGGCATGCATCAAAATTCGTTTTTCTTGCCTTAACCATTCTTCAAAACTTCGTTTCTGTGTTTCGTTCTTGAAAGCTTCGTTTAAGAGGTGTGCAGTTCCCGCTCCTGAGCCTAACCGATGCCCAATAGGATCGCAAGAGCAAAAATATTCCTTTTTGCTTAGACCGGTGATATTATGAAATTGCCCCACTAGGTTGGGAGGCAATGACAAGAGTTTCTTCATTCTAATGCTAGTTTATTTTTGCAAAAATATAGAAAAATTAAAAAAAATTGCTACTTTTGCGTCATAAATTCAGGATATGAAACGATTATTACCCATCTTCGTTCTACTTCTTACCGGGGCTTGTGGCAAGAAAAACAATGGCGAATATATTATTGTCAGCATCCCAGAGCAAGAGGCAAAACAAAATGCCACTACAAAAATTATTACTAGCAATTCTTACGACGTTTCAGATGAACTTATTTGGCAAGGGAACATATACACCTACGACATCAAAAAAGAACCCGACAAATCAGTACCCATAGTAAAGACCGAAAACGGGCAACGATTCTATAACAACAAGATTACACTAGAAATTATGCGCGATGATGGAAGCACATTTTTCTCTCACACATTCCGCAAAAACGATTTCGCTAGTTTTCTTGATGCCAACATGCTGAAAGAGGGTATCTTGGAAAGCGTAATTTTCATAAATACAGAGAGTGGTAACATACAATTCTCTAGCGCCATCAGCTATCCACAAACAGATGCTATTGCACCATTCGCCATCAACATCAATGCCAATGGCAATCTCAGCATCTCTAAAGACACCGACTTGGATGTAAACAACCTTAATAATTAGCAGTACTCACCAACCTTACTTATTAGCAATTAGGGGGAATCAACAATCCTACAAACTCTCTAGGAGTGTTCTATAAATTCTAAAATGATATAAACTCTTATGGTAGCTATTATTTTGAGTGCTTTAAGTTTCTTTTTGGCATCTTTTTGCGTATCGATTAGTTGCATAGCGAGCTATGCAACTAATGACCAAATGTCATTTTTTCATTTTTCATTATTTTGTCAACCCACCACTCAAAAACAATCCTAATTTCATCTCAATATAATCAATAAAAAACAGCCATAACAACTAGACAATAGAATCATAAAAAGATTATTCACCACCAACAACATACACAACACTACTTACAGCCACGAAAAAATACATAAAAAACATCAACACACTACGATTCGTCTTCATAATCTTAATCGTAACCTCACACATATTACCCAATTTTGATTGGGGCGGAGAATGTGGAGTGGTCTTCTTTTTCATCATAAGCGGATATACACTATCATACTCCTATGCAGACAAAATACAAAACAACAATTTCTGCACACGAAAACTTTTATGCCGACAAATACGAAAAATATACCCCCTACACCTCATCACAACAATATTTTGGATAATCATTACAATTTACATTTGGAACGAATTTGATATCGGCAAAGTAATGCTATCCCTGACATTACTACAAAGCTGGACAATGAACATGAACTATTACTACACTCTCAACGGAGTTTCATGGTTTCTATCAGACATCATCTTCTGCTACGCAACATTTTACACCCTATATAAAAATCTAAACAGAATCAGAAAAAAAACTTGGGAGAAAATAACTATTCCCATCATCTTTATCACCTACATCACCATCGCATCACAACTATCTCCACAGCAAACAAATGACATCCTCTACATCTTCCCACTAACAAGAATAATTGATTTCTCAATAGGTATCATACTCTATCAAACACTACAAAGCAAAAGGACGATGCCTACCATATTAAATTTTTTCGCCAAACACAACTGGCTGAGAACACTATGCGAAATACTTGCGATAATACTATTAATAAGCTCCTACTTCATCTATCAAGAATTGCCACCTTGGCTACGATGCGCTGCACTTTTTTGGCCTGTCCTAATAATAACCATAGCAGTCGCAATCATAAACAATGGACAAAACACATTACTAAATAAAATACTTGAAAATAAAAAGATATTCCTATTGGGAAACTTAAGCATGACCATATTCTTAACACACCCAACAATAATATTCATAACAGACGTCATCATAAAACATAGCAACATTACCATAACTACAAACACAGCAAACATAGCCAAAATTGTTGCCATCGTCATATCCGCATATCTAATACAAACACTCCTCAAAGCAACAAAAAAAAGAACATAACGACCCAAATACAAAAAACTTGCCATCTACACCCTCCCAAAATTGAAAGAAAAAAAAGGAAATGGGAATCGTTCAAAACAAATAAAAAAACTACGACCTCAACTCTATACGAAACGTTGTTCCTTTACCTACCTCGGATGAAAGAACATATATCTTACCATGATGGTATTCCTCAACAATACGTTTTGCCAACGAAAGTCCAAGACCCCACCCACGAGACTTAGTCGTAAACCCCGGCTTGAACACATTTTTAATATTTTTCTTGCGAATACCCTTACCATCATCTGAAACATCTAACACAACCCTACCCTCAACACACTCATAACGTAGGCGAATAGTACCAGAACCCTCCATCGCATCTACAGCATTCTTACAGAGATTCTCTATCACCCATTCAAAAAGCGAAGCATTAATACACACCATTACATCCTCATGAGGGAAATCGCACACCATCTGCACCCTTGCAGATGTACGACGATCCATATAATCAATCACATGAACAAGAACATTCCGCAACGATGTAGGCGAAGCTTCAGGCACAGACCCAATCTTTGAAAAACGCTCTGCAATCAACTGAAGACGACGAACATCCTTCTCCATCTCCAACAAAAGAGAATCATCAGGATAACTCTCATGCAAAACAGCAGTCCAAGCCATCAGCGACGATATTGGAGTGCCTAACTGATGGGCTGTTTCTTTTGAAAGACCCACCCAAACCTTATTCTGCTCTGCTTTCTTAGATGTCAAAAGAGCAAATATAGCTACAATCACAAATATCAATACTACACCCAACTGAACATAAGGATATAACTCAAGACGCTTGAGCATAATACTCTCATCATAATGTACATCAATATAGTCTACATCTTTCTTTTGAGAAGCATCAAAATATAATCGTACCGAATCACCAGCGCATAAAGCATCTGACTCTAAAAAAATACGAATAAAATCACGCTTACGCGACACATTGAGCATCTTGGTAGAGTCAGGAATATTACGCTGGTCGATAATATTCCCATTGCGATCCTTTACAACTATAGGAATCGTATTGTTCCCCTCCAAAACCTTTAACGCAAGCCCCAAGTCCGTATTTTCATCTGCTAGACTTATCGTACGCATAGCCTCCGCCCATATAGTCATATTTTGCCGTTCCTGACGCTCAAGATCACTTACCAGATAATGTGACACAACCAAAGAAGTCGCCACGATTATTATGGAAACTATAACAAGAAGAATCTTGATTTGCCGAATTCTATCTGTCCACTGCAAAATGATAAGTGTTTTTAGATCCCAACTAAAAAGCCCCTCCTATACAGAGCAAGGACTATGTATTGGCTACTTTTTAATTAATACCACTGCATAAGCAGAAATACCTTCCCGACGACCGACAAAACCCAACTGCTCGGTAGTCGTCGCCTTGATCGAAATATTATCTAAATCTGTATTAAGAATATGCGCCAAACACTGCCGCATTCTCTCAACAAAAGGATTGACTTTAGGTTGCTCTGCACATATCGTTAGATCAGCATTGACAAAATGGTAACCTTTAGAAAGTATTAATTCCATAGTTCGCGCAAGCAATATCTTACTATCAATATCTTTAGTCTCACTCGATGTATCCGGAAAACGATACCCTATGTCACGCATATTTGCAGCACCCAACAGCGCATCACAAAGAGCATGAATCAACACATCTGCATCACTATGCCCAAGAAGCCCTTTCTCAAAAGGGATTTTGATGCCTCCTAGCCACAAATCACGACCAACAACAAGTCGATGCACATCATAACCGAAACCTACCCTCATCTGTTTCCACGATTAAAGAGGTCTTTCACTCCATCCAAATCAAAACCAAGAGTGAAACGCATCGTCTGATCAAGAGGATTGCTTTTTGCCGTGGCAATGACATAACCCACATCAAGAGAAAATACATTCATCTTAAAACCTGCACCAATAGCAAAATATTTTCTATTACCTTTCGACTCTGCTTCGTGATGATAACCGGCACGGATAGAGAACTTATCGTTATAAGTATATTCTGCACCTAGACTCCATTGAATTTCGTCTAACTCTTCGGAAAAACCACCAGGAGCATCAGAGAAGCTTTGAAACATCCCCTTAATGGCACTAATATTGTAATACTTCTCCTCCAAATACTCATGATAACTCAAACAATCCGTTTTATGCGCTGCAGAATCAGAACGAAACTGCTCCTCTGTAGGACATGTCGGAATTAACAACTTATTAGCATCTGCCGCTATTGAAAACTTATTATATTCATCTATTGGAACTGTCAAATTGACCCCCAAACGCAAGTTTGTCGGCAAAAACTGACTATAGTTATCACCAGCAAAAGAAATCTTACTACCTATATTACTAACATTCAACCCAAGACCAAACAAACACTCACGCTCACCAATGTTGAAATATTTATTATAGTACATCGCCACATCGGCTGTAAAGGCAGATGCAGGGGATGTATCTTCATCAAAATTAAATTTCAAATCAGAAAGAATAAAACGACCTGCAACAGCCAAAGAGAAATTTTCACTAAGCATACGCGAAATAGCCACATCAAACGCCATTTCATACGGTTTAATCGTCATAGCAGACTCATCATAACTAGTATATACCTCGCCCAACGAAAAATATCGGAAACCTGCTGAAATGGCAGAATAATCTCCCAAACGATAATATCCCGAAATACTTGCCAATCCCATATCATTAACCAATTGACGTAGCCATGGAGTATAATTAATAACAGCACCAGCTTTACTTATACAAAACGGATATTTTGCAGGATTCCAATATTGGGAATTCACATCAGGATCCGTAGCTACACCTGCATCACCAAAACCAGCCCCTTTTGCATCTGGCGCAATCATAAGAGAAGTAACAGCATACTCTACAGGATTGAACGATTTCTTTACATCGGAACCTTCCTCTGCCATACTATTAATGCTTATGCATAGAGACAGTAACACAACTAAAGAAAACCTTATATAACAATGACACTTCATCTTTATAATATATTATATAGTGATATTATAACTATAAAAACAACGCTTTATTGTAAAAAGGTTGTGTTATTTACGATAAATTAGCAGTTTCTTAGCTTTCAACGCTTCTGAACTTCCACCACAGCTAATGCGTGCACGATAAAGATAAAGCCCAGAAGATACGGAACTACCCGCATTAGATATTAAACCCCAATGCATTCTATACTCTCCTTGTGTATTAACTCCCGTCTCCTTATTTCGCCAAACGATGCGTCCTTGAACATCATAGACTTCAAATGTTATATCAACGGCTGTACCAGCACGATCATATTTGATAATAAAATCAGTATATGTGTTGGCTGGGTTATGGGAACAACCAATATCTGAGATCACAGGCTCAAGCCCATTGACAACATTGAACACTAACTCCGATGTAGAAGAATTGTTCAAAATATCCCAAGCTTTGAATTGAAGCTTATGCCTACCTTCAGAAAGTTCCGGAAGAGAATATTCTACACGTCCAGAAGTATATGAGCCAAAATCATATTGGAAATAACTATTAAGATTGTATGTCATATCCGACTTCCCATCAATAACTAGCGCCAAGTCGTGGCCAATACTACTACCACTAACATTAATACCGTCCTTATCTACGAGTTGCGCAACGAAGAACGGCTTTGAATTCACCTTGTCACCATTTGCAAATGAAGGAGAATTTAGATAGCAACTAATAGAAGGGCCTATTGAGTCATTTTCTTGAGGCATTGTATTATTAAAGACGACATGCTCATATGAACCATGCGCCAACTGCGAATTATCATTACTACAAGCATAAAGTGTAAGCAAACCTTCGGCCGAATCATATTTTATATCCATAGGCACTGAAAAACGAATGTTAAACTTATTATTACGCACACTATCACTACCATTGAAAAGTGTATTCTTTCTGTCATAATAAGCAAACCGATCCGATTTATCATACGTATCGTAATTATGACAAAGAATATATTCTTGTGCATCCTTTACCGTCAGCGACACGCGCCCATTAAAATTTGAACCAGTGCTTGAAGTACTTACAACATGTCCATTAAGGTCAACAACACTTCCCGCCGGAATAACATGACTCAAATCATCAGCCAACATCCCATTTATGGAATCAACTACAATTCTGCCAATAGGCCTTGCTAATGACATCGCAGGATCACCTAACAAAACATAATGTAGCTTATTTTCCGAAAGATCTTGACCAAGCGTAACCAAATCATTCTTTGCCTTTCGTAATGCCTCGCCTAGAGTTAGGCATCTGCCATTCTCCTCTGCAAGTACATACTTTGAGAACAAGAGGTTTATCTTGCTGTTCTCAAACGAGAATACAGTTCGAGTGGTACCTACAAATGCCACGGCTCCACCTTTAGGATTTGACATTGACACTTTTCCAAAGTTCTCAATTTTAGTATCAATAGGCATAATATCACACGAAGCAGTAAACCAAACCGGAAGATGCTTTGTCTTATTGTCCGCAAAATCAGATAGTGTCAATACACGCTCATGAGAAAACTGATAGGCACTGCCATGACCCGTATAATTCATCAGCAAAGCACCACTTGACATCTGTTCACGCAAAAGTCTCGTCACATCAGGATAAGTATTGCCTATTGCAGAGGTTTCGCGATTATAAGCCTCTATGAATATGCGCTTAATATCAAATCCCGGATAAAGATGTTCCGTCTGCTGAGCTACTTGCTCTGCTTGAGACATATGAGAATTACCATTCCCATCGTCACCAATAAAACACATCGTGTTCTGCCAATCGCCTGCATTAGCATTTTTTATATATGACACAATCTTATCAACCTGATAATTAGCATCTTCAGCCGTAGTAGCACATATTCTACCTATACCTATATCAGGTTTATCACTTGCAGTATGTGCTCCACCTTCACCATCATCTAGAAGACCGAAATAATCTTCCATCACATAGCATTCTGTATCCGAAAACGAATTCTCACTTTCATAACAAAGCAAATAATCATGAGGATCGCACAATTTCCATTCATTAGAGATCATTCTATTATCCCAAGCGCAGTCTCCCAGCAACAACAGAAAACGCGGCATACTCTCTTCATTATTTCCCGCCCGATCATACAACATTTTTAAATAGCGACGATATGCGTTGGCATCTGGGGTACCACTCGAAAATTCATGATAAAGCTCATAGTCATGTACCACTTTTACAGACATCTTGTCTTTATCTTCATGAATCTCTTTTAAGCGAGAGGCCGCGAAATCCATTTTACCACTTTGTGGCACAATGATGACCATCTGTACACAAGAGTCTGCATGAAGATCCTGGTTATCAATATACGCAACATACTCCGGAGTAGGTAACATAGCTGACAAATCCGGCATAGGAGTGGGTTCTGCATAATTTATACAAATATAGTCAAGACGCATATCACAACCCGACTTATTTGATATTGCAATAGTATTGCTTGGTTTGATATTATCCACATTAAATGTAATTGTTTGTTCGGCAGCCATGGAATATGCAGCAGGAGAAGGAATATTCAACAAACATGCCATAGAATCGTTAAAAACAATCTGCGCAGTAGATTTTGCTGATGCTGTAATAGAAATCGTTACCGAGCCTTTACTACAATGTCCCGGAGTAGAAATGGTATATTTTGTCGCATTTGCAGTCAAAAATGTATTTTCATAGAGGTTTCTGCCACCATGATACCAAGACACTTCGTCTTTTTCATAAAGAGTATGATAGTCAATATCAGCCGGATAATACATGTTTTTCATTTCTTCAGCACTAATGACTAAAGACGAATCACCCTCTGTCAAGAAATAATATCCAAAACTAGAAAATTGATTGAATTTACGAATGGATTCTTTTGATTCCCACGTTGCCGGCCCTTGTGCAAAGAACACTTTGCGACCACTAGAATAAAAAGTAGGAATCTCTTTCAAATCATCCGTTTCACGAAGATACGAATCTGTCAACACATCTGGCTGAGCTGCTCCACCATATCCAAAAACCTTTACTTTCGAAATATCTTTGAAACCAATGCTCTCTATATCAGCTACCGTCAGTTGGTAATAGCCCGTTGAAGGTACCCTTATCTTCACCCACTTACCTGAAGATAATACTGAATGTGCAACATAACGTGGTGATAGCGTTTTTGTAGGTTTATTATTAATTCGTGGCGATGCAGTTATATTGAGCTTGAAACTTACAAGCTTTTTATATTCCCCATCATGTTGCACTATCGGTATGAATCCAACATTAAGTTGAGCACATTTTCGTTCTATGCTTATATTTTTTGAAATTTTAGGTTGATTGTCCTCAATAGTAATCTGTGAAGAAGACAGCAATTCACTTAGCCACAAAATCTCCTCTTTAGTCAGTGATTGAAACTCTGGATATTCAACATTTATTGTATAGGTACTGTCGGCATAGTTCTTCCCCAAGTCTATTGAGGTGGAATAATAAGGAAGAATCGAATCTATGCGAAGTTCTTCTTGGGTAAGGTTTACAAAATTATGTGTACGATTAAAGCTGCCCGCAAAAGCCGTGCAACATCCTATGGTCAACCCTATTAGTATCGTCCATAATTTCATCATATCACTTTACTACTTTACTTTCATCTCCAAAACACATTTATCTTCCAACCACCCCTCTATCCTATCCCCTATAGCGACTGGACCAATGCTCGTAGGGGCACCCGTAAAAATAATGTCACCCATTCTTAAAGTCATAAACCGACTCACGTACTCAATTATCTCATCAATACCAAATATCATATCAGAGGAGCAACCTCTCTGGACACATTCTTCATTATTGTTTAAATAAAAATGCAATCCATCTAATGTTTTATTGGAAATTTTATCCAAATCCAACTCATCTTTAGCGATCCACTCTCCAAGAACAGTAGCCCCATCAAACCCCTTACATAAATCACAAGGCAACCCTTCCTCTTGAAATTGCTTTTGCATATCGCGCGCCGTAAATTCCACGCCAACCGTAACTGCATCATAGTAACGATAAGCGAAACGCCGTTGAATGCTCTTTCCCAAACGTGATATTCTCACGACCAATCCTGCCTCATAATCCACTCTTCCCAATTCGTCTGGCAGGAAAAATGGTTTATGGTCTTTGATAAGTGATGAGTCTGCCTTGAGATACACCACGGGATTTTCACCTTTATATAACGTATTTGACAGCTCTTTATTGTACTGCAAATAATTCATGCCAACGGCAATAATCTTCATATTTTCGCTTCTATAAAAATATGAGGTTATAAAGCATGCTCATTATCCACGCCTTACAACCTCACTTATCTTAAACGACTAAATATTATTCAGCACGAAGAGTGAAACGCTTGAATGCAACAACAGTAAGATCTTTGTCTGCTGCCTTTACATAATCGCACACTGTCATCTTTGAATCTTGAATATATTCCTGCTCCATCAAGCAACTTTCCTTAAAGAACTTATTCAAACGACCCAAAGCAATATTTTGAATCATCTGCTCCGGAAGATTTGCCAATTTTTCAGCAGAAACTGTTTTCTTAATTTCACGAGCTTTGTCAACATCTTCTTGAGTAATCCAACCTTTTTCCATATTTGAAGCCATGTGGTCTTCAGAATCAACATGTGCAGGATTGATACCGGCTTTCTTCAGCGCTGCTGCAACAGCTTTTTCACATTGCTCTTCCTTGGTCTTTTCAACAGCAATCTTGTACTCACTATCTTTTACGCTCTGTGGAACAGAATCTTGATCAAGAGCAACAGGGTTCATTGCAGCAACTTGCATTGTGATGTTATGTCCTTGCTCTTCTGCAGCCTTGTTCATTTGGACGAGAACACAAAGTCCATGACGATTCATATGATCATAAGTGTAGATATTTTCGCCCTCAATAATGCTATATCCATCGAGTTCCATCTTTTCCCCTGTAACGCCACTACGTTCCTTAACTGCATCTTCGATAGTTTGACCATCAAGCATCAAAGCCTTAACTTCTTCCAAAGTTTTAGCTTTTGCAGCTACAGCTGCGTCTATAATCTTTTTTGTCAAAGCCACGAAATCAGCATTCATAGCTACAAAGTCTGTTTCACATTTTAGAGCAATAATTGCGCCAAAGCCATTTTCAGCCTTTGCAAGGACACACCCATTAGATGTTTCTCTTGCCTCACGCTTTGCGGCAATAGCCTGTCCTCTTTCGCGAAGAATTTCTTTTGCTCTATCCATATCGCCCTCAGCCTCTTCGAGAGCTTTCTTGACATCGCCAAGACCTGCACCAGTCATTGCACGCAACTTCTTGATGTCTTCCATTGATACTGCCATAGTTCTTATCTCTTTTCTAAGTTAATCAATTACTATTGTGATTTATTCTGCTTGCTTTTCTTCTGTTGGAGCCTCTTCTGCTTTTTCTTCTTCAGTAGATTTTTCCGCTTTTGCCTTGCGAGCACGAATGCGTTTTGGCTTTTCAACAGCTTCAACTTCTTCTTCCCCTTGCTCTTCAGCAGCTTTTTCATCAGCCTTTTCTACTTTACGTTCATCAAGACCTTCTTGGATAGCCTTACAACAAACATCAAGAATCAAAGACACAGAATCAGTTGCGTCATCATTAGCAGGTATAATAAAATCAATATTATCCGGATTGGAATTTGTGTCAACAATACCAAATACAGGTATGCCGAGACGGTTCGCTTCTTTAACAGCGATTTGTTCTTTCAGCACGTCAACAACAAACAATGCACTTGGCAGACGATTCAAGTCTGCAATAGAGCCAAGATTTCTCTCCAACTTCTGACGCTGACGAGTGATTTGAAGAATTTCACGCTTTGAGAGATTATTGTATGTTCCATCTTCCATCAACTTATCTATATTAGCCATCTTCTTTACAGCACGGCGAATAGTAGGGAAATTCGTCAACATACCACCTGGCCAACGTTCAATAACGTAAGGCATACCTACTGACTGAGCTTTTTCTGCCACCACGTCCTTAGTCTGCTTCTTCGTAGATACAAAAAGTACACGCTTGCCACTTTTGCAAATTTGCTTCAAAGCCTCTGCCGCCTCGTCAAGCTTTACAACTGTCTTGTTAAGGTCTATAATGTGGATACCATTGCGTTCCATAAAAATATAAGGAGCCATTGCTGGATTCCACTTTCTCTTGAGGTGACCAAAATGGCAACCTGCCTTCAACAATTGATCAAAATCTGTTCTTGCCATAATTTCTTATCTTTTACTTGTTTTGTTAAGCAACCTAGGAGTAGCTCTATTTCATGTAGAATGAGAGAAACTTTATTTTTATATTGACAAATGATTATTGTTTCAGTCTAATTCCGAATATTATTGTAGGGATCTCCTTGGTTTTGATTAAAATATTAACGTTTACTGAACTGGAAGCGACGACGTGCCTTTGGCTGTCCTGGCTTCTTACGTTCTACCTCACGAGCATCACGAGTAAGGAATCCATGATTCTTAAGGTTTTTCTTATCTTCTGCATTTATCTTTACTAATGCACGTGCAATAGCAAGACGGAGAGCCTGGCTTTGGCCAGTGTAACCACCACCATCAAGGTTTGCCCTTACATCATATTTTTCTTCTTGTTCTAGTAAGCTGAGTGGCTGCTTTACCACGTAACGAAGAATTGCAGAAGGGAAATACTCTTCTATATCTTTCTTGTTAATCGTAATCTTACCAGTACCCTCTGTTACGTAAACACGAGCTACGGCACTCTTTCTACGACCGATTGCATTTATAACTTCCATGCCTTAATTATTTTAATGTGTTGATATCAATTGACTTTGGCTTTTGAGCCGCCTTATCGTGCTCTGCGCCATCAAAAATATAAAGGTTGTCCAAAATATGGCGTCCAAGAGGACCTTTTGGCAACATTCCCTTTACAGCATGACGAATGATTCTATCATGACCGAAGCTCTTCTTGCGAAGCTCTATAGGAGAAATAAATCTCTGACCACCAGGATAACCAGTGTAATGTACATACTCCTTGTCAGTTTCCTTTTTACCTGTGAAAACGACCTTAGAAGCATTAATGATAATCACATTATCTCCACAATCGACATGAGGAGTAAAAGATGGTTTGTACTTTCCGCGCAACAACTTTGCGATCTTAGTGCAGAGGCGACCTACCACCTGATCGGTAGCATCGACAACTACCCACTCTTTCTGCGCTGTTTCCTTGTTTACGGAAATTGTCTTGTAGCTTAAAGTATTCATAATTTCAATTATAATTTAATCGTTTTTCTTTTCATTTCTATGTATTGTGCTTGCACAAAAACATATATGGAATAGGAAACGTATCTTCCTACCCTGTCACCAAAACTCCAACCCAATATGGTTGTTGATGCTGATTCACTAACCGCTCGGCTCGGCCAAAAGCCTTCGCTATTAACACAGTCATCTAGGTGGGGATTCTAAGTCTCTCCCCGTAATAATCGGTTTTGCGTCTACAAAAGTACAACCTTTTTATATTAACTCCAAAAAAATTTTTAGATAAAATATGCTCGGAGAGTGAAGGCTAGTCTTTTTGACCGGTCTTTTTGATTGCCAACTTGGTTTTCTACCTTTACAAAGACTAAAATGAGATAATCAAAAAATCAAACCATCCTTATGAGCTTCGCAAACCATCCTTACAGCTCTCGCAAACCATCGTGTTCGGCATCTATAACGCACGCGATGAATACACCTTATTAAGAAAACAAAATATCGTGTGTTTGTTTGTTTCAACTTGTGCGTTAGGATGCTTTACTTCGTGGGGTTGATGTGAGCATCATGAGCGAAAGACTTATCCCTAGATTCAAAATCGAAGTGCAAGAAAAATGGTTCCAATATTCGTTTGGAGCGTAGCGTAAAAACGAATATTGAAGTGAGTCTAAAGGAGTAGAAATCAACATACAATATAAAATAATGAAAAGAGGAGACCGCTGT
>JAZLJQ010000006.1:0-9478 GCA_045617965.1 Prevotella sp.
ACTTTGTTTTAAATAAATTCGTCGAACTCACGTTATTTATATATCCTCTTCACTTCTGCTCCATTATAATAATGAAGGAGAATAGTTTCGTAATCATAGCCCTTCTCCCCCATCACGGCCGCACCGATTTGACACATTCCGACTCCATGCCCCCAACCTGCACCAGACAGCAAGAATCCATTAGGAGTCTTATCAACAACAAATGCAGAGGAGTACAAATGTGAGTTAGATAGGACGCGACGTATCTCCAGTTCCTTACCGATTATCATAATCTTCTTCGTGCCGACAATCTTCAACTTCCATATTCTTCCACTTTTACCACGAGCAATTGGAATAAGGTCGGTAATTGTACCAAAATCATCATTTGTTTTTCGATTTATTAGCTCTGACAAATCTTTTGAAGTATATTCCACTTTCCAACGATAGAAATTTTTCGTCTCACGATCAAAATCTGTCAGTACTTGAGAAAGTATTTCGTCATCAGCAGTATTGCAAAATGCGTCTTGCGATGAACGTATCCACTTTTCCGCTTCTTCCTCTTGGGTTAAGTTTGGAAGAGATGGTACTAGAGCATTTGCATCTATTTGGATACTATCTCTTACCGCAGTAAGATAATTATGTGGATTGTTTTCCCAACAGAACTGATATTCCTCCGAAATTCCTCCGCAACATTTTGAGAATCTAGCATCACATATTGCGCCACCACTCAAAAGGATTTGTCCACGCGTTTCTAGAACGGCACGATGAACTTTTTTATAGAGTTCCCTATTTGGGTCATCACACGTTATACCTTGATAACGTTGGCAATGGTCATCAGCGCAAACATCAAACAGCACATGGTCTTCTCGGTCATACCATTTGATAAATTCACCCTCGCTCTTTTCAAAAGCGAAGAAATCATTGCTATTGTTTCCATGATTCTTGCGTTTTTCCATCTGAGATAATAGCCATGAACGCGATATTACAGCAGAAGCCTTAAGAAATTCCATAGAGGCAGATGGGTTCATTTCGCTTGAAATAACACTCATAAGATACTGTTCCACCGGCAATTCGTTGATTGCGATAATATTATTAGCCTCAACAATAAAATGAAGTGTGCCGTTAAAAGTCAGTTTCTCTTGATGCTGCCAATGGAAATTCTTACCTATGGTAACATCATAAAGAGAAAACGATGCATCTATGGAAGATGGAACAAATGACAATCGGGTATATTCGTTCCCGTCCCAAAGAATAGCCCCATCTGCAAATTCAATCTCTTGTTCTCCTATAATCTCTTCTCCTTTTGCAAAATACGGCTCATTGATGCAGAACCGTATCTTATCGCGTTTCATTATGCCAACAGTAACATTTGGTTCATCTATTTCCAAATCATATCCTAGCTCTTGCTCATCGTCATTTTTAGCCATAAGCTTTTTTAGGATTTCATTTTTCATAGTATCCGTAATACCGCATTCACGAACAATAGCCATAGCTTGTTCTGAAGTCAATTTTTCAAAATCTTCTTCTCTTGGCGTTATAAACATTCCTGACATATCCAATGCTCCAGGTGAAATCATCAATCGTCCCTTACCTTTTGCATAATAGCATTCCGGGCGATGTTTTCCTCGAGGGATAATGATTGAAAGATGTACGGAATCCTTTCTCCAATGTATGATATTCATCATCGGTTCCTGCGAATTTGATACTATTGGCATTACCCGATATAATTGTTCGAACATCTGATGGTCTTGAACTTCACTTGTAGAACTTATCACAAATGCCGGACAGGGATAATCCTTGATCAATCCAAGATAGTTATTGCTGTCATCTTCAAATAACGTTTCTATGTTTCGGCTCAGCATCTGCCATTGTTTCTGTAAAGGTATGATATTTTGCGTTCCTGCTTGCAAGTGCATATGATCGGGAGCTGAAGCACCACTTTCTGGGCCATTATAAAAAGCCATCACTTCCGGATACTGTTCTATGAAGCGATACAGTTCACTATAGTGTTTCAATATCTCTTGTGGCTTATGCTTTGCATATACTATTGTAAAATGCTGTGGCAGTATTGGGAAAGGATTGACTAAGATATCGAAATTGTCATCAAAGGAACGGACTTGCTGTGGTTGAGGTCTATTTTTTGCACACAAGAAACAAGAGCGTCCAGCTATTGACTTTGCGTCTATTTTAGCTCCGGTAGAAACTAAGCGTGCTGGATTAAATTGAACCATCATAGTATATTCGTTGCTATGCAGTTCTTTTATTTTGACCTGCTTCAAATCGTCATATCTAAAACGTACTGCCTCCCACTTTTCCAATTGAGCCCAAAAAAATCTCTGCAAAGAAGTTTCCACAGCATCAACAATGACGCTATGTTGCATTTGCCTACGGGCAGATATCTCAAGTGTCCTTAAAGAATCCTTATAAAGATTATTCGCATTTTGCTGGGCAATCGTCAATGATGCATCTGAATTTCCTTCCCATCTACGGCAAAGATATAATTCTTTATATATACGTCCTATACGATAATTTCTTGATAGTACTAATCCCATGGCATAATCTTCGCCATAACTTGTGTTGGGAAAATGTATTTCTCTGACCAATCCGGTGTAAAAAGCACGCGGTGCTCCAAGACCATTTATGCGCAAAGCATTGTTTGGCCCGTTATCATCGGTCCATTCTCGATGATCGATAAGTCCCAGCGGTAATGTCTCCAAGTCGAAATCGCATATTCTGTATGAGCCTATTACCATTGCTGTCTTCTGTTCATAAAAAGTATCAACAATCGTCTGCAACGTGTATGGAGTACTATATAAGTCATCCGAATCCAACTGCACGGCAAACCGCCCGCAGCATTCGCTATTTATGGCTTTATTCCAACAACCACCGATACCAAGATTGTTCTCTTCTGGAATAATATGCACTAATTTCTGCATTGCTCCGTTGCTGATATGTTGGCTTTTTACCATTTTGTCTAGCAATTCGGTTGTTCGATCTGTAGAATGATTATCCACTACGATTACATTAAACTGGAAATCACATTCCTGCCCTAGTGCACTACGTACGGCATCACAGATTGTCTTTTCGCGGTTCTTTACGGGAATTATCACAGAGGCTTCTATCGGGAAGCTGTATTCATCAAAATCCAAGTTTTTGTATTTTGATGTATCTACAATAGCATTTATCTCCTCCAAATGTGCAGTACATACATCCTCCATTTCTTTCTGCACCTCCTGAACAGCAGGATTCACATAGTCGAACTGTTTTTGTCCACTACTACGCATATCTTCCTCACATTCAGTATATAGATATTCCTTTAGATGAAATATCTTTCCTTTGCGTGAAAGGAATAATCTCAAATCATATAATGCCGCATACTTGTATTCAAAACTCCTCTTATATTCTTTCAGTAGTGATGTCCGAATTAGCAAGATACTACCGAAATCAAAATCGTTGCGTACGCTCCCCTCTTGATAGTCGATAACGGGATGAGCCTCTACCACACCATTTTTCTTCGAATGGTAGTCACTATACACCAAGGCCGCATTTGAATCACATGCCACCTGACACAATCGGTCAAGGGCAAGATAATTTATCTCCAAGGATGTCTGCTTTAGGAACAACAGCACATAATCGCTCTCTGCTTTTGATGCTATTTCATGTATAACATCACTACTACACAAAGCCGAGATTGCAACACGATGCACTTTATGCACCATCTTATTGCCATTTAGGTTCGTAGCCAACGCATCAAGTTCATCAGATATTTGGCTTGAAACAAAACAATCTATTTTTTCACGCATAACTACTCTTGCATCTCGGATTTTGGCTTTTCAAAATCAAATGGTTGAAAGCGGGCAGGTCGACGATCTATGTCCTCCCTATGTTCGTGGAACAGCTTTGGTAGCGGGTTAGCTTCAGCCACCTCTTTATTCTTCTTATTGCGATATGCATCTATTGCAACATATATTACGGGTAGAAGGGTGGCTTCATCTCCAAACTGATAAGGTAACGCAATGATATGACATCCGTCATCAATTAAAACAACATTATCGCCTCTTTGTGTCAAATAGTGTGGCAACAATTGGTCGCCATACATTGCGAGTATCGCGTCAAAGCTTTCTTCCATTTTTTCTGTAAAGAAATCATTTGTCCTATAAGGTCCAAAGCATTGTACTCCCTTATTTGTCAGTTCTTCTATTGCTGGTTTGATTTGATTTTTTTCCTCATCACCTCCATCGGAATTTACCATTAAAACTGCAATACGCGGATTTGTCAGTCGGAAGTTGCTTTTTAGCATCTCTTGCAATTTCTGTGCTTTTGCCATTACATTTTCTTTTGTAATCTCAGAAGGGACATCGCTGAGTATCTTCTTTTCAGAAACAAGCATTATGCGCTGATTGCCTAATAAATACAGTTTAGGAGTTGAAGAGGCATAATTTTTTCCTTCTTGCGTACTTACCAACACGTCAAAAAGGTCTTTATTAAAATCTTCCATTGCTGCATTTTCAGATATTTTTGCAGCTTGCAAGCTACTTTCGTTACTTTCGCCAATGTTTACTTTTATTTCCTCATCATGAATTGTCAAAAGATTCAGATTGTTCTCCAATGGCTCATCTGTCGGCATGATTATATGGAAAGATGTCTCCGAGTTATAATATTTCCGATGATATGCAGCAATTTTGGGATTGCCATAAATAATTGGGATACAATTCTCAAGTATCAAAGCATTTGAGAATGCCTCAAATATAAGTTTATATCCCATACCATTTGTATCGCCTTGAGTAATCGCAATTTTCAACTTTTTCATAATAATTATTCTGTTAGCAGGAGACAAAGATATAATTTTTAATTGGGAATTGAAAATAATTAACACCTAAAGTTTAAGCATTTTCGGAGTATCAGAATCAACGATTGCAGAATAAGTACCAACAATAAAAGGATGCCATCATTGGCATCCTTTTATTTGTTTGCATCAAAAAAGTCTTATGCTTCTGTGTTGACTCTTTTTTCCTTGATACGTGCTTTCTTACCTGTAAGTTTGCGCAGATAATAAAGTTTTGCACGGCGAACCTTACCGATTTTATTGACCGTAATACTGTCGATGTTCGGTGATTCGATTGGGAAAATACGTTCAACTCCTACTGTACCTGACATTTTGCGTACAGTAAAACGTTTCTTTTCACCACATCCTGAAATGCGGATAACAACACCGCGGAATAGCTGGATACGCTCCTTTGAGCCTTCGATAATTTTGTAAGCGACTGTAATAGTATCACCTGATTTGAATTTAGGGAACTGTTTGCCGGTTGCAAATGCTTCTTCAGCAATTTTAATTAAATCCATGTTTTTAATGCTTATTACTGTTATCTATCCAACGCAACGTAGCTAGGTCTCTCGTTACTTCCTGCCATAGGTTACGCCGAAAGCGGGTGCAAAGATAGTACAAGGCGAAAACAAAACCAAATTTTCAAAGAAAATAATATACAAATGCGAAAAAAGCCTAATAATACTTGAGAATTTTTGAACATATTTAGACTTGAAAACTTGCGCTTGTAGGTTTGTTGAGCCGAACATTACTTGTGCTTTCTTGTGGCCCGTTGTTGTCGATATTTTGCTTTTTGTATTGCCGAACCACTTCCATGCGCACCGGTAATATACTTTTTCTTCTTTGCTTTGGTCTTCACTTTGCCATCGTTGGGGTCAGGGCGTTCTCCGCCACGTCCCCATACGATGCCACCATTGGATATTATCTTGTCGATATCTTTATCGGAAGTCTTACCCATTTGTTTATTGCTGAATAATAAGGAAATTGGTTATGCTCCAGAAACGTTCAGGATTGGTAATGGTCAGAACTGTTGAAGTACCGTCGGATTCTAGCGTATAAGAATCTTCTGGCATTTGAGACTTAACCTTAGGGTCGTTTGAAGCAATAGTAAGGGTTTTGAATGTTCTTATATCCACTTGACGGAAGAGTTTCTTGTCAACCCCATTGACATTTACTTTCTTTTTCTGTAAGAAACCGCCTTCCAGAAGACCTGCAGCCTTCAGTTCCTTCTTTGTTGCAACCTTCACGAAAGCCTCGTTGATCTTGTCTGTTTGGGCAGTTATCGTAGCCTGTTGATCTTTGATTTCTTCTTCTTGTCCCTTTACTGTAGTTGTCAGAGTTGTATTTTCCGTTGTCAGTTTATCTACTTTACCTGTGAGAACAGTTATGTCGGCATTCTTGTTTTCAAGTTCTGCACGCAGTTGGGTTATCATGTTATCTTTTTCCAAGATCTGCGCCTTCATCATGTTGATAAGCGACTGAAGTTTACCATTTTTTGTGCCTGATGCTGTCAATTGTTTTTCGAGTTGTACCACGCGGTCTTTCTGTTCTTGCAAGATAGTTGCCATCTGATTTACTTTCTCTTTTAGGGCATTGCGTTTTTCCACATCAGAGCCTTCCTTTGTAGCTTCGTTGATTTGGTTTTCTGCTGCCATGATAGCATCCATTGAGCTAGAGACATCGTTTACCAAGTTTACATATTCTTCAAGCTCTCTTTCTGTCATATTATTTGCCTGGAGCAGAGAATCAATCGTGCCATTAGCTTGTTCCAACTTCTTGCTATCGCACGATGCAAGCAACAACACACACAAAGCAGCAACGGCTGCAAACAAATTAATTTTTTTCATTTCTTTTGTTTTTATAAAGTTATACATTAGATATTTTCATTCAGTTCTATTGTAATGGGATTTTAAGAAATTCCAAGAAACCTTCCACATCTTCATCATAGCTTCGTGTTGCTATAGATGATTCATCCATATTTGCATTTGCGACGATATAATAAGGTTGAGCATTCGCTCTAAATTTTTCTTGCTGTAGTTTGCTCCAATGTTCGCCAACGGTCTCTGTAGAGTTCGTAAGGGGGCGCCTATCGTCAACAAATAATGTTATGGTTATATATTGTTCATCCAATATTTTTCTTATACGAGCATCAGTAAAAACTGCGGCCTCCATTTTCCTACAATTCACACAACCATAGCCTGTAAAATCTATAAAGACAAGTTTTTTTTGTTTTTTTGCGGCACAAAGCCCCGCTTCATAGTCTTGAAAATGTGTTGCAGACAATTGTTGTTCCATTGGTGGAAGGAATGCGCTTATATCTTTCATTTTTATGTTGCCGACGAGACCTCTTGATAGATAGATGCTGAACATAAGTGCCAGCACCAACAGAACGAGTTTCATGGCAAGAGCTTTTTTGCTACGCAACGTCACGATAAGATAGACCGCCCACGCAATAGCTAGAACGAGCCAAATTGCGACGAACAAGGTTCGAGGCAAGATGCCCCATCCGTATGCCAAGTCGGCAACAGAGATGAATTTCAGCGCAAATGCCAACTCTACAAATGCTAGCGACACCTTTACCATATTCATCCAATGGCCAGATTTTGGCAAATGCCCGAGCCAATTAGGAAACAGCGCAAAAATCGCAAATGGTACAGCAAGGGCTACAGCAAATCCGAGCATTCCGAGAATTGGCGCCACTAGGCTATTCGTCTGTGCTATGGTAACTAGCAAAACACCTATCAATGGCCCCGTACAAGAAAAGCTCACCACCACTAGCACCAATGCCATGAGCGCAATAGAGAGGTAATGCGTAAACGGCAGACGGCTACCACTCAAAGCATCGGCTTGTGCATCCAACCTTGTTGCCCAAGCATCCGGCAAACGCAATTCAAACATTCCAAAGAACGACATGGCGAACCCCACCAATAAGAGTGCGAATATTATATTCGCCACAGCATTTGTGGCAAGATTATTCAATGCAGCCGCGCCAAATATCAGCGTCACGACAATACCTAAAAACAAGTATATGAACACTATTGAAAAGCCATAAGCCACAGCCTCTTTTACGGCTTGCCGTCTCGTAGAGTTTCTTTTCAGAAAAAAGCTTACTGTCATCGGTATCATCGGCCACACACATGGTGTGAGTAGCGCTAAAAGACCACCTACAAGTCCTGCAAGAAAAATTCCCCAATAGTGCCAAAAGCCAGTATCGCCACTTTCTCTCTCGTCAATTGTACCTTTGTCAAGTGCTTGTTGTGCATTATTTACTACATATTTCGCTTGTTGTGGCGGAAGACATTGTTTATCATCGCAAGTACCATATTCCAAGGCACAATCTATCACATAGCCCTCTCTCCGCACTTTTATCTTCTGCACAAAAGTCACGCTGTCTTCAAAATAGCGCACATCCATGCCAAACATATCATCATAAACACTCTTCTCTTTGCCGACAGCCTGCAATTCGCCATCAAGCTCCGCCCCGTCTATATTATCCACTACAAGCCTTGCCCAAGTCGGCCCCATAGTAGAGCTCTCTGTTTTTGGCGCAACAGAATACACATGCCATCCTTTCTTTATCTTTGCGTGAAAAACTATCTGCTTGTCATTTCTTGACACATCCATTTTGACAGGCTCCATCACTTGAGCTTGCCCGACAATCACAAACAACATTACAGAGACGAGGAATGCATATCTTTTCATCGCTACAAATATAATAAAATTGAATGACAACTCAAAAAAATCGGCACATAAACTTAATGTTGAAACGAGTTGTAATTCATTTGAGTTATTTGCAAATATAGGCCAATGAGATCCAATAATATGAAGTCGGAAAAAGTGTGAAAATTTGGCTAAACAAGCATATCACGCTATGACATCCTTCGGCCGACATATTACCTTGCCCACTGCAAGATGTATATGCTTCGCTTTGCGCGGAGCAAGCTCACTATTTTGAGTTAGCAAACTCTCAAACAGAAGTAGGTAAACGCACGATTTTTAGTCTTGTCTGTTATAATTTCTTGTTACGAGTGTTATAGGTATCAAATGCTATGGGTTGCGGTTGTCGTCTTGTTGGTTTGCGTGCCTCATAAGGACGGTTTGCAAGGTGCATAAGGATGGTTTGCGAGGACTATCGCGTGCGTTTGATTTTTTGGCACGGGCAGACTGCGCACTAGCGGTCAGAAAAGAGCAAGATGTTTTCTTGTTTTGTACCAGTAAGTCAAAGAACGCTTTTTAGTTTCATCATGATGTTATCGTACTTGCAAAGATACAACACCTGTTAATGGCAAGCGTGCGATTCCATGCGATTGTATGCGATTCCGTGCGATTGTATGCGATTCTGCATGATAAGCAAAACAGCCTTCTGCATTCGTGAGCAGTTTTTCTTCTATTTCTCGCGACTCGGCAGAGATTAAGCAAGCTTATCTCTGCTGCCTGTAAACAAGGACTCCTTTGTGGAGATAAACCTCCAGTCGTCGCAAGCATCACCACATTTAGTGGTTCTGCCACTGCTCCATATTTTGATCTAATAATATTTTGATCTAATTTGAATAGAGTGAAATAGAGCAGAGATTTGTTACTATTTCATCATGTGCGGAAAAAGCGAAAAAATGATGACAATTATATATTCTGATTTGGCCTTTGTTACTCTCATTTTTTGTGATGAGGTGC
>JAZLJQ010000007.1:0-5030 GCA_045617965.1 Prevotella sp.
GACGAAGGGGCTGATGCATTTCTTGAATTGCTGTCTATCGTGGAAACAACAAAGAAACACAACAACTCTCCATATGCTGCTATCCGTGCTTTGTTCTAAGTATGGATAGTGAGTGTATGGAAATCGCTGAATAGTTACTAAGATTTTCATATATACAAAACATATACAACATCTACCCACCCCCAAAAAAAAGATACGATTACGAGACATATGCCACACATAACAAAAAAAAAAACACCCCACTGGTCTCACGACTGGTGGGGTGTTAAAAAAATATGTTTAACTAAAATCCTTTTCTAATTTGAAAGAACGATCTCGCGATCCTTCTTTTTGTTATCCAAGAGTCAAACAATCTTTAACCTAATAACTAAAACCTAAATCTATTATTCTACTAACCTAAACAATTCTTGTCCAAAGCGTCATTCAGGAATGTTTCCGGGAGCATTTCCTTTCAGATCTCTTTCTGAATTTTGTATTGGAATGTCCTTTTTTCCTTTTGACGGTGCAACGTGCAAAGCATCCTCGCACGAAGGAAATAGTAAACGACAGCTGCAAGCTGGTGTATGTCTCTGATTTCCGAGTGCAAAGATACTACTATTTTTTTGTGTGCGCAAACAATTTCCAAGAAAAAGAACGAAAAATACCTTTTAATTGACAAAGGTCAAGCATTTGTGTGCGCACACAATAAAAAAGCACTATAAAAGCACCAATCCGGCAAATGCAGCATAAAGAATCATTTTGATTGGATTTATGCCTACCCACTTTGTTCCAACGAAGGTTGAAGCAAAGAGGAATATTGATACATAGAACTGCCAAGGGTTTTCAAGAGAAGAGAAATTCTCTTTGTTTGCAAGCAAGAGAGTTGCAGCTGCAAGAAGTCCGACAACAGCAGGTCTGAGACCAAGGAAAACGCTCTGCACAGGACTTGTATTCATATATTTCATGAAGAGTTTACTGATGACAATCATTAAGGAAAAGCATGGCAACATAAGCGCGAAAGTGGCTGTACATGAGCCAAGCACACCAAGCCAGGTACTACCCGTAAGATTATAGACAGCTGTATATCCACAATAAGTTGCAGAGTTGATGCCAATAGGCCCAGGTGTCATCTGGGATATAGCCAAGATATTGGTAAACTCAGCAGAACTCATCCAATGGTGGTCATAAACAACCTCTGCCTGAATGAGGGAAATCATACCATAGCCTCCTCCGAATCCGAAAAGGCCTATCATAAAGAATGTATAGAATAATGTCAGGAAAATCATTTCTTATTCAGTAGGTTTAATAAACTGTCCATAAATAAAGCCACCAATGCCAGCAGCAAGAATGATATATATAGGATTAACATCCAGCAGCCAGATAAGTGCGGCAGACACGATAGGAATCCACCAATTAAGAAGGTTTATCTTGGCACGCTTAGCCATATTCCATGTAGGAACGGCAATAAGCGCAACAACAGCAGGACGAATGCCAGCAAAGACACTTGCCACCCAAGGTACATCCTGAAAGTTGCGGAAGAACATCGCTATCAATAAGATTATCACCAATGATGGCATTGCAGTTCCAAGAGCACAACAAAGAGCGCCAAGAGTACCACGCCTCTTATAACCTATAAATGTAGAAATGTTGATTGCAAATACGCCTGGGCACGATTGCGCAATGGCAATAAGATCGAGAAATTCAGTTTTCTCAATCCACTTATGCCTATTTACCACTTCTGCCTCAATAAGAGGAATCATGGCGTATCCACCACCAATAGTGAAAAGTCCGATGTGAAAGAATGTGGCGAACAAAGTCATCATCGGAGTCAGTTTCTTTGTCTTTTGTGAAACGGCAGATGATGCCGCATCAGTAACATTGATATTTTCTTGTGTCATTATCTATTTATTTGCAGGAGTAACAGGAAATGCCTTTACAAGCCTCTCATATTCCTCATCGGTAATTCTCATGAAAGAGCCATGCTGGGGAGCAGCAACACCTATAATGTTATTAGGGTCGGAAAAGTTACGCATAAACTTATCCGCCTTACATATACGGTAGTTTCGCGGACGAGACGAATACTCTATATACGCTATACGCCATGTACTGTCTCCTTCGAGCTGAAAAGCAGATACGCCCTCGCACTTCTTCTTGCCCTCGAAATTCACATAGTCTTTTGCATCAGGTTCTGGCCACTTGCCCGTCAACGAACTGCACGTTGAAGTAAACAAACCTGGCTGACCACCTTCCTTCTTTATCATCATGTGGTACAAGCCATCAGCTGGCACATAGTTTATATCAGCATCAATCGTGGCATATCCCCAGTCAAATAGCAATCGTGGTTGCGTGAGCGTGGTAAAACTTTCATCTGCATAAGAGTAATACATACGATCGTATGCCTCTTCTTCACGATTCCACATGGAGAAATACACGAAATAGCCTCCCTTACGACCGTCAGGCCAACGATATTCGGAATCCCAAAATATCTGAGGAGCCCATACACGATTTATAGTGGACCAATCCTTATAAACAGAACGCTTTCGGTCTTTTTTCTTCTTGCCATCAGAAAACGCATCAAGGCCCTTGCGAAAATCAAAGGTTGTAGATTTCCAATGTATGAGGTCATCAGAAACAAGAAGATCAATTCCGTAGTTATCCCATGCTTCCTTCTTTCCCAGACGCTTGGTTGCCGAGTTGTTCATATCCGTTGTCACCATCAGATAGCCACTCATATCATGCTTTCTACATATATATGCGTCACGCGTACCTCCTTCAATACCCGCGAGCGCGCGAGGAGAAAAAATAGAATCACCTCCTATCAGGTCCTGAAATGTAACTCCATCGCGAGAAACAGCGTATGAAGTCCATTGTCCACGCCCACTCATGTGACAATATAGGTAATTTTCACCTTTTTGAGGATTTCCCTCAGATTGGGCAAAAACGGCCGAAAAACTGACACATATCAAGGCAAACAGGGGTAATATGCGAGTTATATTCATAAATATGCGAATTTGAATGCAAAGTTAGAAATAATTCACGAAAAAATAAACGCTTTTACTACTATTAACTGTTAACAATCGTTAAAAGCAGACTTTAATGTTAAATTTGGGAACTTTAAGTTGGAAATTGTTTGCAAAAACGGATTATTTTTTTTATCTTTGCACAAGTTTTCGGTTTTCACGGTTTGTGGAAACAATTAGGAATAATAACTAAACAGTGTCTAATGAGATTAAAGGAAATATATTCGCTAATTATTATTAATGCTATGCTGTTATTGGTATCTATGCCAATTTCTGCACAAGACTTGCTTGCCAGACAAGCACCTATTGATCGCAGAATGCGTGCAGTTGACACCTTAGCACTCAAAGCAGTTATTGAAAAAGAATCACTTGAAAATCCAGCAGCTCAGCTTTATGAGGACTGGGATAACAAATATGCGCACAAGCAGACTGAGCTTCCCGACTCTTTCAGAATCAGTTTGAAGCATTTCTGCATGCCAACAACCAGCAGAGTCATCACAAGTAAGATGGGACCACGCTGGGGACGCACTCACAAAGGACTTGACATTAAAGTATATATCGGCGATACAATCCGTGCAGCCTTCTCAGGTAAGGTCCGTATCAAGAAGTACGAAGCACGCGGCTATGGTAAATATCTCGTAATCCGCCATCCAAACGGACTTGAGACAATTTACGGTCACATGAGTGATTGGCTCGTAGATGAGAATGAGACAGTAAAGGTTGGTCAGCCAATCGGTCTTGGTGGTAACACAGGTCGAAGCACAGGTTCACACCTTCACTTTGAGACACGCCTCTGTGGTGTAGCACTCAACCCTGCCCTTCTCTTCGACTTCGTCAATCAGGACGTAACAGCCGATTACTATACATTCCGCAAGAGCGACTATGAGCAGGAGTCAGTGGCTATTAATAACACTATCCACATTGACGGTGCTTCAGAAAGCGAAGAGATTGCAGAAGAAAAGCAGGATATTGCTGAAAGCGAGGTTCGCCAGTACACAGAGACACGTTATCATAAGGTTTCTGCAGGTGAGACACTCTACAGCATTGCTAAGCGTCGCGGTGTAACCGTTGAGCAGCTCTGCAAGCTCAATCACCTGACACGTGACATTAAAGTCCGTCCAGGTCAGATTCTCCGCTACTCTTAATGAGTGGCAAAAAAAGAATCACATAAAAAAGTTTCCCCCTTTCATAATCAAATAAAAGTTTTGGAGGGCCAGCCGAGACGTGAGTTTCCGCTGGTCCTTTTTTTGTGCCTATTCATAATGAAGCTTTATAGAAAGTAAATGGTTATAGACAACAAACAGTAATAGAAAACTATTGCTGTCCGGTAAACCATCATAACAGACATTATCCTAAAGGTTTACACGTGGTAAGCCCCCAAATTGACAAAAACCTTAAAACATCCCAGAGCAAGTAAAGATCAAATAGAGCAAAATACTTGTTAATGTCTTCCTTTGTAGGTCTGGCTTATTGCCATCCCTTGTAGTCAGATATGCTTGTTTCCTTGTGAGCTTGTGGCTCCCAGTAAACAATCACATCAGCCTACTGGAAGACATAAACAAGACAAAATAGAATTCAAAATAGCGCCTTAAGGCGTAAAAAATCCATTCGGCGATGTCCACTTCCGGCAGGCATTTTTAATTGTTAATTATTAATTTTTATTTGAACTGTTTTTTTACGCCTTTAGGCGCTATTTTTATTTCTATTTTGTCTTTTCATGGTGGCTCGGCTGGGTGAGTACTCATTTTTATCGGGAAGCCAACATGCTTATATGCATGAATTGATAATTGATAATTGAAAATTGATAATTAGCAGATTACCCCAAGGACGCATGAATTTCTACACCTGACTAAATTATTCATTATCAATTATTAATTATCAATTAACCTGAAGTAACTATTCAGCGAATAAGCCGTAAACTGCATTTCTAGGAATGGAAATAGGATAATTCTTCAAAAAATGAGTCAAAAATGTCTTTTCCTTGTCATTTTTGAAACAAATTTCAAAAGTTTCCTGCTAATTTATCCGAAA
>JAZLJQ010000008.1:0-14735 GCA_045617965.1 Prevotella sp.
CCCCATGCGTGATATAGAAAACTGCTGTTCATAATTGTACATTTGTTTGTGGTTATTCAAATATACAATAAGTTCAGCGGTTTTCTTCTATTTTACATAATTAATTACTTCCTATCACTCGAAATGTCGGATGAACCAGAATTAATCAAGTTGAGGCTATTGTCAAATTCATTAATGAGCATAAAGATACGGACATAATCCTTTGTGGTGATTTTAATGATAATCCACTTTCTTATACGAATCGTGTGTTAAACAAAGTGCTCAACAATTGTTATGTTGCATCTGGCAATGGACCGGGATTGTCATATAATCAAAAAGGATTCAACGTGAGAATAGATAATATTTATGCTTCCAAAAATTGGACTTCCTATGGGGCAAAAGTAGACAACACCATAAACGGAAGTGATCATTACCCGATATATTGTTGGCTAAAAAGATAATTTACCATACATTTGTACTATAAATACAAAGAATAGGACTCAATGAACGGATTTTATACAATATTGTTACTGATATTTAGTAACATATTTATGACTCTCGCATGGTATTTGCATCTTAAACTGCAACAGACAGGTACCACAACATCTTGGCCACTTCTAGGTGTCATCGCATTTTCTTGGATAATAGCTTTCTTTGAATATTGTCTAATGGTACCTGCGAATAGAATAGGGTTTACGGAAAATGGTGGCCCATTTTCTTTGGTGCAACTAAAAGTACTACAAGAGTGCATTTCGCTTATAGTATTTACTATTATTGCAGCTTTTTTGTTTCAAAATGAACAACTGCATTGGAATCATATCGTCAGTTTCATTTGTCTCGTTGCGGCAGTATATTTCTGTTTTTTAAAGTAAAAAACGACAATGCAAGATGTACAAATCATAAAATATATATATCTTTGCATTTGAAAAGATAAAACAATCAACAACTTAAAATAAAATCATTATGATTAATTCACAGGAAATAAAAAAAGGAACTTGCATCCGTCTTGATGGACAAATTTATGTTTGCATTGATTTCTTGCACGTAAAGCCAGGCAAAGGTAACACTATCATGCGTACTACTTTGAAAAACGTCACAACAGGTCGTGTTTTGGAACGTACTTTTCAGGTGGGCTTTAAACTTGAAGATGTTCGTATTGAACGCCGTCCTTATCAGTTCCTTTATGTAGATGGAGCAGATTATATTTTTATGAATCAGGAGACTTTTGAGCAAGCGCCTATAATGAAAGAACTCATAACAGGTGTTGACTTTATGAAAGAAAGTGATGTTGTAGAGGTGGTTACTGATACTACAGACGGAAGTGTGCTATTTGCTGAAATGCCTGTAAAGACAGTTCTTCGTATTACTCACTCTGAACCAGGTATAAAGGGCGATACTGCAACAAATGCAACAAAGCCTGCTACACTTGAAACTGGTGTTGAAATTCGTGTTCCTTTGTTTATCAACGAGGGAGAGCTCGTAAGGGTAGACACTCGTGATGGTTCATATATTGAAAGAGTAAAAGAATAAGAATAATTCATCTATATTCAAAACTGAAGGACTGAAAGAGTTTATAGTTTGCTATTACTAAAGTGGTAGTGTCTTTCAATCCTTTAGTTTTTAGTAACTAAAAAGTGCGATTTTCACTTATAGTTCCTGTTTTTAATCGCCCCGATGAGGTCGATGAATTGCTACAAAGTTGCCAGCAACAGACTTTTCGTGATTTTGAGGTAATTATTGTAGAAGATGGTTCCGTGCAGAAATGCGACCATATCTGCGAAAAATATGTTGTCGGTAGCGAGAATGGAATACAAATACATTATTATTATAAAGATAATTCTGGCCCAGGTCAAAGCCGTAATTATGGTGCAGAGAAAGCTAAAGGAGAATTTTTAATAGTGCTTGATTCTGATGTGGTTTTGCCGAAAACTTATCTTGAAGAAGTAAATAGCGAGATTGAACGCGAAGATACGGATGCCTTCGGTGGTCCCGATAAGGCGCATGCTTCTTTTACCAATATGCAGAAAGCTATTAATTATTCCATGACAAGTTTTTTTACTACAGGTGGTATTCGTGGAGGGAAAAAGAAATTGGATAAGTTCTATCCACGCTCTTTCAATATGGGCATTCGTCGAAATGCTTACCATAAACTTGGGGGATTTGCTAAGATGCGTTTTGGTGAAGATATAGACTTTAGTATCCGTATTTTTAAGGCAGGTTATAGGTGTCGCTTATTCCCCATGGCTTGGGTGTGGCATAAGCGCCGTACTGATATGAAAAAATTTTTCCGCCAGGTGTATAATTCAGGCATCGCGCGTATAAATCTTTATAAAAAATATCCAGAGTCATTGAAATTGGTGCATATATTACCAATGGTATTTACTATTGGAGTGTTGTTGCTGGTTTTAACGTCAGCTGTTGGACGTGTGCTGATGCATTATGATGGCGGAATGGTTTGGTATCCGCTTGCCGCTTTACCTTGGACCCCTATGCTTAGTTATGCATTTATTATTTTTTTTGATAGTAGCATCCGTAATAGAAGTATAAAGATAGGCTTTCTTTCTATTGGAACTGCTTTTGTCCAACTGATGGGTTATGGTTTCGGCTTTATAGTTGCTTGGTGGAGGCGTTGTGTTTGTAGGGAAGATGAGTTTTGCGCATTCCAAAATACATTTTATAAGTAAGTTGCAGTTCTTCTTATCTTTTTGTTTATCAAGTACAAGACGTGTATCTTGATATTTTTTTTGTAAATACATTTCTATTATAATAACAAAAACTGATCTTGAATGAGGCAAAAATAGAAATGTAAAAAAAATAAAAAGAATTCTAAAAAATATGGCATCTGATAGTAAAGTTTGCCGAAGCACAATAATATCCTTATCTTTGTAACGTTATTATTAAGGTAAAGGGTGCCTTTTGACAGAAGAAAGAGATGATAACTTCCCTTTGCTAAAGGAGAAAATACTCCTTAAAAGATGTATAATTAAATCAGAAATTGATGTTATTTGACTTATTTAAAAAGATATCTATTGCTATTTGTTTGATGTTGATTGCTATACCCGTAAGTGCACAAGACTTGTTGGCTCATCAAGCAACAGTAGATAAGAGAATGAAAAACATAGCCCCTGTAGATATTAATGTTCTTACAGCTATTGATGAATGTTTCCTTGATGTCAGTGAACAACTTTACGATAGTTGGGATAATATGAAAGCTCATGCTTCTGCTGTAATGCCAGACTCTTTTCGTATAGATTTGAGAGGTTTTTATATGCCTACTCCAAGTCGTAAAATTACTTCTAATTTTGGTCCTCGTTGGGGGCGTATGCATAAAGGTTTAGATATAAAAGTGTATGTGGGTGATACCATTCGTGCTGCCTTTGCTGGTAAAGTTCGTGTGGTTCGATATGATGTTGGTGGTTATGGCAATTTCATTGTAATCCGTCATTATAATGGATTAGAAACTGTTTATGGACATTTAAGTCGTCAACTCGTTGATGAGAATCAAGTTGTTAAAGCTGGTGATGTCATAGGGTTAGGTGGTAATACGGGGCGTTCAACAGGTTCGCATTTGCATTTTGAAACACGTCTTTGTGGTACAGCGTTGCACCCGGCTGTAATGTTTGATTTCTATAATCAAGATGTTACAAGCAATTATTATATATATACAAAACAGAAGTATGAAAGAGATAGACGTGAAGCTTATAATAGAGTATCAGCGAGTATTAATGTTGGCGATGTGAATTCTGGTAAATCTTATGCTGCCGGTCGTGGTAGTCACGTTGGTGCTACTTATGCTTCTAGTTCTCACAATAGAAAATCTAATTATGCTCAGGTTGCTTCTGGGGCAGCACCAGACATTTATCATATAGATGAAGTTAGTCGTGCAAAGGCTCAATCACAAGTAGCTTATCGTTATCATAAAGTTGAGCAAGGTGAGACTTTATATTCTATTGCTCAACGCAGAGGCATCTCTCTAGATGATCTTTGTAGAAAAAATCATATCAACAAAGAATTTAAAGTAATAAAAGGACAAATACTTGTTTATTAAGTAATGAAAATTACATACATTACTGTAACTTATAATGCTGCAAATGCGTTATTGGTAACTTTTGATAGTGTCTTACGGCAAAATCATTATGATATAGAACACATCATTATTGATGGTGCATCAAATGACAATACATCGAATGTTGTTAGTACTTATATGTTGCAAACGAAAGGTTTGGAGAGTAAACACGAGGTACGTTTTTTAAGTGAATCGGATAAAGGCATATATGATGCGATGAACAAGGGGCTACAAATGGTTACTGGCGATTATGTGTGTTTCTTGAATGCTGGTGATTGGCTTCCTACGGAAAATACGACAACAACTATTGTAAACCTTATTAATGAAACTCAAAAATTAAGTGGCAATTTACCTGCTATTGTTTATGGTGATACAAATATTGTTGATGTAACAGGTAAAGTATTAGAAAGACGTACGAAAAGGTTGCCTCAACAACTTTCTTGGCAGAGCTTTAAAGAGGGAATGGTTATTTGTCATCAGGCACTTTATGCCCGCACAGATATAGCTAAGGCTACACCTTATGATTTGTTGTATAGATTTTCAGCGGATTTTGATTGGTGCATACGATTGATGAAAGAAGCCGAAAGATGCAAATTGCCTATGGTTGGTACAAAAGAAGTTGTTGTCAATTATTTGAACGAGGGTGCAACAACCGCCAATCATCGTACATCACTTGATGAGCGTTTTAGCATAATGTTCAAACATTATGGTCTATTGTCAACTATATTTCACCATTTGAAGTTTGTCTATCAAAGTCTTTTGAGAAAAGATAAACGCTAACATTTCTTTTTATTCTCTTTCGTTAATTTATAGTGAGAGTAATCTATATTATTGTGAAATGATGGTTATTTCACCATTTTTTAGTTTTGCCTCTATTATGCGTCCGCCTGTAGCATGGAGGCGGAAGTGGCAATTCCATTTCTTTGGCCAGCAAGGGAAAAGCATGATTTCACCATTTGCTTTTTCTTGCAAAAGCATTTCTTGAATACCAATCATTCCTGCTCCTCCGCGATTGATATCAGGAGCCCAATCAAATCCACGGTCAAAAAAAGCTGTAAAACGAAAAGGTCCATTTGCCATTTTTTCTTTGTTTAATTGTATAGCTTCTTTTTCCAACCCAAGACATGCTGCCCAAATATTGTCTTGTTTCCAACCTTTTGAAGAATGCATTTTGATTGCGTGAGAGTCTTTGAAGTATGTGTTTCTAGCAATTTCTAAGTTTGGTCGTCCTAGACCATAAATTCTCCAAGGAAAGACGGGATAGAGTTGTGGTGTTTCAGTATTTTGTATTCTCTCCCAAGTAATAGCAGGTGCAATACAAATGTCACCATTTATTTGTGTCAAAGGTATATTTGGAATGCGACTTAGCATGGTGGTTGTATCTTTACTCCAAGTCTTGAGTACGGTTTGTAGGGCGGCGATGGTTGAAGATGGATTATAAGCCATTTTATATGTCTCACAACCTGAGCCCGGATAAATTATGAGTTTTCCATCTTCCGTGAGTGCCTTTGCGCCTCGCTGTTGAGCTAGATATTGATAATGTTCGTCAAAGAAACGTAGGCATTGTGATATTAATTCTTCATATGGTGTAATATCCATATTTGAATATTTTTGTGCCAGAAGAATCATTTGACAAAATTCAAGACTCGTATCCCAAAGATATTCTAACCATGCATTCCGCTCTGTGCCAAAATCCATTCCTTCTTTATGCTTTCCATATTCAGCAGGATTTGGTAGACCGAAGTTTTCTATTTGCTCGGTAAAAGAAGCTCCGTCGTGTCCCCAATAATAATGTGTGCGCGCCACAGCGTTTGGCAACATTCGTAGATATGTATCAAATTGTGAGCGCATCATGTCTGTATCACCGCTTTTAAGCATTGGCCAATAAACAAGACGTTGATTCTGAGCCGTCATGGTACCACCTCCCCAAAGGCGGAAGTCAGGTGTGAAATTACGAGTAGAATCTACAAAAATAGGGTCGAATGTAAATAGTGAACCATTGAATTTTGTAGGCCATTGACCATAAGCATTACATCCTAACATATAACGTATGAGTTCATAATTGCGAATCATCTCGCGAGCTTCATCGTTGTCTGTTATAATCCAACTGCGTTGCCAAAAATCATGCCACCATTTTGCGCTACGTTTGCGTGAAATCTTAGTATCAATAATGCTTTGTTGTGCTAAATCAAGCGAGATTGTTATGGTAGAATGATGCAAGGCGTTGGCTTTGTATTTCCAAGCTTTGTAGTCGGTATTGATGTATTTCCCGATTGAGGTGCCAACATATTTGAAGCCAGGCATTGAGATTTTCCCACCCCATCGCAAGGAGCCTATAGGATTATAAAGATTATCTTTTATGCTTGATAGGTGCTCACGTTCTATGGTATAGTCAAATACTGTTTGTGTGTGATTTTGATGATAAAATAAAAGACTTTTTTCTGATGGTACAATTGAGTCAGCATAAGTGTAGGTGTTTTTCGGCACTATCCATTTCCATGAACTTTGTTGACCTTCATCTTTTGAAAGAAGTCGATCTTTATAACGCCAGCTTTCAAATGAAAATGTTGCTTTTACGGTATTCTTTGTTTTTATATCTAGAAAGATATTTGGTGTATTTATATCTACCCAAAGACAAATATCGGTTTTATCACCTTTTATATAGATAGCGCCATCATCAAGGCAAAGCCTTTGAGAAAAAATGTTGGCAAAAGGATTCCCTTCAATATGAAGGCGAAAACGTCCTGCTTTTAGCAAAGTATTATTTTCATCAAAAAATCCGCTTCGTGAGACATAAAAGAGAAGGTCACCATTTTCCACCCAGACATTCATTCCCACATCTCCACCACCACAAGGCATAGATTCTGAAGAATTTTTGCTTGCCTGTGTCCAAATATAGTCTGCAGGATGATATTCATTTGCAAATGTGAATAGTCTGCAAATAGCAAATAGGGTAACAAGTGCCAGTTTTTTTCTTGTCAACATAATAAATATACTTCAGTCTTTACTTTTCCCAATTATCAGTACGGAATGAGCTTACTGGTAGATCTTCGCAGAAAAGGTCGCCTTTAACCCAGTTTTTGAAGGCATAGCGTACGGCTACAGGTTGTTTTACTTTATCGCTTTTTACCATTACTTTGCTACGTTGTAACCATGCTTTCGCTGGGTAAAAAACTTTGTCATCGCCTGCTATTTCGAAATTATCCGACGTAGGGTTGCCATTAAAGTTTACCCACATTTTGTCGCGGTCAAATCCAATGATAATTGTATCATTTTGAATTTTTACTTCTCCAACACGTGGACTTTCTGAGGTTATCCCCTTAATACCGTAGGTTTTAACGAGTGCCAATCGTCCTAAACGTTCACCAGCAATACGTTTTAGCCTTGGATGAATGCAGTCACGCATGCCTACATCCATCAACACTGCCATTCCAGAATTGGGAATCATTTTTTCTGCAATATATTGTTGTTCGCGTAGGAATGCCGAATTTATGGTGTCCTTTCCTGCTTCGGTGACGATACCATATTCATAAGGTGCTATTTGAGTATAAAAGAAAGGGAATTTACCGATATTCCACTCTTCTCGCCATCCATTAACTAGGGTAGAGAGCATCTCTGCGTAAGTTGAAGCTCGATTATAATTGTCTTCTCCTTGATACCATATAACACCTTTCATTGCCATCCCGATGAGTGGATGTAATTGGGCATTATATAATGCTGAAGAAACACGATTTTTAGCTTTCATTGTGTTGTATTCTTCTTCGGTAGTTGGTACCTTTGATTTTGGATAAACTTTTACCCATTCGTCTTTTATCCATTTTGGGTTCATCCAAGCCTCACAAGCACTTCCTCCAAACGATGTTGATACCAATCCGATAGGAATGCCGAGAATTCCGTTGAGTAGTCTTCCAAAATAATAAGCTGTTGCACTGAATTCGCGCACACTTTCCGGTTGTGCTTCACTCCAAGAGCCAATGACATCATCTTTTGGTGTGAAACTGCCTCCGCGTTTTACTGTAAAGAGTCGAATGTTTGCATTTGTGCTGTGTAATATATCGTCATTACCATTTTCAATTGATTGTCCTGGATAGCCTTTCATCGGTATTTCCATATTGCTTTGCCCAGAGCATAGCCATACTTCCCCCACCATAACATTATTGAGAGTTGTTTCTTCGCCATCACTGATTTTTATTGTATATGGGCCACCTGCTGTAGGGGTTTGTATTGATGTTTTCCACTTGCCGTCAACATCAGAAGTAGCAGTGATAATCTGTTTTTGCCACGGAAGAGTGATTTTTATTTTAGTATTTGGTGTTGCTTTCCCCCATAGTCGGCATTCTGTTTGTTGCTGCATGACCATGTTACTGCTAAAGAAAGTAGGCATCCAAATACGTGCATAGCAAGTTGTAGTAACAAGCATTAATACAGTCAGTAAGATGTGATTCTTTTTCATTTTTTATTTATTAGTCAAAAAGTATATTTGAATTAAATGTTTTTGTGTTTTTTTTATTCTTTCATCTTCAGCAGACGGACAGGGCCTAACAGTCCTGCAGGAATAGGTTTTTTGTCTGCACGTCGAAAATTTCCATTAGTCCAAATTCCATCAAAAGGTGGTGTGCCCATGTCATTACCGAGCAAGGCATTAGCCCAAGTGTTGACAAGAAGGATTTTGATCTCATTTTTTCCTTTGCGTAATGCTGGTGTTATTTCCACCTCATAAGGTGGCGTCCATGCTGTGCCACATTTCTCTCCGTTTACAAAGACTGTTGCTATGTCATACACATCGCCAAGACTGATTACCAAAGGTTGATGTTCGTCGGTAATGTCGAATGTTGTTGAATATGTTGCATGTCCAGAATAGTATTTTAGCCTTATGTCATCTTGTTCTGCCCAATCAAAGAGTTTGTCGGTAGTTAGATGAACATCAGTCTTTTCAAAATCTATATTCCAGTTGTTTAGAGTTATTCCGCTTTCTTCACGGTTTGGGCGATATATTTCAGAGTCAAGTTCTTCATCGCGAAGTATAAGAAGTACAGATTCTTGTGGTGCCAAGGTTATCGTTTTCGGACAAGTAAAGCCACGATTTAGCATTGGATACATGAGATAAGTGAATTTGCGCTTTACGCGGAATTCAGGTGCAAATGTTATAGGTTGTTGTGTAAGATTAGCAATGAAATAGTTATCTTCCTCTTTGCTTGTACGATGTGCGAAGTCAAGCCCTTCAGGAAGATTTGCGTCTCTAGGGATGCCAATAGATGTAAGGTCACTTTCTGTCCATGGTGTCGTGATTACTTTCAGCCCTTGTGCTTTTAGTCGCTCAATCTCATTGTTGCAAGTTGTGATATTGTCGGGATTAAGTTTGTGCGCTTGTGGTATGATAAGTGCTTTGTAGTGCATGCCTTCTGCTGTGACAAGCTCTCCGTCTTCAACGTGGGCAGTTTTCAGGGCGTCATGATTGAAAGAGTCATATTTATATCCATGTAATGGATTAGTAAACATATCGGCTTTTGTTTGGTTTTTAGTGTGATTTACACCTACGGGCGATATTTCCATTGGTTGTCCAACATTGGCCCAACGAACTTTTTCTTTTTCAATATTTTCTTTGCCGAAAAGTCCAGGTAGAGTTTCAATCAATCGTTCTGGCAATAGGCTTCGGCGCGGATATTCGTCACCGGTATAGACAGCAAGATCAACAACGGGGTCTCCGTCTTGTAGCCGTCCTTGACAGAGGAAAATGTATTGTGAAAAATCTTTCATCTCTTTCCACCATGTGTTATCGCGTTGAAAGAATGTACCTATTCCGTCAAGTGTCATTCCTGGTTGGCGGTCCATGAATGGATTATGTGTGTTTACATGATATACTATTTTGTTTATGCCCATGCAGAATGCTCGGTCAAGTATTGATTTGAGCATCTTTGGTGTTTCATCCCATGTGCCACGCACTTCGGTAAATCCTTCTGCTTGTATGAGTTTCTTTCCGTATATGTGTGCTCCACTTATGGCGTCTAGCATATCATTAGGCTTATCGTGTGTTGGTGAGTTTAGCCAGAATTCTCCCATAGGTGCGTCTGCGTAGCGATAATGTGCCATTCCATCACTTACCATTGTTGGTGCCACACATTCTGTAGAGAGTTTGCAATTGTATTTTTTTGCCAACAGATTCACTTCGTTAAAGAAGGCATCACAAATGAGTTCAGCAATAGTTGCTCGAATATCACGTAATATGTTTTCGGAGATATCTACTGATGTTATTGGCACTCCTGCATATAATGGCAGATAAGGTAACAAGTTATAGCCACGTCGCTTTTGGAATTCGTTTACGAAGTTCTCTCCCCAGTTTTGTGAGCCACATTCCCAACTATCTACATGGAGATAACGCAATACGCGTTTTGCGACATCTTGTGGTGCACGAGCATAGATTTTAGCAAACCAATTATCAAATTGTTTTTGTACAGCTTTGCGAGAGAATTTATCACATTCTAATCCTTTGCCTCCGCCGCCAGTGGCATTTATATGTCCTGTTGACGCATGCCCCATGCGTAAGATATGCCATGCTCCTTTGCCAAGCTTCGTCTTTAGTGTTCCGTCTTTGAATGCAGCAGTAATATCAATCACTTCATTCTTGTCATAGAAGTCTTCTTCATTATGGTTTACTTTTGGTGATACTCTCCATACTGCGCCAGATTTCCCTTCATAACCATTTATTATAGGCTCTGATGAGAGAATAAGATTTGCAACTTTCAGTGTAGGTTTCCATTTTGCAGCATCCATATCTTCCGAGCCGGGGTCGCTACCAACAGGAGTCCAGTGGAATTTAAAATATCGTGCTTTTGTTGCAGGTATTGAGTATGTGGCATATTCGTCTGTGTTTTGCCATCCTTGTCGTGCAGGCTCAATGCTCGAGACGTATTGAAAGTGTTTCCCGTCTTGAGAAGAGTATATTTCCCATCTGTGGGCTTGATAGTTATTCCCTCCAGTAATCACTTTTACGCTGCGTAGAGTATAAGGTTTTTCGTATGAAAAGATGATGTTGGTTGGTTCGGCCGACTTGAAAGGGAACTGTACAGATACCTTTGGTTGGCGGTTATCGTGATAACGAGCAGGGTAGGCATATACAGCGATATCTTCATAATATGTGCCGTAGTGTTTAGGAGTAGTAAGTTTAGCATTTATTTCCCCCCCATTGATTATGGTGTCGCTCCACACAATTTTCTGCATTGACTCTTCTTCTTTTATCCATGGACCTCCAGCCAAAGCGAACCCATCACAAATGTGAATGCCCATTTCGAGTCCAAGACTATCTGCTGTGTGATATACAGTATCTATGTGTCGCCACCAGTTTTCGCTAAGTTGGTCTGCGTCGCCCCCATATTGTGGCCCCATTGAGGAATCTTTGATAGGCATAAGATAGAAGCCACCGATACCAGCTTCTTTCATAGCTTTCAGGTCAGCGCGTATGCCCTCATCACTTACTTTGCCAAACATCCAATACCAAAAAGTCCAAGGTTTGATATCGTTGATGTTGGCCGATGCTTGTTGTGTGCAGAGTGTCAGCACCAAGGTGAGAGTTAGAAATAATTTTTTATTCATTCAAATTGCAAGATTATTGTTCCTTCAAATGTTTCGTTTTTTGCCCAATAAGGTTGTGCTGATGGTCCGTTGAGGTCCGTGCAGTTCACTTTGTTTCTCACAGCAGGGATAACTTTGAGCAGACTTATTCCAGTTTCTGGCAGTGTGTATAAAATGTGGTCGCGCCCATCTCGTGGCGAGTAAATACCGATATAATCGTTTACTTCGCAATTTTTTATACTAATTTTTCCTTCTTGGGTAGTAATTAGCATAGCGTCAGTATTTGAGAAATATCCTTTGAATTCTGGATATTCGAATGATTCTCCCGGTATAGGGTCGTTGTAGTTTGTTTGCCAAAATCCGTATTGTGGACCTTGCATACGATTTTGCCACACGCGGTAAGGGCCATTGCCGATCCAGCATTTGTTTATGACCTTTGTTTCTGGGTAGTCAAACTCCACCCCCATCAAATCCACTACGCCACCAAAGTTATATTGGTAGTGAAGTGCGACTTGTCCATCTTGCCCGAAAGTCCAAATGGCCTTGTCGAAACTTCCTAACGAATAATTTGCTGTAAGTGTATTTTCTCCTTTCTCAAAGCCGTCAAAGATACCTTGGTCGATATATTCGGTGTATTGTGTCTTTTTCTTTTCCGCCTCTTTATCGTCGTGATTATAGAATTGGTCCATACTTCTGTCAGCGCGTTTTGCTGCTATGAATCGTGGTCCATTGGTAAGTGATATTATGCGTTCACCGATTTTTACATTTATTAGTCTTCCATTTTGTTTTGAGAATGAGTATGTGCGCCCACAGCTATTTACGATGATATTTTCTGCGTTTTCTGTTATTGTGCATTGTTGCGGTTTGATATTAGTTATTTCTGGTTTTTTCGTGCGCCAACACCAAGTAAAAATTTCTTCTCCTTCTTTATCTATTGCTGATACTGATAGGGCGTCGGCATCGTCGATGTTTGGCACAGTTAGCGGAACTCCTACAACCCCCGGCTCTGCATAAGGTGTGCTAATGATTCCTTCTTTTATTACTTCAAAAGGTTTTATGCCATTATGTTTGAGATATTTATATTTGAATGTGCAAGTGTTTAGGTTGAGAAAGTTGTAGTGATTGTCTGCTGTGAGTTGCCCATTATGGTAGTGACATTGTATGGGGCTCCACACTTCTTTTATTGTGTAGTAAGATCCTTCTTTTTCGTGATGAGGCCCGACGATGCCGTCGGCTCCGTAATTGCCAACATTGTCAATAAAACCGTCCATATCCACTCGTTTTACTCCTTCATCTGCAAGGTCCCAGAGAAATCCTCCTGCACATCGTGGGTTTGCCATCATCATGTCCCAATAGTCTTTTAGTCCAGCTCCGTGTCCACCATCGTAAAGTCCATGTAGAAATTCTGTTGGCATGAAGATTTCTGGCTCTCTCATTACTTCTTGTGTTTCACCCCAAGAGCGATAATGTTTTGTTTCAAATCCGTTACGGTTGGCCCAAGGATAGATTACCACGCGTTTTTGAATGTCCCAACGTGCAAATTCCGGCTCGAGTTCGTAGTTGAACCCTCCTTCGTTACCATTGCTCCAGAAGATAACAGAAGGGTGGTTGACATCGCGTGTCACCATTTCTTTTACCAATTTTTGTCCAACAATGGTAGAATGTGCCCAATGCCATCCGCTCAATTCGTTTTCTATGTAAAGGCCGAGTGAGTCGCATGCTTCCAAGAATTCCGGGTCGGCAGGGTAGTGGCTCAGCCTGACGGCATTCATGTTCATGCTTTTTATTAGTTTTACGTCTTCGATATTCTTTTGTGGTGATAGTGTTCGCCCGCTTTCTGGTCGGAAGCTATGACGGTTCACTCCTTTAAAGATGACTTTCTTTCCATTTATATAGACTCCGTCGTGTGTGCGGTATTCTATGGTGCGGAAACCAAATTTTTCACTTTCTTTATGTATCACATTTCCCTTAGCGTCTATTAGTGAGAATTGTGCAGTATAGAGGTTTGGTGTTTCTGCCGACCATAGTTTTGGTTTTTTCACGCAGAAGTCTATTTTTGCGATGTCTGTTGAGCGTTTTTCTGTGGTGTTTGTTGCGATAACTTTGCCTTTGCTGTCGATGATTTCAGTTTTCACGCTTACGTTTTCTACAGCTCTGTTCAGAAAGCAGTCACAGATAAAGTGTCCGTCCATTTTGGCATCTATTGCTACTCGCTCAATATTTGTTGCTGGCTTTGAGATGATGAAGACAGGTCGAATTATTCCGCCGAAGTTCCAATAGTCGGCACGACGTTCGGCCATGTTTACTTGTGTGTTTTCGCTTTCTTTGCTGACGGTGACCATGATGCGGTTTTTCTTTTTCCCGAAGAATACTCTGTCTGTTACATCATATTGGAAACGGTAGAAGCCTCCTTGGTGTTTTGAGCCAGCTTTGCGTCCATTTATTTCTACATATGTATCAGTCATTGCGGCTTCAAAGGTGAGCAGTATTTGTCGTCCTTCCCATTGTTGTGGCAAGAAGAATTCATATTTATATTCGCCTTTTTCGTTTGCTATTCCCTCAGGTGTTGCTTTTCCATAGAATTTCATTCCATATTGGAATGTACCAAATCCTTGTGTTTCCCAGCATGACGGTACTCCGATTTTTGTCCATACTCCCGCATTTCTACCGTCTGAGCATCGGAAGTCCCACTGTATCATGTCGTCACATCCTCTTCCGCTGAGATATTGTCGTTGCGTTGTTACGTCATTTGCGCTAGCCATTATCGTCATTGTGGTTAAAGCTAGTGTAAGTAAAGTTTTTTTCATTTCTTTTAGTTTGTGTTATAGATTGTGGTTGCGAAATTAGTGCAGGCGAGCGAAAAAGCCAAATTTATTTGAGCGTTGCCGAGCTGGATCCTGATTTGACTTCGTCTTCTTCCTTCGCACCTCGGCAAAGATTAAGCGAGCTTATCTCTGCTCTCGGTTTGTCGTCAGTTGCTGCTTTGCCTTGTGGTCGTAAAAAAGCCGACAACACCTGCGATTGTGCAATAAGTGCTAATCTCTCGTCTTTCATAACGTTTATTAGCGGGTGTGTAAATTGTCCTTCTTGTGTGGTAGAACTCACGCGATTTTGTTTTTCC
>JAZLJQ010000009.1:0-21570 GCA_045617965.1 Prevotella sp.
TCAGGTTGGCCGGCAGGTACAGACTGGAATTTCGACGATTATACTGCCGATATCTCAGCCTACGCAGGCAAGACCATCTGTATCGCCTTCAAATACACAAGTACTGACATATGTGCCCCTACATGGGAAATAGAAAAGTTGTCAATTAATTAATACACCTTATAATAAAGAGTGTCGAGTGTGAGAACATTCGACACTCTTTATTTATCAATATATTGCTTATGTTATTTTAGTTCTTAAAATAACCACTTATTCAGACTTACCATTCGAAAAAATCAACTTCAATTACCCAAGTTTTACACTATAAGAACTAATGCTTGAGTGAATAGTAATGCTTATAAATAAAAATATTTTCATAATATTAAATTTTGCTTATAAGAGATACACCTATTTTTTATATCTTTGCGCTATAATAATAATAGAAATATGACAAAACTTGCAAAACAATTTCTTTTTAGTTTCGCACTTGTCAATATAAATTTGGCTATTTCCATGTCTCTTTTATTTGTCTTATCATCATGCAACAATAATGATGATAATTCTGGGAGTAGTTCAGAATCATCAAATACAAATTGTAATCTTGTTCTTTTAGAAGAATTTACAAATTCCATCTCTAATTCTGAAGGATTAAAAATCGCCCAGCGCCTTGAAGTGCCGAAACTCAAAGGTACAAGCAACTTTTTCATTATTCATAAAGATGGTCGTATTGGAGTTAATTATGTGACAGAATGGGATATGCAGAAAAAATCCCCACGTTGGAGTGCATATACAATGTATTATTTTTCAAACAACAATACAAATATTTCGGGAAATGCAAATAGATATAGCGGAGATCCTCAATATCCTTATGATGAAGATATGCCTAACAAATATTATTGGGACAAAGATTATTTTTGGGGCTCTGGATACGATCATGGGCATGTGGTAGCATCTGCAGACCGCTTATGTAGTTCCAATGCTAATTACCAAACATTTTATCTAACAAACATGCAACCAATGGATGATAATTTTAACTGTGGTGTTTGGAGCAAAATGGAAGCATTGTTGCGCAATTGGGCAAAATATCAAACAAATAATACAAAATTTGCAGACACGCTATATATAGTAAAAGGTGGAACTATAGATGATGAAACAAAAATTCTTAAAAGAATTAGTAGCAAACTTATAGTGCCTAAATATTATTATATGGCTGTATTGTGCAAGAACGATAAAATAGGTGTTGCAAACAACTACGGATATAAAGCTATGGCATTTTATGTAGAACATAAAAGTGGCTTGCAATCATATAATTTGAAACAATATGCAATCTCCATCTCCGAACTCGAACAAAAAACTGGCATTGACTTTTTCTGCAATTTGCCTGACGACATTGAGAAAGCTGTAGAAAGTAATTTTAGTCCTAATGCTTGGAATTGGTAATTGAAATGAGATGGGAAAAAGTATTCTTTTAGGAAAGTCCTTAGCAGAATTGCAAACTATAGCAATTGAAATGGGTATGCCACACTTTGTTGGCAAACAGATTGCACAATGGTTATATCAGCATCAAGTTTCGTCATTTGATGAGATGAAAAATATTTCAACAAAAAATCGTCAATTACTCTCTAAAAACTATTTAATCGGACGAACTGAACCTATAGAACACTTGATTTCAAAAGATGGAACAGAAAAATTTCTGTTTCCAACTCTTGATGGAGCATATGTAGAAACCGTCATGATTCCCGACCATGAACGTGTAACTTTATGCGTTTCATGTCAGGTGGGTTGCAAGATGAACTGTCTGTTTTGCCAAACAGGCAAACAAGGTTTTCAAGGCAACCTTTCTGCAGCAGACATACTAAATCAAATCTTTTCTATCAACACTTTATATAAGACTAATAGTGAGTTCTTGACAAACATCGTATATATGGGGCAAGGAGAACCTATGGACAATCTTGACTCTGTGCTACGTTCAATTGAAATCCTACAAGCGGATTATGGATGGGCATGGAGTCCGAAACGTATTACCGTCAGCACATGTGGACTTTGGCATGGATTGCGACGTTATTTGGAAGAAAGCCAATGCCATCTAGCCATCTCACTTCATTCACCTATTCCAGAACAAAGAGCGCAATTAATGCCATCCGAAAAAGCGTATGGTATTGAGGCCATCGTAAAAGAATTAACACATTATTTCCCACGAAACAAACGCGATGCTAGACAACGTCGTCTTTCCTTTGAATATACTGTTTTTTGCGGTTTCAACGACACATCGGCACATCTTAAAACACTTGTAAAATTACTACAACCACTCGATTGTCGTATAAATTTGATTCGCTGGCACAAGATTCCAAATGTTGAGTTGATGCCATCCAACGAAAAACGCATGGAAGAAATGCGCGATTATCTCACAGCCCATGGCATATTTACCACTATACGATCGTCACGAGGGGAAGATATTATGGCTGCATGTGGATTACTCTCAACAAAGCATAATCCAAACAAAGACTGATAATAGCTCTGGCTTTGTTTTTGTATACTTTCCCAAAATTTGTATAAAAGTCCCAAATTTTTGTGACAAAATTTTAGCTTTTTGTTTGTTGCTATCATATATTCTTAGTTGTTCCTAGTATTTTATTATTCCGCAGGGAAAATCCCCCACCACACGGATTTATGCCACGCAGCTATATATAAAGCATTTTTACAATCGCAAACCTTAAATTCAATTATTTAACATTAAGACAAGTATTTTTCAACTAAACACCTAAATATCAGCAAATAACATTCACCAATGCAAAATATCTTTATTTTTAACATAAAAAAGTGGTGAATTGTGGGTAATAAATAAATATTTTTATTTACCTTTGCATAAGATTTGCAAATCATAAATTAACAAATGAGATTTTTAGGTGAAATTGAGGCTAGAACCGACACGAAAGGAAGAGCATTTCTTCCTGCATCATTTCGTAAAGAATTACAGAAAGATGGTGTGGAGAAATTGATAATGCGCCTTGACGTATTCAGTTCTTGTCTTGTACTTTATCCAGAGTCTGTATGGGATATACAGATGGATGAAATGAGAACAAAACTTGACAAATGGGATAGAAATGAGCAAGCACTCTTTCGCCAATTTGTTCGCAACATTGTCATATTATCACTTGATAATAATGGCAGATTTCTTATTCCAGAACGCTATAGGAAGCTTACTAAGATTGAGCAAGACGTTCATTTTGTTGGAATGGGAAACATCATAGAAATTTGGAGTCCTTGCGTCCTTGAGGCAGAAATGTTATCAAATGAGGATTTTGCTAATGGCATTGAGGAGAAGATGACTCAAAATAATACCAATAACGACAATTTGTCATTAGCAAAAAACGATTAAGATTTACTCATTTATCTATCAAAAAATAACGACTAAATGATTACTAAAGCTAAGGAATATCATGTACCTGTGCTACTAAAAGAGAGCATTGACGCACTTCATTGTGTGAATGGTTGTTTTGCAGACATGACATTTGGTGGCGGTGGTCATAGCAAAGAAATTCTTAATCGTCTATCTAAAAACTCCAAACTTTATGCTTTTGACCAAGATGCTGATGCGGAAAAAAATATTCCATATGACAATAGATTCATATTTGTCCGTAGCAATTTTCGCTATTTAAAAAATTGGATGAAGTATTATGGAGTAAAATATATAGATGGCATTGTTGCGGATTTAGGAGTTTCAAGTCACCATTTTGATGATGAAACAAGAGGTTTTTCTTTTCGTTACGATGCTCCCCTTGACATGAGAATGAACAACCGTTCCGGATGCACTGCAAGCGACATTCTTAATGGGTATAACGAAGAAAAATTAGCATCAATATTTGTATTGTACGGAGAAATAAAAGAAGCAAAAAAGTTAGCTAAACGGATTGTCGCTTTTAGGAATATACAAGAAATAAAAAATACTCAGCATCTACTTGATGCGGTATGGGGGGAACAAGAAATTACACCCTCCATAAAAAAAGATGCCGCCCGCCTCTTTCAAGCACTCCGTATCGAAGTCAACCATGAGTTACAAGCACTTTCCGAAATGCTTATCGCAACAACTCATTTACTAAAGCCAGGAGGCCGATTGGTGGTTATTACATATCACAGCCTAGAAGATAGAATAGTAAAAAATCTTATGAAAAGTGGTAATGTTGATGGTAAAATAAAAAAAGATTTTTTTGGAAATACCGAATCAGTATTTTCTAGAATCAGCAAACCCATTACTGCGACTCAAGAAGAGCAACAACGCAACCCTCGGAGTAGAAGCGCAAAACTTAGAGTAGCAATAAAAGCGTAAAACTATTACATATGGATGAAGATAAAAGAAAATTTCAGGAAAGACAGACTCTAAAGGGCGATCGCCAAGATGCTATAAGAAAAATCAAGGCTCTTTCGAGTGATGATGATTCTATTAGTGGAAACATTACGCTTGCAAGGATCCTTGGTGGGGATATTCTTACGGGGCGCATGATAAAGAGTCAAATGGGCACCATCCTACTTATCGTTATTATGCTTTTTGTTTATATCTCCAATAAATACATTTGTAATCAAGAAATACAACAAATAGACAAGTTGCGTACAACACTAACTGACGCAAAATATAAAGCCCTCACGACATCAAGCATACTTACAGAAAAGAGTAGATTAAGTAAAATAATGGATTTATTAAAAGAAAATAATGATAGTGATTTTATCACTCAAAACATACCTCCATATATAATCGTTGTTCCCGAATAGTTAATGAAAAACTTCGACACAAAACATAACATTATACGTTATCGTTGGATATCTTGTGGTTTCCTTCTCTTAGGGCTTGCGATTATTTTCACGGCACTTCGAATTATGACAGTGGAACGCAAGGTATGGATTGACTTGTCGGAAACATTAAAAAAAGATAGTGTACCATTACGACCTGAACGTGGTCGAATTTTAGGATGCAATGGCGAGGTGTTAGCAAGTTCACTTCCACAATATAAAATTTATATGGATTTTCTTGCAGGAGATCCAGAAACACGAGATTCAGTATGGGAGGCCAATGTTGATTCCATATGCTCTGGCCTTCATAGAATATTTCCTGAATTAACCAAGGAGCAGTTTCGTAAAAAATTGGATGAAGGAAGGCGATCAAAGCGCAAAAGGAGTTTTCCATTATGGCCAAACAGAATAGACTACAATACTTATCTTGCGGTAAAAAGTTTGCCTGTGTTCTGTCTTTCAAGATACAAAGGAGGTTTTTATTGTGAAGAATACAATGCTCGTATTCATCCGTTTGATATGCTTGCTAGCCGTACGATTGGAGACCTTTTTGGCGCTAAAGATTCAGCTCGCTGTGGTATTGAATTGGCATATGACTCATTACTTCGTGGAAAACCGGGATGGAACAAGCGTCGTAAAGTCATGAATAAATTTGTTGATATTCCTGAAAAAGAAGCCGAGAATGGAGCCGATGTCGTTACAACGATTGATGTACTAGTACAAGACCTTGCAGAAAAAGCCATATTAGAAAAAGCAAAAGAAATCAACGCATACATGGGTGTGGCAATCGTTATGGAATGTAGCACTGGTGATATTAAGGCTTTAGTAAATCTTGGTAAAGGAACTGACGGAATCTATCGCGAAGCACGTAATTATGCTATTAGTGATAGAAATGAACCTGGTTCTGTATTCAAAACCGCCTCATTGTTGGTTGCACTTGACGATGGTGTATGCGACACCGCAAAAATAATTGAAACGAATAACGGAGTAGAACCAATGCATGGTGCAATAATGAAAGACCACAATTGGCGTACAGGAGGCTATGGCACAATTTCTCTTGCAAGAGCTTTAGAAGTAAGTTCAAATATAGGGATAAGTAAAGTTATAGATGAGTATTATAAAAATGACCCACAAAAATTTGTAGATGGCCTACATCGAATAGGCATAGCGGAAGATCTTCATTTACCTTTTGCAGGCTCCACAAAGCCTGTGATTCTTGGCGTCAAAGAACGTAATTGGTGGAAGACCACATTACCTTGGATGAGTATTGGATATGAATCACAAGTGCCACCGATTTCTATAGTGTCCTTCTACAATGCCATAGCTAATAATGGAGTCATGATGCAACCTCGTTTCGTTACAAAAATACAAAAAGATGGAGAAGTGATAAAAGAATATCCACCTATTGTACTACGCAACAAAATATGCGGAGAAAAGGCATTAAATTATATTCAAACAGTACTTACTCACGTTGTCAGTCAAGGCTTGGGGAAGAAAGCAGGAAGCAGTCTTTTTCAAGTAGCAGGAAAAACAGGAACTGCGCAAATCTCTAATGGTATGCAAGGTTATAAGGGATCTGGAGCCACTAATTATCTTGTTAGTTTTGCAGGATATTTTCCGGCAGACAAGCCTTTATATAGTTGTATAGTTTGCTTCAAAAAAGCGGGCCTTCCTGCATCTGGAGGTAGTCAATGTGGCCCAGTATTCAAGACTATTGCAGAAGGGGTCATGTCGAAGATTCTCAAACGAGACATAATGGATGCAAAGAGCAAAAATGAAGATAATAACACTACTGCAGTCAAAGCTGGTGGTGGAAGAAAAACGCAATTGGTTGCGAATACTCTTGACTTCAAATCTATAAAACAACCTAAGAAAAAAAAATACAAACAGGATCTTATGCCTGATGTATTAGGAATGGGGGCAAGAGATGCTGTATGCACGCTTGAGAGACGAGGGCTTAAAGTAAAAATTTCCGGGAAAGGATCTGTTTTTACTCAAACAATACCTGCAGGCAAAAAGATACATCGAGGCATGGTATGTCATCTTGAAATGAAATAAAATATTTAATATATGCAACTAAATGACCTTATCAAAACTATTGACACAATTGAAATTGTTGGCAATAAAAATATTGAAATCACTGGAGTTTCCATTGATTCTAGGCGTATTGAAAAAGGACATATGTTTATCGCAATAAAAGGCACACAAGTTGATGGGCACAATTACATAGGCAAAGCTATCGCACTTGGAGCTTCAGCTATCTTATGCGAAGATATACCAGAAAATCGAAGCGAGGGAATAACATATATACAAGTATTTTCCACATCTAGCGCTTCAGGAAAAGTTGCGACAATATTTTATGGAGAACCTTCAAAAAAATTAAAACTTGTTGGCGTCACTGGTACAAACGGCAAAACCACAATCGCTACCTTATTATATAATATGTTCCGTAAATTCGGCTACAAGTGTGGACTTTTGTCAACAGTATGCAATTATATTGAAAATGTCGCCATACCATCAGACCACACAACACCTGACCCTATTGAGTTGAATCGATTATTGGCAAGTATGGTTGAAGTTGGATGCAGTTATGTATTCATGGAATGTTCATCTCATGCTATTGATCAAGACAGAATAGGAGGTTTAACCTTCGCAGGGGGCATATTCACCAATCTCACACGTGATCATCTTGATTATCATAAAACAATCGAAAACTATCGTAATGCAAAAAAGAAATTCTTCGATTCTTTGGGTAAAGATGCTTTTGCTATCACAAATATTGATGACAAGAATGGTATGTTCATGGTACAAAATACTAAGGCGACTATCAAGACTTATTCACAACATAGCATCGCCGACTTTCAAGCCAAGTTACTAGAATGCCATTTTGATGGCATGTTACTTGACATAGTAGGTCATGAAATTAGCGTCCAATTTATTGGTAAATTCAACGTAAGCAATCTGCTTGCAGTTTATGGTACAGCCCTAATGTTAGGGAAACAATCTGAAGACATACTTTTGGTTCTTAGCACACTCAAAAGCGTTTGCGGACGACTTGACCCTATTCATAGTGTCGATGGAATTACAGCATTGGTTGATTATGCTCATACTCCGGATGCACTTGTTAATGTTCTTGATGCAATTCATGAAGTAATCAATATCGGCACAAAGAGATCAGCGGCGCAAGTCATTACGGTTTGCGGAGCTGGTGGCAATCGCGATCAAGGGAAACGCCCAATAATGGCACAAGAGGCTGTACGTAGAAGCGACAAGGTCATCATTACTAGCGACAACCCTAGAGATGAAGATCCGCAAGACATTATAAATGATATGATATCAGGATTAGACTCTAAACAGATGAAAAAAGTGCTTACTATTGTTGATCGCAAAGAAGCTATTCGTACAGCATGCATGTTGGCACATACTGGAGATGTTATCCTTGTCGCTGGCAAAGGACATGAAAATTATCAAGAAATTAAAGGAATCAAACATCATTTTGATGACAAAGAAATACTTATGGAAACACTCAACACTTTACAATGAAAAACAATTAAAAAATGTTATACTACCTATTTAGATTTCTTGATCAATTTGGTGTGACTGGCTCTCATCTTTGGTCATACATATCTTTTAGAGCGCTTATGGCTATGGTTCTCTCATTGATCATTTCCGCTTGGTTTGGGGAGCATTTTATAAAATATCTGCACCGCAAGAATATTAACGAGACTCAACGTGATGTATCAATTGATCCTTTCGGTACTGAAAAAAAGGGTGTTCCATCTATGGGCGGAATCGTTATCATCATATCAATTCTCATCCCTGTACTACTTCTTGGCAGATTGAGAAATATCTACTTGATTCTGTTGATTATTACTACGGTTTGGCTTGGGGTTCTCGGATTTCTTGATGACTATATCAAGATATTCAAAAAAAACAAAGATGGTCTACAAGGCAAATTCAAAATTGTGGGTCAAGTTGGTTTGGGGCTCATTGTTGGATTAACTCTTTATTTAAGTCCTGATGCTGTCATCCATGAGAACGTGGAAATGAGACAGAGAACAGAGATTACTATACCCATGGAAAACAATTCAAAAGTAATACATAAGGCAGAGCCGTCTAAATCGACAAAGACTACTATCCCGTTTGTGAAAAACCATAATCTTGACTACACAGATGTATTTTCTTTTCTCGGGAAGTATAAAAACATCGCAGGTTGGATTGCCATTATATTTATAACAATACTTGTTGTTACAGCCGTTTCCAATGGTGCAAATCTTAACGACGGTATGGATGGTATGTGTGCCGGCAATTCTGCAATTATTGGTGTAGCTCTCGGTGTGTTTGCTTATGTCAGCAGCCATATTGAATTCGCATCTTATTTAAACATAATGTACATTCCGGGAGCGCAGGAATTAGTAATATTTATGTCGTCCTTTGTTGGTGCTCTTGTGGGTTTTTTGTGGTACAATGCTTATCCCGCACAGATTTTTATGGGCGATACAGGTTCTTTAACAATTGGCGGAATTATTGCCACATGCGCAATATGCATTCACAAAGAACTTATGCTACCTCTTCTTTGTGGAATTTTCCTTGTAGAGAGTTTAAGTGTTATCCTACAAGTCGAATGGTTCAAATTCGGGAAACGACACGGCAAGAAACAAAGAATTTTCAAACGCACACCAATGCATGACCATTTCCGTACTCAATTATCACAATTGGATCCGGAATGTAAATATATTTTTGGGAAAGGTAAAAATGTATTCCACGAATCAAAAATTGTCATTCGCTTTTGGATTGTGACAATTATTTTGGCCGTATTAACAATTATAACGTTAAAAATTAGATAATGAAGAAACTTGTCATATTAGGTGCGGGCGAAAGCGGTACAGGGGCAGCTGTTCTTGCAAAGGCTAAAGGTTTTGAGGTCTTTGTCTCAGATATGTCTGTCATTAAAGATAAATATAAGGCACTACTCAAAGAACATGATATTGAGTGGGAAGAGTTTCAGCATACTGATGAAAGAATTCTCTCTGCCGATGAAATAATAAAAAGTCCTGGAATTTCTGATGAAGCTCCAATTATGCAGAAAATTATTTCTAAAGGCATACACATTATTAGTGAAATCGAATTTGCGAGTCGCTATACTAACTCAAAAATGATTTGTATTACCGGCAGTAATGGCAAAACTACGACAACCTCATTGATTTATCACATTTTCCGTGAAGCTGGCTATGATGTAGGATTGGCAGGAAACATCGGCAATAGTCTTGCTCTTCAAGTAGCAGAAGATCCACATGAATACTATATAATTGAATTGAGTTCATTTCAATTAGATAATATGTATGACTTCAAAGCTGATGTTGCGGTACTTTTGAACATCACTCCTGACCATCTTGACCGCTACGATAACAATATGCAAAAATATACTGATGCCAAAATGCGAATCATACGTAATCAAACTAAAGATGACTTCTTTATTTATTGGTATGATGATCCCACGATACAACACGAACTTCAGCGTTATGACATACAAGCTTATCAATGCCCATTCTCGTTGGTCAAAAAGTCTGGTGTCATCGCCTATATGGAAGAAGGAGAATATATTGTCCACCATCCAAACAACACAGAGCATAATGAGATGTTGAGAATTCCTCAAGATGAATTGGCCTTAAAAGGAACACATAATCTATACAATCAATTTGCGGCAGGTCTTGCGGCATTAGTTTCGGGTATTAGCTACAAACATATCCGCCACTCTATGAGCACTTTTGCAGGTGTTGAACATCGGCTTGAAGATGTTGGCATTTTCGATGGTGTACGTTATATTAATGATTCAAAGGCAACTAATGTTGATGCATGTTATTATGCTCTTGATAGCATGAATGCTCCTACTATTTTAATTCTTGGCGGGAAAGACAAGGGTAATGATTACAATCGAATCAAATCACTTGTTGATGAGAAGTGCAAGGCCTTGATTTTTCTAGGTGCGGATAATACGAAGCTTGTTGACTTTTTCAAAGATTTTAAGGGAGAGATCCGTAATACTCACAATATGAAAGACTGTGTTGATGCATGTCAAAGCATTGCCGAAGAAGGCGATACGGTGCTACTTAGCCCATGTTGTGCAAGTTTTGATCTATTTAAGAATATGGAAGAGCGTGGTGACTTGTTCAAAGAACTTGTTCGTAGAAAAAGAATAAATCTATAAAAACTCATACAAATAAATAATAAAGATGGCAAAAATTCCGAACATATTCAAAGGAGACAAAGTCATTTGGATGATCTTTTTCTTTTTGTGTATTATCAGTATCGTTGAGGTATATAGTGCCTCTAGCGAACTCACATATACAGGTGACATTTTTGGCCCTATCATTAAGCATAGTGGAATGTTACTTTTAGGATTTATCGCCATTCTTTTTATCTCAAGAATACCATGTAGATATTTCAAGTTATTCACACCAGCACTTTTAACCATCTCGATAATTCTCCTGCTCGTAGTTTTATTTGTCGGAGGTTCAACAAATGATGCCCAACGTTGGCTACAATTTGCTGGCATACAATTCCAGCCTTCAGAACTAGCAAAAGGATCGCTCATCTTAGCGGTAGCTCAGATTTTAAGCTTTATGCAAACCGAAGAAGGTGCAGATAAACGTGCATTCTTCTATATTCTTGTATTATGTCTTTTTATATTAGTACCTATAATGTTTGAAAACCTTTCCACCGCTCTCTTGATGGGTATCGTAGTTTTGCTTATGATGATTATTGGGCGTGTACCATGGTCGCAAATTGCTAAACTCATAGGAGTTGTATTCGCTATAGGTATTGTTGCAATTGTACTGATAATGATTACAGGCAAAGTAGATTCTCCTGAGGAAGACATTGAGAATGGGGAAATAGAACTCGTCACGACGGATGGACAGCAGAAACAAAACAACAAGTCTGACATTTTCCATCGCATGGGCACTTGGAAATCTCGAATTCTTAATTTTGTAAATGACGAAGAGATAGATAAGAATAACTTTGATTGGGACAAGAACGGACAAACAGCTCACGCACATATTGCCATTGCGTCAAGCAATATAATTGGCCGTGGCCCAGGACATTCTGAAGAACGTGATTGGCTACCACAAGCATTTTCTGATTTTATCTATGCCATTATCATTGAAGAGTTAGGCATTCTTGGTGCAATTGCTGTAGTATTCTTGTATATAGTATTATTGTTTCGCATTGGAAGAATTGCAAATAATTGCGAGCGTCCATTCCCTGCAATCTTGGCTATGGGTATAGGGATTTTACTAGTCTCTCAGGCTATGGTCAATATGTGCGTAGCAGTAGGACTAGTGCCAGTTACTGGCCAACCTTTGCCATTGATCAGCAAGGGTGGTACATCAACAATCATCAATTGTATATATATTGGTGTAATACTCAGCATCAGCAGAACCGCCATCTTGAAAGATTCTGCAAAAATCAAGATGGCAAATTTGGAGGAAGAAAAAGTATGAAACAACAACGATAACAACGAAAAACATCTACATGTCATTAAGAGTTATAATTAGTGGGGGTGGCACAGGAGGTCACATTTTTCCGGCAATATCTATTGCAAATGCCATCAAATCTTTGCATTCTGATGCCGAAATTCTATTTGTAGGTGCAGAAGGAAGGATGGAAATGTATCGTGTCCCTGACGCAGGATACGAGATAAAAGGGCTACCTATTATGGGTTTTGACCGAAAGAATATATTAAACAACGTGAAAGTGCTTTTCCATATTTGGAAGTCGCAGCAAATGGCAAAACAGATTATCAACGATTTTAAACCAGATGTCGTTGTCGGTGTGGGAGGGTATGCTAGTGGCCCTACTTTGAACAAAGCTGCTTCTATGAAGATTCCTTGTCTCATTCAAGAACAAAACTCTTATGCCGGTATAACAAACAAGATTCTTGCCACAAAGGCACAAAAAATTTGTGTTGCTTATGATGGTATGGATCGTTTCTTTCCAAAAGAAAAGATCATACTTACAGGGAATCCTATTCGTCAATCACTTCTAGAGAATAACTTGACTCGCGAAGAAGCTAGAATCACTTTTGGTCTTAAGCCAACTCAAAAGACAATTCTTTTTGTTGGTGGAAGTCTCGGTGCCTTTACCATCAACGAAAGCATTCTTTCTCATCTTGATGAAGTAAAGGGAACAGATGTACAAATCATTTGGCAAACGGGCAAATGCTATAATGTTGCTATTATGGAAGAACTTAAAGGTTACGATCTTCCGAATGTGCATGTTACTGATTTTATTTCAGATATGAATGTAGCCTATAAAGCTGCCGACCTTATTGTTTCACGTGCTGGTGCCGGTAGTATTTCCGAATTCTGTCTTCTTGGCAAGCCTGTGATTCTTGTACCATCTCCAAATGTTGCAGAAGATCACCAAACAAAAAATGCTTTAGCTTTGGTAAACAAAAATGCAGCTCTATATGTCAAGGATTCAGAGGCAAAAGACACTCTTATTGACCTTGCATTGAGGATTGTTGCCGATGATGAACATTTGCAGTCATTGAGTACAAATATAAAGAAACTTGCCTTACCAAACTCTGCACATATCATTGCGGAGGAAGTAATAAAACTTGCAAAAAATAAATGATGATACAATCTGTATATTTCATTGGAGCCGGTGGCATTGGTATGAGTGCTATTGCTCGCTATTTCCTTCACAAAGGAATGATAGTGGCCGGATATGACATAGTGCCATCTACACTCACGAGAAAACTTGAAGAGGAAGGCATGCTCATACACTATGAAGATAATGTCAATTTGATTCCTGAGGAATGTAAAAATCCTCAGCATACACTCATCATATATACACCTGCTATTCCTGAGACTCATAAAGAGTTACTTTTCTTCCGTCAAGGTGGCTTTGATGTTCAGAAACGTGCTCAAGTCCTTGGCACGCTGACGCGCACACTCAAAGGCATCTGTGTTGCTGGCACTCATGGGAAGACCACTACATCAACTATGCTTGCTCACATCATGCATCAAAGTGATGTAGATTGTAATGCGTTTCTTGGAGGCATCTCAAAGAATTATGGCACAAACTATATTCTCAGCGATAGTAATTTTGTAGTCATTGAGGCCGACGAGTTTGATCGTTCATTCCATTGGCTGCACCCATGGGCAACTGTCATTACTGCTACAGATCCAGATCATCTTGATATCTATGGTACAAAAGAAGCATATTTAGAAAGTTTTTGCAAATATTCTTCTCTTATACAGTCAGATGGCACATTGGTGCTTCATACAGGCCTTGAGATGAGAACAGACGTTCAAAATGGAGTTACTATTTATACATATAGTCGCGATGATGGTGATTTTCATGCCACAAATATTAATATCTGTCATGGTGAAATTACTTTTGACTTAATCTCACCACTTGGCAACATAGAGGGGGTCATACTTGGGCAACCTATTCCAATAAATATTGAGAATGGTGTTGCAGCAATGGCATTGGCACAAATAAGCGGTTGTACTGCAGATGAGATTCGCCGTGGCATGGCAACTTTCTCTGGAGTTGAGCGCCGTTTCGATTTCCAGATACGCACCAACGATTTAGTATTCTTGACGGATTATGCTCATCACCCACAAGAAATATTGCAAAGTGCAAAAAGTCTCAAAGAAGTATATCCCGACAAGAAGATTACAGCGATTTTCCAACCTCACTTATACACTCGCACAAGAGATTTTTATAAAGACTTTGCTATATCATTAAGTCATTTTGATGAAGTCATACTAACAGAAATTTATCCTGCGCGTGAAGAGCCAATCGATGGTGTCACTTCGTTGCTCATATATAACAACTTAAAAAATGACGTTGAAAAACGCATTTGTAAAAAGAGCGACATACCATATATTGTACGAAACGAGCATTTTGATGTGCTTGTTATTCTTGGCGCAGGCGACCTTGATCGTATGGTACCAGAGATTACGGAGATATTAAAAAATCGTTAAACAATATATGAACAAGAAAATTTTGCAGACAATAATCTATATAGTTGTAGATGTTATCATCTTCGCCTACATGATTTGCGTCATGACGGGTATTATCCAGTGGCGTTCAGAGCGTCAGGATGTTTGTTCGTCAGTCAACATCAACGTTGAGCAAAATATTACTGATAGTTTCTTTTCTTCAGACGATGTCAGCGGTATACTTTCTTCCAATAGGCTCTACCCATTGCATCAGCCATTACAAAAGGTAAATACTAGAGATATAGAATCTTTGTTGGAAAAGAATCTTATTATAGACAAAGCAGAGTGTTATATCACCTCGAGTGGTAGTGTAAACATTGATATAAAGCAACGTACAGCTATTTTCCACGTCATGAGTAACGACAGCAAAAATTATTACCTAGACAATACAGGTAAATGCATTTATGACATGCAATATACTATTGATGCCATCATCGCTACCGGAAATATAAACCATACATATGCTGTCGGTCCTCTCAAGAAATTGGGTAACATAATTGCGTCTAATGCCTTTTGGAATAACCAAATCGAACAAGTGCATATCTTGCAGAATGGGGCTGTTGAACTTATTCCTCGCATCGGCAATCACATTATCTATTTGGGACAACCTACAGATATTGAGAACAAGCTTGCAAGAGTACTTAAATTTTATCATTATGGTTTAAATAAAATAGGTTGGAACAAATACTCCAGAATTTCTGTTGAGCATCATAACCAAATTATCTGCGATCGCAGTCCTATACACCACACACCAACGAGTGTAGAGAATATCAATAACAAGGAAGAAAACAAAAACACACAATAAAATAAAAAATTATTAATATGGCAAAGGATTTCGTAGTAGCTCTAGAATTAGGCTCCTCGTTCATTAGAGGTATTGCCGGAAAGAAAAATGCAGATGGTAGCATCAGCATTCTCGCAGTTGCGAAAGAACCCTCTTCAAGTTTCATTCAAAAGGGATATGTTTACAACATTGACCGTACTGGCGTAGCCATTCGGAATGTAATTGAAGTTCTCTCAACAAAACTTGATGCTCGCATAGAAAAGGTCTATGTCGGCATTAGCGGTCAGTCAATACGTGGTATTAAGAATAAGATTGTCCGCGATTTCCCGACAAACACGAAGGTTACCCAAACCATGATTGATGACATTATGGATTCCAATCGTGCTACTGAATATCCTGAGAAAGAACTTCTCGAATGCAGTGTACAAGAATATAAGTTAGATAATCTTTATCAAATAGATCCTGTTGGTATTGAATGTATGCATCTTGAGAGTATGTTCTTAAATATTGTCTCTCGTCAAACATTCTATAGTAGCATCAACAAATGCCTTGAAACAGCAGGCATTTCCCAATCAGAAATTGTCCTTGCTCCTTTTGCTCTTGCCGATGTTATACTCACCGACAACGAGAAACGTATGGGTTGTGTATTGGTAGACCTTGGCGCTGACACGACAACAGTATCAGTCTATTATAAGAACATTCTACGTCACTTATCCGTTATTCCTATTGGGAGTAATAATATCACTCGCGATATAGAGACTTTGAATATTGATGAAGATGATGCTTTGTGGCTCAAAACGCGCCATGCTAGCGCATACACGGCTAGCGAAGACATCAATACCAACAGTGTTATTGAGCTAAATTCTGGCGAAAAACTTCCAGTGCACACTCTCATCAATGTGGTAGAAGCTCGCGTGGCAGAAATCATACAGAACGTCCACGCGCAAATACCTAATGAATATGAAGACAAACTCACAGGTGGTTACATTCTCACTGGCGGTGGTGCGAACATGGCTCATATTGATGAAGCCTTTATGAATATCGTTCACACACGAAAGATACGTATTGCTCGCACAGTACAGGCTCAAATCATCTCGAAGTGTGAGGAAGAAGACTTTAGTGACGGCACATGGTGCAGTATTATCGGTATTATGGCCAATGGTACTGACAATTGCGTACACAACGATACTGGCACTCTTAATAATGTATTCCCAAACACAACTGACAATAACAAAAAAGAGAATCCAAATGATCATCAGAATCCGGAAGGGGATGTACCTTCAGGTACAGACACTAAACCAAATAAGACGGATAAACCTGCAACATCTACAGAAAACGAAAATAAACAAAAAAAGAAAATCAACAAATGGTTTAAATTTTTAAAAGACATTGTTGAAGAGGAATAAAATTTAAAGGAGGATTATAAATATGGATGATAAAAATAATAACAATAAGCCGATTCCAAATGTATTAGATTTTGGTCCTCAGACCAAGAGTGATTGTATCATCAAAGTTATCGGTGTTGGTGGTGGTGGCGGAAATGCAGTTAATCACATGTATCGTGAAGGTATTCACGATGTTACATTTGCTCTTTGCAATACTGACAATCAAGCATTGACCGACTCTAATGTCCCTATGAAAGTACAACTCGGCACAGAAGGTCTCGGTGCAGGCAATAAACCAGAGAAAGCTCGTTCCGCAGCCAAAGAAAGTGAGCAAGATATTCGCAATATGCTCAATGACGGCACTCGTATGGCATTCATCACAGCAGGTATGGGCGGTGGTACAGGTACTGGTGCAGCTCCTGTTATCGCCCAAATTTCCAAAGAACTTGGCATTTTAACTGTCGGTATTGTCACCATTCCTTTCCGTTTTGAGGGTGACAAGAAGATAGATCAAGCCCTTGATGGTGTGGAAGAGATGGCAAAGAATGTAGATGCTATGCTAGTAATCAACAACGAGCGTCTGCGCGAAATCTATCCGCAGCTCAATGTGCTTGATGCTTTTGCTAAAGCAGATGATACACTCTCTGTTGCGGCCAAGAGTATTGCAGAACTCATCACGGTACATGGGCTCATCAATCTCGACTTCAACGACGTCAAGACAGTCTTAAAAGATGGTGGTGTAGCTATCATGAGCACGGGCTATGCAGAGGGCGAAGGTCGTGTAAAACACGCAATTGAAGATGCACTCAATTCACCTCTTCTCAACGACAATAATGTATTCTCATCTAAGAAGATTTTGCTTTCCATCTCATTCAGCAACGATAAGGACAAGACAAGCGGACTCACAATGGAGGAGATGGGTGACATCCATAATTTTATGTCTAAGTTTGAAGACTTTGAGATTAAATGGGGTCTTGCCGTCGACTCATCACTTGGACGTAGAGTCAAGGTTACAATTATTGCTACAGGCTATGGTTTGGATAGTGTATCGGGTATGGAGTCACGCAAAAAGCGCATGGACGAACTTGATGCAGAAAGCCGTGCTGCTCTTGAACAGAAGGAGTCGGACCGTCGCGTACGTCGCGATAAATTCTATAAGAGAGAGTCAAGTGCTGTCAGCAAGCAAGCCCCAAAGGTTTTTGTCTTCAATGATGACGAACTCGATGATGATTATATCATACATCAAGTGGATAGCGTACCTACATACAAGCGTACTCTAGATGATTTAAAGAAAATACGCGCGTTTGCCAACGAGCAAAAGACACAGGGAATGATTCCTTTTGTTTAATATGGAATTTACCTAATCAAAGATTCCTTTCAGCACCTCTAATGATTTGATGTGAGGGAACGACGGCAGATGTCGTTTATAATAATCTAACAAAATCTCCGTATATCGATTGCGTTCTGCATGATTGATGGTGCGGAGATTTTTTTGTAGTGTATTGTCAAATTGTGGGTTGTAGCCTAGATATGATAGCAGACCTAATAGAAAGTCTATATGGAAATCCGCCCCGACGTTATCTTTTGTTTCAAAGTCTTGTATTTGCGTCTCTAGGTAATTGTATAATGGTTCGTTGCGTTTTTCCGCTTTTAAGGCATGGCTCAATACTTCTGAGAGAAACATCAGCACTACTATTCTCATTGGGTCGGCAGAGGCCGTTGGTAAAGGCTGTATGATTTTCATATCGCGAAGGTATTGGAGTTTGCGACTTTGCCTATAGTCAAATGTTATTTCTACCAAACTCAGTGGCACAAGCTTTGCTCTTCTTTTTTGCATGAACGACAAAAAACCTTCCTCGTTGGTAAAGAAATTCATTATCTCCGAGTCGTCACCATATCTGATTGTACCTATAAAAAGTGCTTTTGTTGTAATAAACATCGTCCAAAGATACTACAAATTATAAAATTCATGCACAAAATCTTGAAAAGAAGCTTCTCCCCAGCCAGCCTAACGGCACTCCTTTGTTGACCTGAAGGTCAAGCCGTCGCAAGCAGACATACTCAATGTCCGCCGCCCGAAGGGAAGGGTGCTGAAAACATCCTTTGTTAGTTGTTAGAGTATAATGTCTAATGTCCATAATAAATGTTTTTTTCTGTTTCTCGCAGAGAAATCATCGTTTTGCTTGTCTCTCGCAGTTTTTTATCTCTATTGGAGTACATGCAGAGATTTATATTCCATTTGCCACTCTATGAAAACCATCTATCATCTTTTTTGTATTGAAGTTTATTAACAAACCTAATTTCTTGTCTTTTTATCTTTTTAACTCTGCGTAGCACCTGAAGTTTGCGCCTCTGCCCTCTGCGTAATGAAATACGTGGCACGGAGTGCATAGCGTAATGCTGATGTTCACAGCAAAGTTCACATTAGATGTGAGCAATCGGCATTTTGCGAGAATTGATGTCGTCAATATGTATTTCATCTCTGCGAGAGGATAAAAACTGCGAGAAACAAGATTTTTTCCTGTTGCGGAAAGATTTATGTAACTTTGCTTCGTTAAACATAGTAAAAAAAGTATGAAAAGGGCAGTCATTTTATTCATTTCAGTATTCCTTTGCTTTTCATTATATGGTAGATCATTGCGAGCTATAAGGGACAGTTTGGAGGTACACTATGGGTTCGCAAGCGTTCAGTCAAATGATGATGGCATTTGGTTTCTCGTCGGAGTTCCTGGGGAAGCTGAGCGAAAGGCGGAAAAAATGAAAAAACGTCACAAACATCTAATGATGTATGATGGCAAGCCTAAAACTTGGATATTTGCTGGTCGTCTTTTTGAAGCATCCTATAAATTAGGTGTCTGCGATATCACAGGCAAGGAAATTATCGCTCCGGGTAAATCTTTTAAAATTCCAATAACAAATGGCCTCATTACCCTGGAAGATGGGACAGGGGTTGATAGCAACGGGGCTATCATCACTCCAGTAGATGAGAAAAGCAATAAGATTCTTGGAGAATATCTCAAAGAGATTAGTGATGAACTGAAATCCGCTCATAATTCCAAATATTCAGGTTGGGAATTTATAAGCCGCAAAGCTGATACGTTGACCATATATTCAGTAAAAGGTAAAATTCTTTCCCAACTCGTAGATTCATCTGTAGTTGACTTTAAAATAAGGAGAGATGTTGTTTCTCTGAAATATGGTTCAGGGGAGTTTGCGTTCTATGATTATTATGGGCGAGAAATCTTTCCAAAAGGTCAATATGATGAAGTGTACAGGAATTGGTTTGGATACACGGTGCACGATGCGAAATCTGGTTACGGGGTGGTTTCATTCAGTGGAAAAAAACTGATTAGTGGTCTTAGCGCGCCAATCCATTCCGAAGGTGGATGTTTGGTTAGTGGACCAAAATTAGGCTATAGATTGTTTTATAGATTTGATGGAGTCTTTATTTGTTCAAGTCAAAATGTCTATTTATCAGACGGAGGTTACGGTGATGGTGTAGGCCGTTGTTGTACAGTTATTGAAAATGTAGGAAAAAACAGACATGCTATTATCGATGCTTTTGGAAATTATATCCTTCCATTTACAGAGGCTTCTTGTATTCTTTACAATGGAAAACGAGAGTCGTACGTATTGCATGGCACTTCGAATTCTCTTGGAAATAGAAAAACGATATCGTTGGGAATAAACCAGTTTGGACGAGTGTTCGCTGAGCCTAAACAGGTTGGAAAATTCGGCTACCACCTGCTGAACGGAGTTTTGGGTTTTAGCACAGGTTTAGCTGTCGTGGCGACTGCTGGGACCGCATTGATTGGTGGCGTTGGTTCTGATACTTCGAGTTCAAGTGATAATAATCCACAAAATGTGCAGACCAATACAAACATTGTGGGAAACACCATAAATAAAACAACCTCATCACAGACGATGCCAAGAGATAAAATTACCGGTTCCAACTTTCAGAATTACGAAAGGGCATATGACGGATATGCCGACATTCTTTCTGACATGTACTATGGTAACAAAATATACAGCGATTCCGATAGGAGTGCCTATCAGAGTAAAATGCGTAATATAAGAGAAACCGTTAACAGCCAAAACGTAACCAGAAAGATATTTCAATCTTCCTGGGAAACCTGGAACGGTGCATCCAAATATCGGAAATAGACTACATCTTTGAAGTGGCAGTTTTGATAATTGATAATAACCCGCAAAGATACCCTTATTTACGCACTACATATAAAATTTATCCACGGAAGTTTGGCATTGAGCACAAAATCCATTCTTGTTTGTAGCCATTTTATCTATATCTGTATCTAAATTTGCCCCAAGCGGTACTACCTGCTCCAGCACTACGCTTGACAGACAAGCGTAAGCTTCGATGAAGGCTTTGCCTTGCGGTCGTAAAAAAGCCGACAACACCTGCGATTGTGCAATAAGTGCTAATCTCTCGTCTTTTATAACGCTGATTAATGGGTGTGTAAATTGTCCTTCTTGTGTGGTAGAACTCACGCGATTTTGTTTTCCCAAATATAAGTTTTTATCGTGTGCGTTATGGGTGCCGAACAAGGCGGTTTGCGTAGGTTATCGCAATGGTTTGCGTGGCTCGTAAGGATGGTTTGCA
>JAZLJQ010000010.1:0-19041 GCA_045617965.1 Prevotella sp.
ATAAAAGTTGACATCGGAGTAGAAAACGAAGTTGACTACGATGCACTCATCGCAAAGCTCAAAGACATAAAGACTGTCATCTTCGCTGGAGGTATCTCTGCCGCCCTCGAAGGCGAGGAAATGCCAGTGAAACTAGAAGGCTTTGCAGGCGGCGACCGCACAGACATAGAACTACCAAATGTACAACGCACATTCCTAAGAAAATTGCACGAAGCAGGGAAAAAAGTCATACTCGTGAACTTCTCAGGCTCGGCAATGGCACTAGTGCCCGAAACAAAATCATGCGATGCAATACTTCAAGCATGGTACCCCGGGGAGGCAGGCGGTAAAGCTATCGCCGATGTGCTCTATGGCGACTACAACCCTGCAGGAAAACTGCCTGTAACATTCTATAAAAGCCTGAAACAATTGCCAGACTTCAAAGACTATTCAATGAAAGGACGTACCTACCGCTACATGACAGAAGACCCTCTCTTCTGCTTCGGCTATGGATTGAGCTACACAAAGTTTGAAATTGGGGAAGTTAGCAATATGGATTTGACAAACGACAAAATTACACTTACCATACCTGTAAAAAACATCGGCAAACGCGATGGCACAGAAGTGGTTCAAGTATATATCCGCAATCTTGCCGACACCAATGGTCCGAAATATAGCCTACGCAATTTCCAACGTATTGATGTGAAGAAAGGGCAGACGAAAGATGCAGTCATCACACTCAACAGAGAAGATTTTGAAAGCTTCGATGAGACAACAAATACCATGCATGTGATCGGTGGCAAATATGAAATACTCTACGGCACAAGCTCAGACAGAAAAGACCTAAAAAGCATTACCACCATTATTAATTAATAAGAGGCTATTGATAAAAAGAAAACAACTGCATGTAGAACGTCCTATATGCAGTTGTTTTTTATAGTTATTTTTTTCTTCTTTTCTTTCTATAATCCCAATAAAATATTATGCTACATAATAACATATAGAATAAGGCCTTCGGTAAATAATGACCTAGACTATGAACATCATACTTGAGATAATCAGAAAATAAATCCCACAGAATACAGATAACGACAAATACACCTAATGAAATGCAAAAACGCTTCTTTGAGACGACTTCACTATTTGTTGTTTCTTCCAAATCTTCATCAATACTTTCACCCCATGCATAACGTAAGACATATTTATATAGACCATAACCCACCGCAAGCCAAAATAGAATATTTATCCCATAATAAATAATTTTGCGCCAATGCGTTAAGTCATTCTGCACAATATCACAAATCTCAATCACATTATATATGATAGCGATTGTGAAAATAATTGTAAAAAATATACAATTAAAAACTTTCATTATGATTTACTTTACAAGAGAATTTTTCTCTATACTCCAACCTTCACGCTGAGAGATGATGCTCTTCTTACCGACAAACATCTTTGATGCCTTCTTGTCACCCTTCAACTGCCATGAAAGCCAAGCAATTGCAGGCACGCGGAACTCACCACCGAAAGACTCACGATATGTACCACCATGCCCTACAGGATAATTAACCACAATAGATGGAACATGCTGGATGCGATGAAAATCATCCATACCATTTTGGTAAGCAATATCAGTAGGTCCACCTAATATATATATAATAGGACAATGAATCTCCTCAAGCTTTGTCTTTTGAGGCATTGGCATTCCCGGAATGGCAGCTTTGGCATCAATAAAAAGCCCACTGTTGCAAATCATCAAACAAGAGATGCGTGGGTCTGCACAATTAAATAGCGTCTGCAAGCCACCACAAGACATACCGGAAGCTGCGATATGCTTTGTGTCAAGTTTTCCAAAGAAAGGACTCTTCTCACAAGTGTTTTGAGCAATAGCCCAATCAATGGACTCTATCTGCTGTTCTGCCGTTGACATATCACCATGATAAGGAGTGTCATCTTTTGGGAAATATCCCGTTGCAACAACAAGAAAACCATGAGAAGCAATCTCACTCAAAAAACGATAATGCTCCCAAGGAGAGTTAGTGCAAGCACCATTTCCCCAAACAAGAATAGGCAACGGATTGTCGTTAGAAAACTGCGAAAGGTCTTGAGGACAAAAGATGGTATGAGCCTTAAGGTCTGCCACCTCTTTCATAATGGATTTATACTGCCCCAACCCACCGCCATCAACGACGCGCGACTGGAGTTCTTGTGCATTTGCTACACATGCAAATAAAAATGCAATAGCGAAAAATAAATGTTTCATAATAAATAAGTTCATTTCTTAATTTGACGTATATCTTTATTGCAACCTAATTATTTGTTTATAAGGTCTAAGATCTGCTCTGCGTGAATCTTAGTCTTGACTAATTATTATATTGTGTATCAGTTTTTCAGGTATCTTTTCCATATCCATACAAATAAAGTTGTTATTAATACATTTGCAGTAAAATATGCCAGATAATTCATGCTTTGACTGGGAATAGCGATCATTACAAATACATTGAAAAGATAATAATAAAGGCTGTTTTTACCTATATATTCAAGCCATGGGACTTTAAAGTTTGAGGAGAAAACGCTAACACAAAAAACCATTAATATACAGAGTGCAAGATTTCCAGTAATTGCAATAGGAACTTTAATAACCCTCAATACATTACTGAAGTAATAGATGCAAAATAATAAAATGGATAGAATTAGTACTGGCATCGTTATTCTCTGCATTTGTGTTTTATTAACACATGAGACTATTGCACCAAGTGGAAATGCTAAATTTGAACAATACCAATATAATGGAATATGATTCAGATAGCAGATGGAAATGAAACTCGCATGTAGAATTGTAACAATTTTAATTACTCGTATTGTATGAAGCCTGTTTATAAAAAGCAAAATAGTAACAACATAGTTGACAAGTATCACCTTGAAAAACCACATGTCAACGCCACATGGCATGGATAATTTGAAGATAGCAGTTACATCGTTTGTGGTACACTGGGTTATACTTGTAGGAAGTGATGCAACAACTATGTATGTGATTACAAATGTCGCAATGAAGGGTAATAACAGTTTGCGTAGATGAGATATCAGGTAGGAACTGTCTATAGGCTTTTCTACTAAAGAACTAAAAAGTCCGTAGCCCGACATGAAAAAGAATATACTGCATCCCATACAACCATATTCTGGAATCATAAGAGCATGACTCCATGTAGAGTCATACTCTATGTATTCGTTAATTGAATGAACGAATATGATCATCAACATGGCTATACCACGAAATATGTATCCTACTGTGTATGGAATTTTTATCTTATCCATTATTCATAAGAGATGATGCATTTTACATTTGGATATCAAATATGACTGTACTAACTTGTTGTTTTTACGAGGAGAATATACTCCAGGATCTGTTCTGCATGGATCTTTGTCTTGATCTCCTTTGGAGTGAAAATCTTTTCAATAACGCCTTCTTCATTTACAAGATAGGTGGTGCGGAGAATGCCGATAGTACGATGACCGCAAGCCATTTTCTCACCCCAACAGCCAAGACTCTGCAACAACTCTGTTGAAGTGTCGGCTATAAGCGGAAACTCCAACCCATATTTTTCTGCAAACTTGGCTTGTGTCTCTTGCTTGTCTTTACTTACACCAATAATGGAATAACCAAGCGACTCAAATTCCGCCTTATGCGCTTGCAACGAACATGCCTCAGCCACACATCCGCTCGTGTTTGCTTTCGGATAACTATAAAGAATCAACTTACGACCACGATAATCGCTACTTTTTATCTCGCATCCGTTTTGGTCAATGCCCAAAATTGTAGGAATCTTATCTCCAATATTCATATTATATAATTAGTTGTGAGTTTTAAGTTACAATTTGCAAATTTATAAAAAACTTAAATATGGAAAAATATTTTTTTAATAATTAAACCTTTATACCTTTATCTCATCTAATAAATAGATTTTCATGAACCAAATAACTAAAATGTAAAAACAAAAATTATGAAAAAATTATTATTCACTATCGTAACAATGATGCTCTACTCGAGCATCTCGGCACAAGGATTTATGGGCGGCGGAATGCCTCCTATGGGTGGTGGAATGCCAGAAATGAATCCAGAAACCATCGCAAAACACCAAGCTAATCGCCTAAAAAAGAAATGTAAACTTGATGACAAACAGTATGAAGCTGTATATGAGCTGTATTTGAATCAAGCGAAAGAAATGCAAGAGGATTTTAAAAATATGAACTTTGATGAGCCTTCTGCTACTTTTAAAGAAATGGATGCAAAGATGAAAGAGCGGACAGAGAATATGAATAATGCCATGAAAGAAATTCTCACGGAAGAACAATATAAAAAATATGAAAAAATAGCAAAACGTGGCTTTAGACCTCAACCTAACTTCGGAGGTGGAATGCCTCCTATGGGTGGCGGCTTCGGAGGCGGAATGCCCCCTATGGGTGGTGGCTTCGGAGGCTTCTAACACTACAATAATCAACACAAATAATAAGGGTGTGATTTATAAATTCTAAAATGATATAAATTCTTATGGTAGTTACTATTATTTTGAGTGCTTTAAGTTTCTTCTCCGGCATCTCTTTGCGTATCTATCAGTTGCATAGCTCGCTATGCGCCTAATGACCAAATGTCATTTTGTCATTTTTTATTATTTTGGCAAAAATCCACTCGGGAAACATTCTTGAAATCATCTTGATATAATTTATATAACCCACATAAACTAAAAAAAACAAAAAAATCATGAAAAAACTATTTTTTGCTGTAATAGCAATGATGTTCTGCTTGAACATCTCGGCACAAGGATTTGGTCAAATGCCACAACCAGAAGACATCGCAAAGATGCAAGCCGACAACATGAAACAAAAATACAGCATTGACGACAAGCAATATGATGCTGTGTACAAACTCTACCTCAAAGATGTTAAGGAAATGATGAATGATTTCCAAAATATGCAAGGGGGCGACATGAACGAAATGATGGAAACAGTAAAAGTTCGTATGGAAGCCCTAAAAAAGGCATTAAAAGAAATCCTTACTGAAGAACAATTCAAAAAATATGAGGAAGACATGAAGAACAACCCATTCGGTGGAGGTGCACCTGGGGGATTCTAAACAAAACTTAATTTGAGAAAACTTAATAGCGTGTTGATAAACGGCACGCTATTTTTTGTAAGGAGAAAAGGCGCCCTTGTGTTCGCACACAACTGTGTATTGTGCGTTTTTTTTACAAAAAAGTTTGGAGGCAAGAAAAATCACTTTTACCTTTGCAACATGTTATCCTGAAAACAATCTTTATACCTTTAAAAAACTAATACCTATTTATTGAAGCGACTACTTGTGAAAGCGGTCGTTTTTTTATTTTGATAAAAACACGTTATACACAAATAATACACCCTAGGCTACTAGTCTCTACGCTCCTCTGTTGAACACTTTAACCTTGGGCAAAACACCTTAATTATAATTATTATTTTTTTTATATTCATTTAATTAAAAAATACTTATCTTTGCATATTAGGAAACGAATAAAATTAATAAGAAATAATGGCAAAGAATAAATCAAGCAGAAATAGCAAGAAGACTATATCTGTATGGGACGCATTGGGCTTCAACAACATCTTCCAAAACGAGCGTTTGCAGATTATAGTAGGTGTAATACTAATTTGCGTTGCATTGTTTATGCTGATATCGTTCGTATCGTATTTCTTTACAGGAGCGGCAGATCAAAGTATTATTGACAACCCGCATCCAGAGGATTTTGAAAATAAAACACACGAATATTCAAACACATGCAAATCACTTGGAGCCGATATCGCAGAATTTCTCATCGGTAAACAATTTGGCATAGGTGCTTTCTGTATTCCTATTTTTATTATCTTGCTTGCCGTACGCATCATGCGCGTCTATATGGTAAAAGTGCTTAAATGGTTCTTTGGACTGATGATACTGATGATTTGGTCATCGGTTGTCCTAGCACAATATATATCCCCATTCTTCAGCAATTGTCATTTCAATCTTGGAGGCAATCATGGACGCGACCTTGCAGAATATATCTCAAACATTATCGGCACGCCAGGCTTGACAATGGTAATAATAATAATAGCTTTAACTTTCCTTATATATTTAAGCAACGAGACTATATACGTCATCCGCAAGTCGCTACGCCCTATTGATAACTTTCGACGCAAAATTCAAATGCAAATTGTCAACCCTATCAATAATGAAGACACTGCAGATGAAGACAAAGGATTGGTATTTGACAACCCAAGCACGGAAACTATAGACTGGGGAACTGTCAAAGAAAATGAGGGTTCAGAAACATCCTCTAAAAATTTCTCAAATGCAGTCTATCAAACCACTGAAACTGGCAACGATGGAACAGACTTACAAATAGACATACCTAAAGATGAAGAAGTGGCAACAGGGCAATCTGTAGCGAATGTAGGAGGCAAGCCTACAGGGCCTTATGACCCAAAGAAAGATCTCAGTATGTATAACTACCCTACCCTCAACCTATTACAAAAATATGATTCCGACGGGCAGAGCTATGTAGATAAAGACGAACAGGAAAACAATAAAAACCGTATCATCACAGTCCTTGGACAGTTTGGAGTAGAAATAAGTAGCATTACTGCCACTATTGGTCCGACTATCACTCTATACGAAATCACACCAGCGCCGGGAATACGTATTTCAAAGATAAGAAATCTTGAAGATGATATTGCGCTTAGTCTCGCTGCCAAGGGCATACGTATCATAGCACCTATACCGGGGAAAGGCACAATCGGTATTGAAGTGCCAAACGCAAAGCCACGCATCGTATCGATGGAAAGTATCTTGAACTCACGTAAATTTCAAGAGACAACCATGGACTTACCTATTGCACTCGGCAAGACCATTACTAACGAAGTTTTCATGGTGGATTTGGCGAAGATTCCTCACTTGCTCGTAGCTGGCGCCACTGGACAAGGAAAGTCGGTAGGTCTAAACGCAATTATAGGCTCACTCCTCTACAAAAAACATCCAGCAGAATTGAAATTGGTGCTTGTTGATCCTAAAAAAGTTGAATTTAGCATTTACTCCTCACTAGAACGACACTTTCTCGCCTCTATCCCGGGAAATGAAGATGAACCTATCATCACCGATGTACATAAGGTGGTAGATACACTCAACTCACTCTGCAAAGAAATGGACGATCGCTACGACCTGCTCAAGCGCGTTAAAGCAAGAAATATTAAAGAATACAATGCAAAATTCCAAAAGCGCGAATTGAATCCAATGCAAGGACATCGCTATCTGCCTTATATTGTTGTCATCATCGATGAGTTTGGCGATCTTATCCTTACAGCCGGCCGTGAAATAGAAATGCCTATCACGCGAATAGCACAATTGGCACGCGCTGTTGGCATACATATGGTAATAGCAACACAACGCCCAACAACAAGCATCATCACAGGAAACATTAAAGCAAACTTCCCTGGACGTATGGCATTCAAGGTAAGTGCCGTCATAGATTCACGCATCATCCTTGATCGCCCGGGAGCCAATCAGCTCATTGGACGTGGCGATATGCTCTTCCTTAACGGCAATGAGCCGGTGCGTGTACAGTGTGCATTCCTTGACACACCAGAAGTTGAACGTGTAAATAATTTCATCGCTTCACAACAAGGCTATGGTGGACCGTTTGAATTGCCAGAGCCCGATTCTCCTTCTGAGGACGGTAATGGAGACAAGTCGGACATGGGGCCTGTTGACCCACTCTTTGAAGATGCTGCACGCTTGATTATGAATTCGCAGATGGGTTCAACAAGCAACATTCAGCGACAGTTCGCAATTGGCTACAATCGTGCAGGTCGCCTCATGGACCAAATGGAACGTGCAGGAATAGTAGGACCTGCTCGTGGCAGCAAACCTCGCGAAGTGTATATTCAAGATGAAACATCTCTACAAGCAATCTTAAATAAAATAAGATAAAGCATGTGCAAATTATTATATTCATTTATAATCGCTTTTTTCACCATCGCGACAACTACGGCTAGCAATTTGACTGCACGTCAAGTGCTTGACAAAACAGCCACAGTACTTACAACAAAATTTGGTGCGCAAGCAAATTTCAGTATTAGTAATTCCAAAATAGGAACATTACAAGGAACAATAGTAATAAAGAAGAATAAATTCGTGGCTAATATACCTTCAAGTATAGTGTGGTATGATGGTAAAACTCAATGGACATATCTAAAAAACAACGAGGAAGTAAACATCAGCATTCCGAGTAAGTCGGAACAACAAACTATCAACCCCTACACGTTCATCTATCTTTACAAAAATGGTTATACCTATACTATGACACAAAAGAACAACTCCTATGTCATTACACTCAAAGGCAAAGGTAAAAGCATCAACGAACTCATTATCACTATTAATAAGAATACATTCGTACCTTCACAAATATGTATGAAGCAAGGGAAATTATGGACAACTATTGCAATAAGTAATTTCAAATCCACAAAACTATCAGATGCTATATTCCGATTCAATGCAAAAGACTTTCCAAAAGCAGAGATTATTGATTTGAGATAACCTTCATTCCGAATTAAGATTATCTCAATATTAATGAGAAATTAAACATACTATATAATTCTATTATTCCGACATGAAAAAACAAGATGTAAGGAAAATTATTATTGAACAAGCTCTAAAAATGTTTATCGCCAATGGCATAAAGAATGTTCGTATGGATGATATTACTCAAGCCATACACATTTCCAAGCGTACTATATATGAGATTTTTCCCAATAAAGAAGAGCTACTATATTCTTGTATTGTCTTATTTGTTAAACGACATAACGCACGTTATGCTCAATTAATGAAAGAGTGTAATGGGGATGTACTTGCCATTCTCGCTCATCTTGTAAAAACGCATACCGACATATTGTCAGCCATCAATCCACAATTTTACAATGGCATTGCTTCTTATGTCAAAGTCAAGGAATATCTTGACATTCAGCGAGCAAAGGAAAAGCTCAAAACCTTACAATTCTTTCGCGAAGGTGCAAGACAAGGAGTGTTTCGCAAGGATGTTGATTTTGAATTATTCCTAAATGTTGTTGATAATAACCAACAAACTTTTATTAGAGAAAATCTATATTTGAAATATTCCATGCTTGACTTCTTCCGTAACTTTACACTCGTACTATTTCGAGGTTTGCTCACCGATGACGCTAATCACAAATTAGAGAACTTAACTAATAATAAGTAATCTATATTATAATAGACTCACCACAAGAAAAATAATCAATTTTATCGACTAAATATTCTTTCAGTATGGAATATTGTTCCATACCGGTGCAATGCATGGTATAATAATGGATATTTGCAAAACTATTCAGAGACATTGCTAGACTCTCAATAAAAAGATGTTCTGCATTTGCATCCAATCCGCTTTTTACCAAATGCATTCCTGCAAAAACATACGAAGGTAATTTACCTACAATTTCCTTCTCTTTCTCAATAATATTGACAATCCCACAATGTGCACAGCCTGCAAAAAGCACAATATTATCCCCTTCTCTTATTATCAAATTTTGTTCATGAGCGAAATCATCTCTCGCTTTCCCATCTTCTCCAAGCAGAAAACGATTGCCTAAAGGAGCAAATTTTTCGCATTTAACATTTGAAAACAAGCATCCTACATCAGGAATTTCATATTCATCTTTACAAAAAACAAATCGTTTTTCATCTTTTATCTGATAGTCTAGCCCTATGTCCAATATCTCATCATCATGAATGGAAAAATGCGGGTCAAAGGCTTTGGGAAGAACAAATATCTTCGCTTTTGAATTGCGATGTAGGAAATGTCGAAGTCCCCCTCCGTGATCATAATGCCCATGCGAAACAATTGCAACATCAACATCTGCTATATTCAGTCCTAATCTCATCGCATTTTCGTCAAAAAGACATCTCTGCCCCATATCGAACAATATACAACGCCCATTATTCATCTCTATAAACAGACTCAGTCCATGTTCCGTAGGTAATTTTCTACAAGTAGTATTCTCTACAAGACAAGTGATTTTCATAACGAAAATAATTACATTTTGCCTCAGCGCTTATCCCGATATTGAGAAATAATCAGTAACTAACAGCAATATGAACTTCAAGAATAATGCACATTCCGGCTATATGCTAAAAAAATTAGCTATTGACGTATAATATACAATAAAAATTTATTCGCACAGGGAAGGGAAAATAGCTCTATATAAATTGCAACCTATAAAATTACCTATCACTATTGCCACATACAGCACAATAACACTAAAAAGATGCGTAGCATAAAAATCTATTGGGACACATAGATAATAAAAAACATCAGCAATGCAGTGCGGGAAACCACACATAATGAATAAAGGCACACCAAAAAGCAATGGAAGATTTTGCTGTTTGCGTCCGAAAGTAACTGCAGTTGTCATGATGAATCCACAACCTATAGCCAATATACCACATTGCAATGCACCTGCATTTAGGCGTGCTTCCAAAATACTTTGTGCAGTCTGTTGCAACGGCATTGGTGAGCACCGTGCAATCAAAGCCATCAGCAAACATCCAATAATATTTCCAAAGAGTATTAATAGAAGTTTTCCAACTTCACCTTTTTTTATAAAACCTGCCGTACCCGTGTAGAGTTTCAAACCATAATGCACGACAGTAAGCAAGCCGAAAGCAAACAATACTGCTCCTACTATACTCTTCTCTGCCAAATACCCAAAACCAGCTATACCAATACATATACCAGCCAACAAGGCTGAACGAAATATCTTCATATTTTATGCGTTTTATCTTTTTGACAAAGATACTCATATTCATGCTAATAAAGAAATTTTTTGCTACATTTGTATGTTTGAAAAATGTTATATACTCTCTATGATTTCTGCAGATGCAATACAATTCCGCCATGCAACAATTGACGATTCACTATTTATCGCACGTGGTTTCCAAACAGCAATGCTGATGGAAGGCGTCCCCGAAGAGCAAACACATATTTTTGCCGAAAAAATTTGTTCTCGGAAAGACGTGCTTTATTCATGGAACAATACCGTAATAGCAACCACAAATGGAGAATCCGTTGGCATGCTAACACAATATGACGGACAATTCTATCATGAAATGCGGATAAAAACAATGGCCTTGATTGCAAAATATTATGGAACAGAATTCCACAATATGGAAGATGAAACGCAAGCAGGTGAATACTATATTGACTCATTGGCTGTAGTTGAAAAATATCGCCATCTTGGCATTGGACGTGCCCTGCTACAAAATGCCATAAAGAAAGGATTGGATATGGGGTTAAACATCACAATTGCAGTAGATCCCGCAAACAAGCGAGCCCAAAAATTATATTCTTCACTCGGCTTCAAAAAACATTCAGACATATTTATCTTCGGTCATACATACTATAAATTAATAATTAGTTATTAATTTTAATTGAATAATACTTATCTTTGCATATTGATGAATAAGCAAGATCTAGAAATACGCAAGAAGAGCCCGATACAAATTAAAAATAAAAAGGCGAACTTTGAGTACTTTTTTATTGAAGAATACACTGCAGGTATCGTGCTTACGGGGACAGAGATAAAGTCGGTACGCATAGGGAAAGCATCCTTGGTAGATACCTACTGCCAAATCATCAACAATGAAATTTGGGTGAAAGGCATGAACATTTCGCCCTATTTCTACGGAAGCTACAACAATCACGCAGCAAAGCGTGATCGTAAACTTTTGCTCAATCGCAATGAAATAAGAAAACTATTCTCTGCCACCAAGCAGACTGGCTATACAATAGTCCCACTTCTATTATTTATTGACAATCATGGACGAGCAAAATTAGACATTGCCCTATGCAAAGGAAAGAAACTCTACGACAAAAGACAGACAATGAAAGATAAAGAAGACCGTCGAGAAATGCACAATGCACAATTAAGAAATTAATAATGTCGGATGTATGATTATTTCTAATTCTTGATTGAAATTATCTTCTATTTGAATTCAATTCATAATTAAAATATCATGAGAACAGACGAAAAAGTATTTGGGCTGATAGAAGCAGAGCATCTGCGCCAAAAGAGAGGTATTGAACTTATTGCTTCAGAAAACTTTGTTTCTGATGAAGTAATGAATGCCATGGGTTCATGTCTAACAAACAAATATGCCGAAGGCTTACCAGGCAAACGCTATTATGGTGGTTGCCAAGTTGTTGATGATGTCGAAAGACTTGCCATAGAGCGTATATGTAAACTTTTTGATGCAGAATTTGCCAACGTTCAACCACACTCTGGCGCACAAGCTAATGCTGCCGTATTGTTGGCTTGTCTAAAGCCAGGCGACACTTTTATGGGGTTGTCTCTTGAACAAGGTGGACATCTTTCACACGGATCGCTTGTAAACACTAGTGGTATGCTTTATCATCCTGTAGCCTACCCTTTAAATAAAGAGACAGAGATGGTTGATTACGATGAGATGGAACGCATTGCCAAAGAATGCAAGCCTAAGCTTATAATCGGTGGTGGTAGCGCCTATTCACGCGAATGGGATTACAAGCGCATGCGCAAGATTTGCGATGAGGTAGGTGCACTTCTCATGGTAGATATGGCTCATCCTGCCGGGCTCATTGCGGCAGATCTATTGGACAATCCTGTAAAATATGCTCATATCGTGACCTCTACTACTCACAAGACTCTGCGTGGTCCACGTGGTGGAATAATCCTAATGGGTAAAGATTTTCCTAATCCTTGGGGATACACTACGAAAAAGGGCGAGGTGAAACCTATGTCCATGCTTCTCAATTCGGCTGTATTCCCGGGGCAACAAGGAGGTCCACTTGAGCACGTCATTGCAGCCAAAGCTGTTGCCTTTGGCGAATGTCTTGAGCCGGAATGGAAAGAATATGCATCACAAGTGCAAAAGAACGCAAAGGTGCTTGCAAAAGAGCTTGTAAGACGTGGGTTCAAGATAGTCAGCGGTGGCACCGACAATCATTCTATGCTTGTTGATCTTCGTCCAAAATACCCTGAACTGACAGGAAAAATTGCAGAGGCAGCACTAGTTGCAGCTGATATTACTGCCAACAAGAACATGGTGCCATACGATACTCGCAGTGCATTCCAGACAAGTGGTTTACGTCTTGGCACACCAGCTATTACCACTCGTGGTGCAAAGGAAGACCTTATGATAGAGATTGCAGATATGATAGAGACCGTTCTTAATGCTCCAGAAAATGAGAACATTATTGCTCTTGTCCGTGCACGTGTAAATAAGACGATGGAAACATACCCTATGTTTGCATATTAATAAGTAGAACAACGCATATAGAAAAATCAAAGGACTTGTGTATAAGGGAAGAACATTCATTTTCACACTATTTCTGCTATTGTTATGCCTCTCGTCATATGCACAGCGGAATGAAATCTACAATGAGCGCATACGCACACTGCAGGTAGTTGTGAATGGTGATTGGACAAAACCACCAATAATGTTTCTTGGCGGCAACAATTCCCTTGAAATAAGTTTTGACGACCTCACTCACGATTATCATCGTTACATATATAAGGTGGAACATTGCGAAGCCGATTGGACAAAGTCGGAAGCTATTTTTGAGAGTGCTTATCTAGAAGGATTTAATGGCGCAACATTTGAAGATGTGGCACAAGAAAGCCTTAACACAACGGTGCTATATAGTCATTATTGCATACGCATACCTAATGGTGATTGTCGCATAAAAATGAGCGGTAACTATCGTTTGACCGTATATGATGATGAGAATGGAGAGAGCATGTTCAGTGCTTGTTTTATGGTTGTCGAGCCTTTGACCGGAGTATCATTGACAGTAAACAGCAATACCGACATTGATGTCAACCGCAATCATCAGCAAATAGATATGACACTTGCATATAGTGCTGGCAGCAATGCTCGCATCAGCGTTAGTGATCCTTTGTCTCAAATATATACAGTGATAATGCAGAATGGTCGTTGGGATAATGCAGTTGTCAATGCTCGTCCAACATACATCCAAAATGATCGACTTGTATGGACACACAACAAGGATCTTATTTTTGATGGTGGAAATGAATACTTGAAATTTGAGATGTTCAGCCCTCACGTATCGTCAATGGGTGTTGATTCTACGCGTTTTTTAGCCAATCGCTACCATACTTATCTTATGCCAATTGAAGTGCGTAAGAACTATCTTTATGACGAGACACCACACGGCAATTTCTATATACGAAATTGGGATAATTCCGAATCAGAATATCTTTGTGACTATCATTGGGTACATTATATGATAATGTCGCCTGAAATGCCTTATGATGTATATCTCGAAGGAGTGTGGACAAACAACACTCTTTCATATGAATATAAAATGACATACAATAAGCGCAAGGGATGTTACGAAGCTTGCCTGTTGCAAAAGGAAGGCTATTACTCCTATCAAGTTCTCATGTCATCAGATGGTACGAGAGGGTTATCGTTACCATCGCATGGGAATTTTTTTCAGACACAAAATGAATATCAAGCACTTATATACTACAAGTCGCCATCCGACAGAACGTGGCGACTTGTGGGATATAATTCTGTTCTTTTTAAAGATTAGAAAAAATCTTCATTCTTGCTTCTTTTCGAACTCAAAACCTATTTTTAAGCCTTTATATTTTTCTGCAAGCTTTAGAATTGAAGACGCCGTTTTATTAGCCACTTGTTCAGCAACGCCAATTACCTTCAGCAAGAAGTCGGCATTTACAACAATCTGCAGTTTTTCTCCATTCATTTTTGTATTGCATTTCACAGGAGTAGCCTTCGCCCCTCCCATTACAAGAACCAAAAGAGTGTCATTGATAGACCATGTGCCTGTAAGATTTTTATTGGAGATTGTAATATGCATTGAGTTGTCGGTATTGAAAACAAACTGCATAGAACCAGGCTTGATACCAATCTTCTGAAGATACTGTGACACTTGATTTTGCAGAGATGATGTCACCGCCTTGCCACCAATGTTTGACAGAACGTTATCGCTCTCCAAGATGATAGCAGGTAGAGAATATGACCATGTGCCTATCAAGTTCTCTGATGTTATTTCAGTATTTCCCATACCGATAGTGCTTGTAACATCTTTTACGAGATTACCTAGTTTGCCAAAATTCAATTGAGCATCAGCAGATATAGAAACTGTTAGTATTAAAAAAACGAAAAATAACTTTTTCATAATATATAAAATTTGGTTATTCAAACACATCCATAAAATTCAATCCCGCATCATCTCTCATACTATGATGATTGCAAAAATCGAAATCCTCTGGTATATCAAAACGTTCTTCTTTCTTATAAGGAAGGTTTTTATCTTTTAACACACTATCCATAAAATAAGCCCAAATAGGTAATGCGGCATGAGACCCCTGTCCAAATGTCATAGAGTTAAAATGTATGTCACGATCTTCACCGCCAACCCATCCTCCAGCTACAAGTTGCGGTGTATAGCCAATAAACCATGCATCAGAATGGGAATTTGTCGTTCCCGTTTTTCCTCCCATATCACAAGTGATACCCATACCACGCATCCTACGTGCAGACCCTTGGTCAATAACTGCACGCATCATATCTATCATCCTATACGAGCTCTCTTCGCTTATAACATCAGAATAGCGTGGTTTAAACGTAGCAACAACTTTGCCATTATTATCAACAATTTTAGTTACAAACATAGGAGCCGAACGCACACCATGATTCACAAATGCCGTGTACCCGCTCACCATCTCGCCAACACTCACATCGCATGGGCCAAGAGCCAAGGATAAGGAAGGATGTATTTTTTTATTCCTTATGCCGTATTTGTGCAGAATATCAACAAAGCGTAACGGATTGAGTTTATTTATTAGATACACCGAAGCATGATTGTTTGACCAAGCCAAAGCACTACGCATTGACATAGAGCCACCATGACTAGTTCCACGAGGGGTATAAGGCTTACCGGCAACAATATATGTTTGTCTATAAGTCGGCACCATATCACATGGCACCCATCCGTCTTCAAGCGCAAGTGAATATAGGAACGGCTTTATGGTTGAGCCGACTTGACGCTTGCCCGACATAGCCATATCATAAGAGAAATAGTTATAATTCAAACCTCCCACATAAGCCTTGACCGCTCCCGTATGAGCATCCATACAAAGAAAACCACAACGAAGGAATGTCTTATAGTAAAGAATAGAATCGTATGGAGTCATCGTTACCTCATGCTCACCCTTATAAGAGAAAAGTGACATTTTAACCGGACGACGGAAAGTCTCAAAAATCTCCTCTTCTGCCATGCCAGCCTCTTTCAGCACACGATAACGTTCTGATACGCGCATACTGCGACGCATGATGGCATCAAACTGTCGGTTTGTAATATTTCCCGAGTAAGGGAAAAACTCTTTATCCTGCTTACTCTGCTCAAAAATTGGCTGCAAATATTTGGCGACATGCTTGAAACAAGCATCTTCTGCATATTGCTGCATTCGAGAGTCAAGGGTAGTATATATCTTTAAGCCATCAGTATAAATATCATAATTATTACCATCGGCTTTAGAATTTTTATTGCACCAGCCATAGAGAGGATCTTCTTCCCAAGCAAGCGAATCTTCATAATACTTATCTATGTTCCACGAAGGATAATCATCCTTGTTTGGCTTCTTCTCCATCATGACCTGGCGTAAATACTCACGCATGTAAATACCTATGCCCGCACGATAGTCAATTGTATGATATTGCAAAACTAATGGCTCTTGCGAAAGACGATTTGCCTCTGCTTTGGAAAGATAGCCATTTTTAGCCATCTGCTGAAGCACAACGTTTCTACGTTCCCGCGTACGTTCATTATATCTTACGGGGTTGTAATATGACGGATTTTTGCACATACCTACGAGTGTGGCGCACTCTAAAAGATTCAATTCATGTGGTTGCTTTGAAAAATACACATCTGCCGCATTTTTAATTCCATTGGCATTATGCAAGAAATCAAAATAGTTCAAATACATCGTAATGATTTCTTCCTTTGTGTAAAGACGTTCAAGCTTCAGTGCAATAATCCACTCAAAAGGTTTGCGCATAGCGCGTTGCAGTGATGTATGACTCTGTTCTGAGAAAAGTTGTTTCGCCAATTGCTGCGTTATGGTAGAGCCTCCACCTGCGCTCTTCTGCCCCATGATCAGACGCTTTACAACTGCACGGCAGATTGCAATAACGTCAATGCCGTTATGCTCATAAAAACGTTCATCTTCGGTAGCTACAAGACCACGAATAAGATCCTGAGGCAATTGGTCATAATCTACAATAATGCGGTTGGAGCCTGCAATGCTCCATGTACCCATGAGCTTCCCGTCACTAGTATATATCTGCGAGGCATATTTGTCTATAGGATTTTGAAGTTCTGCCACATTGGGCATTCCACCCAACCACCCATTCCACATAGCAGTAACGAGTAATGACAAAAGCAGCAAAATACCAATAAAGACACTCCAAAATGTAAATATGACCGACTTCTTCATACCCTACTCGTCTTCAACGAACTTTATGACTTCGCTTATTCCGTATATCTTGAACTTTGGGAGATATTCTTTTGCCATTGTAAAATCTTGTGGATGAATATGCCGTCCGTTGTCCACCATACATACCGTTACCCATCCCAGATTGTTTGCAGGCAGAAAATCCTTTTCGATGTTATTTCCCACATAATAATACTCTGCATTTGGGTGCTTTTCCATAATCTTACGATACATACCATCATCTGGCTTTTCACTTCCTACAACATCAGATGTTAAGACATTGTCTTTCGTAAACCATTTTTGCAGACCGAGCTTTTTAATTTTTGTCCATTGTATCTTTTGGTCGCCATTGGTCAGCATCCAAAGCACGCATCCCATATCTTGCAATTTATTAAGTGTCAGTTCTGTACCAAGATACAATGTCAATTTCTTTTTCTCTATATAATCAATCTCATTATATAGAGTGTCATCCAAATCAAATATTACAACCTTTGTTTTCATTTTTTTAAAGTTATCTTTGCAAAGATAATGTTTTTCTTGAATTAATAATAAAAAGTGTGAACTTTATTAGTTCATCTCTTTTCATTCCATTTCCTTTACAACACATAAGTGCTTTCGACCTTTGTTGTAGGAATATTTGAGTTGTCGTTTTTGCGTTTTCATAACTTCATCAGTGTAATGGCATTCAAGAGATTTTCACTTGCGTGTATTAGAAGATATTGACTAGAGTGTTAGAAGAGCCCAACGCGATGATTTGAGATCTCCGCAAGGAGTGTTTGGCGAGGGCATCGCGAGCGTTGGCGAGACCGTGAGGAGCATTTACCGTGAGGCGTCGCGAGCGTTAGCGAGGTGTTGGCGAGGGCTGTGAGGAGCATTGTTGTGGCGAGTTTGAGTGTTGATGGCATGATGTTTTCTTTTATGCAAAGTTACAAACGACAAGTCGCGTTTGCAATAGTTTGTTGCAGGTTTTTTGCCCTGTGGCGAGAAATTTCTGCAACAAGATCTGTGCGTGTCTGTTTGTGTGGGTAATAAAAATTATATCGAGATGATTTTAGGGTGTTCCCCGAGTAGATTTCAGCCTCTTCCGAGTCGTGAACCGATGGAGCAGTAAGAGCAGAGAGAAAGCTTGCTTTCGCTTTGCCGAGTCGCGACAGAGGAAGACAAAGTCAGAAATAAATAGAGCAAATATTATTAGAGCAAAATATTTAAAAGGCTTCTTATTATGGTCTTACTTAAGGTAACCTCGTCTGTTTTGTGGTTTGTCAATCCTTGAGCAAGCTCAGACATCAACAATCCCCAAACCATCCAATAAGCCTTTTAAACCAAAATAGCCTTCGGCAAAAAATAACTCCTTTCAGTCGTAAAAAACAAGTAACAACTATGTACAAAAAGAAACTCCATATTTTTTTACTCACGATAGTGAGCCATTTTTTGCCGAAGGCTATTTTGACTTCGTCTTCTTCCTTCGCA
>JAZLJQ010000011.1:0-38893 GCA_045617965.1 Prevotella sp.
ACGACATGGCTACGATCCGACTTAGCTTTTTTTTATCTTAATAAAAGTTGATATGGATATAGATGATATAAAAATCACTTCAGGTTCGAAAGCCGTTTTTTACACTTTGGGATGCAAACTGAATTTTAGCGAGACTTCGACCTATGCAAAAATACTTAGAGCAAAAGGCATTGTAATGGCGCGGTCTGGTGATGAAGTTGATATTTGTGTCATCAACACTTGTACCGTAACGGATGTTGCGGATAGAAAGTGTCGACAAGCCATAAAAAGGTTGATTCGCAATCATCCACATGCACTTGTTGTAGTTACGGGTTGTTATGCACAATTAGAAAGAGAAACAATTGAGCAAATTCCCGGTGTAGATATTGTTATCACGAAGGATTTGACTCGTTTTACACCTTCTTGCTCCAAGGGCGATAGGACGCGTTATTGGCTGAAAGTACAAGATGGGTGTGACTATTTTTGCACTTATTGTACAATTCCTTTTGCGCGAGGTCGTAGTCGAAATGGAAGTATTTCATCTCTAGTTGCTCAAGCAGAGGAAGTAGCACGTGAAGGTGGTAAGGAAGTCGTAATCACAGGAGTGAATATTGGTGATTACGGAAAGACAACTGGTGAAAAGTTTATTGATCTTGTTAGTGCTTTAGATCAAGTTGAGGGCATTGAGCGATATAGAATAAGCAGTTTAGAGCCGGATCTGATAAGTAATGAGTTGATAGAATTTTGTGCTAAGAGTAAAAAGTTTATGCCTCATTTCCATATTCCGCTTCAGAGTGGTAGTGATGTTATTTTAAAATTGATGCATAGGCACTATGATACAGCATTGTTTACAGAAAAGATTCTTCGAATCAAGGAGAAAATGCCAGATGCTTTTATTGGTGTAGATGTTATGGTAGGCTGTCGTGGAGAGACCGAAGAATGCTTCAAAGAATCTTATGCCTTTTTACAATCTTTGCCTGTGACGCAACTTCATGTTTTTCCATATTCGGAACGGCCAGGTACGAAAGCATTACGCATTCCGTATGTTGTAGATGAGATAGAGAAAAAACGCAGAAGCAAATTGTTGTTAGATCTTTCAAATGACAAACTTCATGAATTCTATCATAGTTTTGATGGGAAAGAAGCAAAAGTGCTTTTTGAGCATACATCAAAGGGAAATATAATGCATGGATTTACTGAAAATTATATTCGTGTGGAGATGCCTGCAAACTCAGAACTTTTTAATAAAATCGTGACAATTCGTTTAAAGGATGATATAATGAAAAGTCCTAAAGATTAGATTCTCTTCGTTTTCGGTATGTTCATTTTTGTGATAACTTCTTTCATCTTTTTAATATTTGACCTTGATATAGGAATGGCTTTCTCTCTACCAAAAAGATGAATTTCGTATCCTATTTCACTTTTGCTTAAACTTTCTATATAATTTATATTTATTAAAAATGCTCGGTGGCATTGCACGATATAGTTGATATTGTTAAGTGCTTCTATTATTGACTTTAATGTTTTACGAAGAGTTGTGTGGTGCATTTTTGAATCTTGCATGTAATAGATTTCTGCATAATTTCCTATAGATTCAATATATAATAAATCTGTAGGATGGAAGCTGATAGAGTTTTCTCCATAATTGCTTTGCAGAAGACAATATTCTTTAGGTTTTTTGATTTCCGATTCTGACGCTAGGTATTCTTGTTGCTTTTCTAGTAGGGCATTGATGTTTCGTATTTCATCTAGTTCGATTTTGAGATTGCGATTTTCTAAGATGTATAAGTTGATTATAAACATAAAAAATGAGATTATTGCAATATTTACGCAAAAAATGAAGAAGACTTTTATGATATCATGTGATGGAAATGCTTTTGAATCCCACAAACTGCATATTATCATTAATGATATGCTAAGGATAGGAATGCGGAAGCAAGAGTAAATAAGTTGTTTTAATATAATTACTGATCTAGAATCTCCTATATTATGACGTATATTAAAAATAAAAATACAAATGCAGTCGGCAATAGCAGATGCTATAAATGTGGAGATGATAATACCAACTATGAATAGATTTCGAAATTCAATAGGGGCATTATCGAGATGAAATGGTCGAAATACCACCATAATAAATAGCATGATTATTGCATTTGTTGTAGCAAAGATGATAATCTGTCTCAAATGTCTCATATGGCAAATTATTTTTTTGCAAATATATGTTAATAAGTCAAATTTTCTTTTTGTGAGGGACAGATTGCACTTTTTTGTGATAAATTGTTTTTGAAGTTATAATTTTTATTTCCATCTTTGCGAAAACTTTAAGATGGTTAAAAATGAACAATAATATGATGCAAACACCTATACGGAGTATATTGCGATATTGGATAACGATTCTTTTAGCGATTATTGTGAATTGTATCGGGGCAGTATTGATAGATAAATACTTTGAAGGCTCTCTTAGGTTAACTATCATATGCTGTTGGGCAAGTATTTTTGTGTCAATAATCATTTATGCCAATACTCGTAGATGTCATGATTTAGGCGTGAGTGCATGGCAAATGTTTCATCCGTGTTTTTGGGTACGGATGCTTTTTAAGTCATAAAAGTGTTTGTTTTTGAAGACAATGGTCAACTCTTCCCATCGCGTCGGTTAATTCTACCTATCATGTCAGTCTACTCAACCCATCGTGTTTGCAGTTTCTTTTCAATGTTATAGACAAGTTAAACTGTCTGAAAAAAATATCAAGAGTAATACCTTTCAATAACAAGCATTTAAATACTTAATTGATAAGGTTATCAAATTGGAATACGACATGAGTAATTTTTATCAGCGAAAGGAGGTTTTGTTTATTGTGGATTATATAAATTCAAGCAACTAATATAATCGTTTACTATATTTTTTAGTATCTTTAATCTTCCCAACCCTTTTTCATTGGTATCAAATGTTGTAGCATTTGGCGGATGAACCAAAAATTAATGCCGTTTGCATTTGCTTATTTCATGTCCGCACTTTGTGGTTCCTAATGAAAATTTGCTGATTTCACTTTACATTCCATTGACACTTTTTTTTACCAATGAATGTAATTATCCTACAGTTAGTATGATTATTTATTTGTCTATAATTTTATACCTTTATGTATAAATACCTAATTTAGATTAAAGGACGCTTTAGCAAATCAACAATTTTTATATTTTGATTCTGCATCACTTGATTAATGGCCTCAACATGCTCATTTTTGTATAGCATTTTGTGTAGAGCCTTGTTGGCAATCCATTGTATCTTACCACGATGATGATCCATCAAAGCTTGTGTCTTGTAGAATGTTGGAATAGGGTATTTGCTCAGAAGGTATCCACAGATACAATCTCCAGCGATATATTTGCGTGTCATCATCTTGCGTTGTTCCAAAGTATAATACTCTTCATATAAAGGATAGCTGTAGCCGAGATATTTGTCAAGTGACACTCCGATGTCTTTGCCATTTACCAATATGCTTTCGTCAAAAGCTCCCACTTGAGTGTATATGTTTGGATGTTCAACACCTGGCAAAAGATTTTTCAAGGTGGCAAAACCATGATTTATTTCTGAATCTATATCTGCTGTGTTACGAAATTCTTTTTGCACATCCTTTATCATTCTTTGTAGCGTAGAGTCTTTGAAATATGTAAGAATTTTTGTGTTGATATTTGGAGAATCCATTTCCCCAATACGCAAAATTTCTTCCACCAAATTGCGCGTCTGAGTAGGATAGATCGTATTCATATCGTGCAGAGCAACAAAGTCTCCCGAAGATAGAAAACGTATCTCCAATTTGTCAAAACGCTTGATTGAGAAAGTATCTTCAAATGCGTTTTGCGCCTTAGTTGTTTCAGTTGCCGTATCATGGTTGAGGCTACATGCACTACATGTAGCCAAAGTCAAGAAGATGATGAGTTGTATCTTTCTCACAATGAATTACTAAAAAGTTTATCGCAAAAGTATGTATAATCCTTTAATTTGCCAAACTTTTAGGATTCGTTTACTTTTTTATCATTGATACATCTTCTCGCGTTGTTCTCTTATTGCCGCATCATAAATGTATTCATCGTATTCCATCAATTTGTCAATAGTACCTTTTGGGGTTAGTTCAATAATGCGGTTTGCAATAGTTTGAATAAACTCATGATCGTGTGATGAGAACAATAAGTTGCCTTTGAAAAGTTTCAAGTTATTATTAAATGCTTGAATACTTTCGAGATCAAGATGGTTTGTCGGCGTGTCAAGAATTAGGCAATTCGCATTTTTTAATTGCATACGTGCTATCATGCAACGCATTTTTTCTCCTCCGGAAAGGACTTCAACCTTCTTTAATACTTCTTCGCCACTAAAGAGCATGCGTCCAAGAAATCCTTTCATAACTACTTCATTGCCAGAACCAAATTGCCCAAGCCAATCAACGAGATTTAAGTCAGAATGAAAGAATGTTGTATTGTCAAGTGGCAAATAGGCTGTTGTAATGGTCTGCCCCCATTTATAAGTACCAGCTTCGGCTTCGCGATTACCATTGATAATCTCAAACAACGCTGTCATCGCTTTAGGGTTGTGTGATAAGAATACTACCTTTTCGCCTTTCTCTATGTTAAAGTTAACATTTTGGAATAGAACATTTCCGTCTTCATCGCTTGCTTTAAGACCTTGCACCTCAAGAATTTGATTGCCCGGCTCGCGCTCCATAGAAAAGATGATGCCTGGATATTTGCGTGACGAAGGACGAATTTCTTCTACGTTGAGTTTTTCAAGCATTTTCTTGCGTGATGTTGTTTGTTTACTTTTCGCAACATTTGCAGAAAAACGACGAATGAATTCTTCCAATTCCTTCCGTTTTTCTTCTGCCTTTGCACGCTGGTTTTGTGCTTGACGTAATGCCAATTGTGAACTTTGATACCAAAAACTATAGTTGCCGGCAAACATATTTATTTTGCCAAAGTCAATATCAACTGTATTTGTGCTGACAGCATCAAGGAAATGGCGGTCATGACTTACAACGAGTACAGTCTGTTCTAGGTTGCCGAGATATTCTTCCAGCCAATCAACAGTATCAAGGTCAAGGTCATTCGTAGGCTCGTCAAGCAATAAGTTGTCAGGATGTCCAAACAATGCTTTTGCCAACATTACGCGTACCTTTTCATTATTACTGAGATCCTTCATTAGTTTGTGCTGTTGACTCTGCTTGACACCAAGATTTGTAAGCAATTGTTCGGCATCACTTTCGGCATTATAACCATCCATCTCGGCAAATTTATCTTCAAGTTCAGCAGCACGCTCACCATCTTCTTCTTTAAAATCAGCATATATGGCTTCGCGTTCTTTCATGTTTTCCCATAATGCCTGATAGCCCATAAATACAGTATCTATTACCGTGAACTCATCATATTTGAAGTGATCTTGCTCAAGTACACTCAATCTTTCACCTGGTCCCATCTCAATGGTACCTTTATTTGGCTCCAATTCTCCGCTGATAGCTTTCAGCAGGGTCGACTTTCCGGCTCCGTTAGCACCGATGACTCCGTAAATGTTGCCATTGGTAAATTTGATATTTACATCTTTGTAGAGGACTCGTTTGCCAAACTGAATGGCAAGATTTGATACTGTAATCATATTTATTGTTAATGTGTTTATTCTTAAATCCTTTGAATTCTATTATTCATGGTGGTATTTTTCACCTTTTATTATTGTGCATGCGCGATAGAGCTGCTCTGCGAAAATCACACGTACCATCTGATGCGAAAAAGTCATTTTTGATAGTGAAACCATTTCGTCTGCTCTATCATAAATGGCTTTTGAAAACCCAAAAGGGCCACCAATAATAAAGACAAGCCTTTTAGTTGTGTTCATTTTCTTTTGTAGCCAAGTGGCAAAGTCTATGCTTCTGCGTTCTTCTCCTCGTTCATCAAGCAAGACTAGTGTGTCAGAAGGTTGGATGATTTTCAATATCTGTTCACCTTTTATCTCGCGATACTCAAATGGCATATAGTGAGTGAGACGTTCTGCATAATCTGCAAGTCCTATCTTGCAAATCCCATTTTCTGTCTTATCAACCATGAGCAGCAATGTCTTCATCTTGTTAGTAAAATGTATTAATAATCAAAGTTATCGCCGTCAGATTATTGTCTTTGAAAAAGCAGGGTCATCAATATTGCAATAGTCATGATCAAGATATTTGAAATATCCCACGATGCTTATCATAGCGGCATTGTCTGTAGTGAAGCTGAACTTTGGAATATAAATGTGCCAACCATACTTTTCTGCATATTCATGGAATGCGTTACGTAAGCCATTATTTGCACTTACTCCACCGGCCATTGCAACATATTTGATTTTTGTCTGCACAACAGCCTTATTGAGCTTCTTCATCAAGATATCAACAATCGTCCACTCCAATGATGCTGCAATATCTTCTTTGTTTTTTTTAATAAAATCAGCATCCTCTGTTACCCATTTCTGTATGGAGTACAAGAAAGATGTTTTGAGACCACTGAAACTATAATCAAGATTCGCAATATGGGGCTCTGCAAACTTAAAAGCATGGGGATTGCCTTGACGTGCTAACTTATCAATAATTGGTCCCCCGGGATACCCCAACCCCATGACCTTTGAGCACTTGTCTATTGCTTCGCCTGCAGCATCATCAATGGTTTGACCAAGGATTTCCATATTATTGTAAGCATTTACCTTTATTATTTGTGAGTTGCCTCCACTTACCAATAGACATAGGAAAGGGTAGGGTGGTTGTGAACTTTCTACATTTGGCTCTTTTATGAAATGGGCCATTACATGGCCTTGCAGATGGTTGACATCAATGAGTGGAATACCTAAAGATAATGCCAAACCTTTTGCAAAACTAACTCCTACCAATAACGACCCCATTAAGCCTGGACCACGTGTGAAAGCAATTGCTGAAAGTTGTTCGCAAGTGATTCCTGCTCGTTTTATTGCTTGGTCAACAACTGGTAAGACATTCTGCTGATGAGCTCTTGATGCTAATTCTGGAACTACACCGCCATAGTCAAAATGGACTTGTTGAGATGCTGTGACATTACTCAGTAGCTCCCCGTTTTTCAATACGGCTGCCGAAGTGTCATCACAACTGCTTTCTATACCTAATATATATATATCTTTTTTCAAAAGTTATGAGTTGTAAAACTTTAATGTAATTTTCTGTCGAAAAAAAGTTTATTTTGTGAGTATTTCTAGCCCATGCTCAGTCATGACGAACGTATGTTCCCATTGTGCTGAAGGTTTGTAGTCGTCAGTAATAACCGTCCATTTGTTGTCAGCATCTACAAATACTTTCCAATTACCGAGATTTATCATAGGCTCAATAGTGAATACCATGCCGGGCACAATAAGCATTCCATCACCTTTGCGCCCGTAGTGAAGAACTTCCGGCTCTTCATGGAATTTTAACCCCACGCCGTGTCCACATAGATCACGCACTACGCTGCATCCATTCTTGTGTGCATGTTTTTGTATTGCGCTTCCGATGTCACCCACGAAACAATAAGGTTTCGCTGCGGCTTCCATTCCTATTTCAAGGCATTCCTTTGCCACTTGCACCAAGCGTTCTTTTTCAGGTGTAGTCTTTCCAATAATGAACATACGTGATGCGTCTGCAAAATAACCATCTTTTATTGTGGTGTAATCCACATTTACAATGTCGCCTTCTTCAAGAGTGACATTTTCAGATGGTATTCCATGGCATACTTCTTCGTTGATGCTCACGCAGACACTTTTAGGGAATCCATTATAGTTAAGACATGCTGGCACGGCCCCGTGTTCAATAGTATAGGCATAACACAGATCATCAATTTCTTGCGTGGTCATGCCCTTGTGAATACGTTTTGTTACAAGGTCAAGTACGGCTGTGTTTATTTCGCCAGCTTTTCTAATTCCTTCTATCTGCTCGGGTGTTTTTATCAGGTCGCGTGTTGGTACAAGCTTTCCGTGGTTTTCCCAATACATGATTGTCCTATCCATATCTGTCATGGGTTGGTCTTTAAGTATTGTCCACTTTCTTTTCTTGAATTTTATCATAATTAATACAAAAGTAATAATAAATAATTAAGAATACATTAAAAAAGAAATATATTTCCATATCCATTACGTGGGTTCAGTCGTGAGTCAGTCATAGGCCGTTAGCAATTTGATGCAGAGAAATCTGCTTTTTAGCATACAGGTTATCGGACTTTCTCTAAAGATGAATAGGAGTGTATTTATTAATGAGCTTCTTTTTCTCTTCCAAATTGATAAGATAACAATCATATTGTACTAAAAAAGAGAGCCCTTTTTGTGAAGTGCCCTCTTTTTGTGTCTTATATCGTAGGTATGTTTTTCAAAATTTCAAGCAAGTGGTCCCAACACATTTGAACGGTGCTGATTTGCAGACACTCCTCTGGTGAGTGAACACCGCGAAGGGTAGGTCCGAAACTAATCATATCCAAGTGAGGATATTTCTGCGCAAACAAAGCACACTCAAGCCCAGCATGAATGCCAATGACGAGTGGGTCTTTGCCAAAAAGTTTCTTATATGTGTCTTTGGCAATAGGTCGGATGATGCTGTCTTGTTTCATCTCCCATGCAGGATAACCATCAGTTTGAACTACATCAGCACCTGCAAGTTGGAACGTAGCAGAGATAGTATCGGCAATGTTTTGCAAATTACTCATCACACAACTGCGTGGCGAAAGAATAATTTTTGCTTCTGTTTCATCAGTACGGATACTTGCAAGATTGGAAGATGTTTCAACTAGCCAGTCAAGTTCTTTCTGTTGGCATTGTGCAAACACACCATTCGTAACTGCTTGTAAAGAGCGGATGATATTTCTGCCAACGCATTCTTCAATAAGCTGTTGCGGAGTGGTAGTCTTAAGTTCAAATAGAATGTCTTTATCACAACAGCAGAACTCTTCTTTTGCGTTTGCTGCAAAGATATTAAAGTCTGCTTTTATTTCATGCTTGTATTCTTCGTTAACGGCAAAAATTACCTTTCCTTCACGAGGAATAGCATTATGCTTGTTGCCGGCAATGAACTCTGCAAGGCGTAAGCCAAATTTTTCGTCTTCCATATAAAGGAAGCGAGCAAGAAGTTTTATCGCATTAGCTCGTTTTTTATTGATATCATCACCAGAGTGCCCACCTGTAAGTTTTTTTACAGACATCTCCATAAAGAATAGATTGTTTTTCGTCTTTTCTCTCTTATAATGGAATGTAACATCGTTGATACAGCCACCTGCACAACTGACAAATATCTGCCCCTCATCTTCGCTGTCAAGGTTGATAAGAATATCACCATTCAAAAAGTCTTCCGTTAGGTTTTCTGCACCTGTCATTCCAGTTTCCTCATCCACAGTGAAAAGTGCCTCAATAGGTCCGTGCTCAATATCTTTGGCTGCAAGAATTGCCAACTGCATAGCACAACCGATTCCATCATCTGCGCCGAGTGTTGTACCTTTGGCTTTCATCCATGCCTCACCATTGTCATCAGTATAAATTTCTGTTTGGATAGAGTCTTGCATAAAGTCAATAGCAGTATCATTGTTGTTTTCGCAAACCATATCCATATGGCTTTGCAAGATGACAGTTCTACATGTTTCATAGCCAAGAGTAGCCGGCTTTTTTATTAGAACATTACCTACTTTGTCGGTCAATGTTTCAAGCCCATGTGCATTACCCCAATTATTAAGGTATTCACTCATCTTTTCTTCGTGTTTTGAAGGGCGTGGAATTTGATTGATCCTTGCAAACTCTTCAAATACAGATGTTGGTTTTAAAATGCCTTTAATCATAGTAATATTTGGTTTTTTATAATCTTATAATATTTTTTTGCTTTCGCTTATGCTCACCACATAGAGACTTTGGCTCGGAAATGCTCAAATAAATTTGGCTTTTCACTCGCTTTGCACTAATTTTGCACAAAAGTAATGAAAAATGCTGAAAACATTCATCTTTACGGTGATAATAATTGCCTTTGCAGTAGTTATGTTGTCAGTAAGAATATTGTTCAAAAAAAAAGGAACTTTTCCTAATGTGCACATAGAAGGTTCGCAAGCTATGAAAGAACGTGATATTCATTGTGCAATTGAAGAGGAAACGTTGATGCGAAAGAAAATGTCTCAACGCATAAAAGAATAAAAAGATAAATACAAAATTATGAAAAAAATTATGATGATTGCTGCTTTAGCGGCTACGATGTTCACTTCATGTTATAATGGACCTCAGAAGGCTGAAGGACAGGCTACTGATGAAGTGGAAGAAGAAAAAGTAGGTTTGAAGATAGCTTACATTATCACTGATTCTATTTCATCTCAATATAAGTTCTGCAAGGACTTTATGGCTGTGCTTGAGAAGAAACAAAAGAATAGTGAAAACACACTTAATGAGAAGGGACAATCTTTGCAAAATGCTGCACAAAATTTTCAGCAACGTTTGCAGCAAAATGAATATACTCGCGAGCGTGCCGAGCAAGTACAACGTTCACTTCAGGCTCAGCAGCAAGACTTAACTATTCTTCAACAACGCCTTGGCTCAGAGCTTGAAAAAGAACAGTTGAAATATATGAAGGCTTACCAAGATAGCGTTCATAATTTCTTGAAAGATTATAATAAGGATAGGAAATATGATCTTATTCTTGATAAGGCTGCTATTTTAGAAGGTAGTGAAGCTTACGACATCACAAAAGAGGTTATTGAAGGCTTGAATAAACGCTACAAGCCTGCAACAAAGAAATAAGTTTGTGGATTTGATTATTTTAGTTTAATCTCTTCCGAGTAAATGCTTTCAAAAATATTATGGAGCTTTGTTTCATCATTCAAGATGCGACGAAGCTCTTTTAATTTCTCTTCGTTTGAAGAATTCTGCATCCATAAGCGCAGATAGCCATGTGAAGAGTATTTGTCTTCTAAGTGTTGGTGTACGCGTTGCAAATGCTCATCCTTATTGAGTGTCGGTTGTTTTTTTATGCTAAATTGAATGGCTCGGCGAATTACGACTTCTGGTGTGAGGTCACGATCGGCTTCGGCCACAATATTGCCATAGAGACTACGAGGTGCACGCGAAGCAGAAGCACGATGGTCTTCTACGGCTTCTTTCATTATTATGAGTTGTTGCGCTGAAAACCATTTTTTTAATCTTGCATCATTTGCGAGAATCTTACCGCTTGTCATGTGGTGAATAGCACGTGGGCCACTAAGTCCAAGGTCATGATATGCCGCAATCACGTAGCACATGTTGATATCTGCTCCAGAGCGTTCGGCTAACTCTAAACTGCATTTTATGACGTGGGTAACATGTGCTAACCCATGCCCTTTATCAAATGCTGTATATTTCGGCAAAATCTTCTGCTCGATATACTCCATAAGGTCAAGGCTAGGAGTCGTTCTCATATTAATTAAAGAAATTCCATGATACACCGAATCGTAGAACGGCACTATTTGTAGGGTAATGTGGAGTCAGGAAGTACCGCTTGTTGAACATTCCTGTATTAGCATGTGAATACATAACGAAGAATCGTGCGTGTTTCAAGAAAAAGTCAGCATAGATGTTTATCCAAGGATAGTTACCTATCGTTACACGCTCCTCATTAGCTTGAACAGTATATGACCCGAGTGTTGGGGAATAGTCCGGTGCATCATATTCTGTAAAATATGTTACATCAAAGCCAAAGTCAACATCGAGAATTTTTCTAATATTGAAGTTTATATACAGATTGCTATATATGTTGAGTAGTGGTAGAGGTAGTATATTTTTGTCGGATGTAGTCTGCATCGTCAGTATATTTTCCCAATTTAGAATGCCCCATTTGAAATTTTGCATCAGTTGCAACGTCATGATATTGATATTGTTGCTTTCTTGTTCTACTTGGATGTTGGTAGCTGTACGAGCAGATTCGGCAAGACTATATGTTTGTGTTAGATATGTGTAGTTGGAAATATTGTCCATAGCAAAGCGCAAGCGAGTGTGAGTACGTTTCAGAGAAAATATTCCTTCGACTTTCGTGTGAAACTCCTTGTCAAGGTTATTTTCCCAAGTAAAATACTTGCTTCCGTAGTGACGGTAATAGAATGAAGGAAGATTGTTTTCAACTTTTACATGTGCAGCAAGTTGGATAGTATCACCCCATAGGTGAAAGTTAAGATCGCCATGACCTTCAAGATTGAATGCTCCTGATTGGTCTCCTGCAACGGCAAACTCTCCAAGTACATCATAATGTACTGCAATGCCTTGTGTCTTGCTTATTTGTGCTCCAAAGCGGATATCACTTTCATTAAATGATTTTTGATGTGCAGTTTCATCTGGTAGGGCATAATGTCGCAGTTCGTGTGATGCAAAAAGTTTCAATCCGGCTTTTGCGTATTTGTTAAAGCCTTCTAAAAGTGAAATGGCGAATGTATTTTTTATATTGTAATGTTGTGTGCTGTCGAAGATGGAATCTGTCATCTCTTGGTAGCGTGGCATATTTAGATAATAGTCCATCGGAGTGGTATAAGCTTGGAAAATACGGTCGTAGAAATTCCAATCTAATGTATGAATAAAACTAGTCACTGGAACGAACTCATCTTTCGTCCATACTGTGTCGGTATGTATATTGGCTGTATTCTTCAAACTATCAATGCTGTCTTGATTAATTGTGATACGATCGTCAATCTTTGTCCCTATAGTAGGTAAGTCTCCTGCTATTTTTGCATCTTTTGGACGTCCTTTTGCTACAACTTCGTCTGGGTTTGCACCCTCTTTCCGCCTTTTTTCTATTTCTTCTTTTTCTTTTTGTTGACGTTGGGACTCAATTGCAAATTTTTTCGCTTTTATCTCATCTTCAGTCATCGGCACTTTTTTCTTAAACCCAATCTTATAACGTTGAGTAAAGAAGATGTGCTGATTTTTATTGCGGTTCCAAGTTTGGCTGAGTGCTGTTGGAATTTCGTTTTCTTCAAACGATGAGAATTTTTCGGGATGTGTGATATAATCATCATCTAGGATTCCACCATTTTCAGTTACCTTTTGATTGTTTGTGCTGAAGAGGAAGTGCATTTCGTAACGATCACCAAGATAAGATACCCATGGTGAGAATTGAAAATGAGATGTAGCTTGGTTTTGATAATATCCGCGAGCATAGAGATAGTTGAACTTAAAACCTAATCCCCACTGTTTGTTTATGTTTGTTGCAAATAAAGCCCGCAGGTTGTCCTCTCCATTTAGTTTGTCACCACAGGAATTGTAACTGAGATTAGTAATCGGTGAATATGTATTTGTGAAATGAAAATCAAGAGGGTTTTCAACAAAATAGTCATAGGGATGAATGAAGATGAAATCATTCCAAGTATTGCGGTCTGTGAAAATGCGATTCTGTCGAGGTGTGCCACTATTGCCAAGAGTATTGAATTGTCCCTCTCTACCCGAAGTGAAAATAGATGCCCTATAAGTGTGCGGTAGTGTGTCTGGTGTAGCGGATATGACATCTCCAAACCGATTGATAGTCCATACATGCATGCCTATAGGCATTTCTGCCTCTTTTTGCTTTGTGGAATCGTTATGAAAGATGTTTCCGTTGGTTGTAAGATTACCATGCTCATCAATTGGCATATTGTTTTCATACGTACCAACTTGCGCATTGACAAAGAGAGCCAATGCGCAACTGATAATGGTCAACAATAATCTATTTTTCATTTCTTGATTAGACGGAAGCAAGTCTCTGCCATTTTTACTACAATGGCCAACATTATCACTACTTTCCCCAAAAAATCGTTAAGGGCAAAGTACATAACGATTCCTACTACGGCAAGAATCATAAAGATGATGTTGAGTATTTGTCGAAGTCTAAATGTTTTTTCGCTCATTATTTGAGTGCTTCTTCAATAGTTTTGAAGATATAGTTAACGCGGTCAATAGTCTTTATGCGAAATTTACCAAAGATGTGTGCCAACTTCGTCTTTTTTTTGTTTAATGCGTTTTCGTCGGTAATGATTTCTTCTGCAGGTGCTTTTATTTCGCTTCTTTCTCCTTTTTCATAGATATAGTATATTCTTGTGATACTTATATATACTTTCTCATTTGAACAATTCGCGATAATGCAGAATTTCATTTCCGTTCGGTCAAGCATCAAAGCGGCTTTGCGGAACACGAGCCATTCATCATAACTTCCTACTAACTCACCTTTCTCAGGTTTGTCTATAACAATTCGGCTTTTTGGTTGCCGGTTGCCCATCAAGTCTTCTTGTGTGAGAATCTGGTTCGGCTCTTTTGTTAAGTCTTCCAAATAGGTCTTGATGATACTATAAATCTGTTCCTTTGTTTTGCCTTTGACATTTAGCGTTTTTTCAAAGACAACCTTGCCGTCACTCATTGGGATGACGCCAGCAGCATATTTTGCATCAATACCTTTCTGTGGCTCAACTTGTTTTGGCTCTTCCCATGTGTTTTGTGCAAAAGCACAGGTGGATACCAAGACCAATAATGAAAACAAAATACGGTATATCATAATATTAATTAAAAGTTTTCAGCTTTTATTTCAAAATAGCTCTGTGGGTGGTTACAAACAGGACATTCTTCTGGCACACATTTCCCTATAACAATGTGTCCACAATTTGAGCATTCCCAAATTTTATCACCTTCGCGGCTGAAGACTATTCCATCCTTAATATTGTCTAAAAGTTTGCGATAACGTGCTTCGTGTTCTTTTTCTATCTTGGCTACTGCGCGGAATTTTGCAGCAATTTCAGTAAAGCCTTCTTCGTCGGCTTCCTTTGCCATACGCTCATACATATTTGTCCACTCAAAGTTTTCACCTTCGGCTGCGTCAAGAAGATTTGTCATAGTGTCTTTTACACCATCGTTCAATAACTTGTACCAAATTTTTGCGTGTTCTTTTTCATTGTTTGCTGTCTGCTCAAAAATCTTGCTTATTTGAACATAGCCATCTTTTTTTGCTTTTGAGGCGAAATAGGTGTATTTGTTACGTGCTTGGCTTTCACCCGCGAAAGCTTCCATCAAGTTTTTCTCTGTTTTTGTTCCTTTTAAATTCATAGTCATATTGTCTTTATGGTTTATGGAAATATTTGAGTGCAAATATAACGAATAAATCTCTTATTCTTTCATTAATAAAGTCAAATTTAATTACTTTTGCATTTTGAATAAGATATATTAACAATGTTATACACAGATTTTAACGGGAAACGGATTTCTAAACTTGCTTTTGGTACAATGCGAATGCCAATGAAGGAGAGTGCAAGTGGTGAAAAAATAGAAGATATTGAACAAATAGACTTAATGGTAGATGAGGCTATTCGTAATGGTATAAATTATTTTGATACGGCATGGCCTTATCATGATGGTCGTTCGGAAACTATTATTGGCGCTTCTTTGCGTCGTTATCCTAGAGATAAGTGGATGCTTGCAGACAAATATCCGGGTCATCAACAATTCAACGAGTATTATCCAGAAACGATTTTTGAAGAACAACTTCGCAAGTGTGGTGTAGAGTATTTTGATTTCTACCTCATGCACAACATCTGCGAAAATAGTATAGATGTCTATCTTGATGAACGGTGGCATTTATTGGATTATTTTTTAGAGCAGAAACATTTGGGGCGTATTCATTATTTAGGAATTTCTTCTCATGCCGATATTGATTGTCTGCGCCGTTTTCTTTCTTCAGAATGGGGCGAGCATGTGGAGTTTTGCCAGATTCAGTTAAATTATGTTGATTGGACTCTCCAGCATGGGAAAGAAAAGGTAGAGCTACTTTGTGAGCGTGGTATTCCGGTGTGGGTGATGGAGCCACAGCGTGGTGGTCTGCTGTCGAAGCATAGTGCCGAATTAGCTTTTCGTTGGCTAATGGAAATTAAAGGTGTCGCAACAATTTTGAGTGGAATGTCCTCTTTTGAACAGATGCAGCAAAACATTTCCACTTTTTCTTCATCTCGCCAACTTACATTAGAAGAGCGTCAAAGCATTGAAAATTATGTGGCAAAGGTTTACGACCACATACCTTGTACTGCTTGTCATTATTGCACGGAGGGTTGCCCTCAGCATCTTGATATTCCAAATCTTGTAAATGCTTGTAATCAAATGCGTATTCCAGGAATGGCGTTTACGCCACTTATGTATTTGGAGTCTTTGACAAAAGAGCAGCTACCGAATGCTTGTATCGCATGTGGTAATTGCACTCATGTGTGCCCACAGCAGATTGACATTCCGTCTGTGATGACAGAGCTCACAGAGCGTTTTTCAAAGGCGACAAAATGGTCTGATATTTGTCGCGAACGTAATAAGAAACAGTGAATCAATACGACTTTGCCTTCAATCTCCTTTAAGCCCTTTAAAGGGATGTTTTAAAGGAATGTGTTGAAAAAGTGTTGAAAAGGCTATAGAAAATTTTGTAGTAAACTGAAAATGTTGTACTTTTGCACCGCTTTTTTAAGAATTATCGATGGGAAAGAAAGACGATTTAAAGAATCAGTATCGGGTTAATGAGGCTATTCATGTGCGTGAGGTACGTTTGGTCAGCGACGGTGGAGCGGAAGTGATGCCTACGCATAAGGCCTTGTCACTTGCTAAGGAGCAGGGTGTTGACCTTGTTGAAATTTCGCCTAATGCACAGCCACCGGTTTGCCGTCTCATTGATTATTCTAAGTTTCTCTATCAGCAAAAGAAACGCCAGAAGGAGATGAAGGCAAAGCAAGTCAAGGTTGAAGTGAAAGAGATTCGTTTTGGCCCACAAACCGATGATCACGACTACAACTTCAAGCTCAAGCATGCTATTGAATTCTTAAAAGATGGCAATAAGGTAAGGGCGTATGTCTTCTTCCGTGGTCGTTCTATTCTTTTCAAAGAACAAGGAGAAGTCTTGTTGTTGCGTTTCGCAAATGACCTAGAGGAATATGGAAAAATTGAAAGCATGCCGAATTTGGAAGGTAAGAAGATGTTTCTCTATGTAAGTCCGAAGAAGGCGGGACAAGCCAAGAAGTCTCAACAGGTTGTAGATAAGCAAAAAGTTGAGGCTCAACGCAAAGAAGAGATTAAAGCGCATCAAGAAGCACAAGCGTCGCAAAATTCAGTATTTGCAAATGCAAAGATTAGTGCCGAAGATTTGGCAAAGCTTACAAGTGTGACAGAATAATAAAGAAAAAGAGAGTGTGGCGCGCCAGGTATATGCGTTGCTACATATTACATATATAAAGTAATTAAAAATAAAAAAATTAAAACAATGCCAAAAGTAAAGACTAATTCAGCAGCGAAGAAGAGATTTCGCTTTACTGGGACAGGCAAGATCAAAAAACGTCATGCCTACCATAGTCATATTCTGACTAAGAAAACAAAGAAGCAAAAACGTAATCTGGTGCATACGGCTATCGTTGACCCAGCAAACACTAAGCAGGTTAGAGACTTGCTCAATTTGCGTTAATCAATTCTTTTTAGGTTTAACTTTTTAAAACGTAAAGAACTATGCCAAGATCAGTAAATCACGTTGCTTCAAGAGCAAAGAGAAAAAGAATATTAAAGCTTACTCGCGGTTATTACGGAGCGAGAAAGAATGTTTGGACAGTTGCAAAGAATACATGGGAGAAAGGTCTTACCTATGCTTTCCGTGATCGTAAGAACAAGAAGCGCAATTTCCGTGCATTGTGGATTCAGCGTATTAATGCAGCTGCACGTCTTGAGGGTATGAGTTATTCAGTTCTCATGGGTAATCTTAAGAAAGCTGGTGTTGAGATCAACCGTAAAGTGTTGGCAGACCTCGCTGTAAATAATCCTGAAGCTTTCAAAGCTATTTGCCAAAAGGTTAAGTAAGTGTAAGATACAGCAAAAGAATAAGAGAAGAAGAAGGGGTTGCAGGGTCGGATAAGACATTGCAACCTTTTTTATTTATAAGAAAAGTAATTAGACACCTTGATGAGGTCGTAACCTTTTATATTAGAAACAGCTATGATTGCAGTAGAGAATTTATCAATAGAATTTGTGGCACGTCCATTGTTCTCAAAGGCGAATTTCGTGATTAATTCTCGCGATAGGATTGCTCTTGTTGGAAAGAATGGCGTGGGAAAATCTACGTTGCTGAAAATCCTTGCAGGTTTGCAAGAGCCGACATCGGGATTGGTAAGTGTTTCTTCGGGGGAAACGATTGGCTATTTGCCACAGGTGATGAATTTGCAAGACGATACTACCGTGCGTGATGAAGCAAAGAAGGCATTCTTGATGAATGAGACTTTGCTTTCTCCTGAACGTTGGGAAGGTGAAACGGAAAAAACTCTTATAGGATTGGGTTTCGAACGTAATGATTTGGATAGACCTACGGCAGAGTTTTCCGGTGGTTGGCGCATGCGCATAGAACTTGCAAAGATTTTGCTCATGCGTCCGGATGTGTTGTTGCTTGACGAACCAACGAATCATCTTGATATTGAGAGTATCCAGTGGCTAGAGCAATATCTTGCCAAGAGCAGTAAGGCAGTGGTGATGGTGTCTCACGATCGTGCTTTTATAAACCGCGTTACAAATCGCACTCTTGAAATCTCGTGCAAAAAGATAATTGACTATAAGGTGTCCTACGACAAGTATGTTCTTTTACGAGCAGGACGCCGTGAGGCACAGTTACGTGCTTATCGTAATCAGCAGAAGGAGATTGCCAATATCAAGGAATTTATTGACCGTTTCCGTTATCAAGCTACGAAGGCCCAGCAGGTGCAACAACGTGTGAAACAGTTGGAAAAAGTTGTGCCTATTGAGGTCGATGAGATTGATAATCGTTCTCTCCGTTTGAAGTTCCCTCCAGCACAACGTTGTAGTGATTTCCCGTTGATTTGTAAAGATGTAAGCAAGAGTTATGGCAAACATAATGTTTTTCATGATGTCAACTTCTCTATTCGTCGTGGTGACAAGGTTGCTTTTGTTGGCAAGAATGGTGAGGGCAAGACTACACTTGTAAAGTGCATTATGAATCAGACTCCATTTGATGGTAATTTGAAGGTTGGTCATAATGTACAGATAGGATATTTCGCACAGAATCAGGCTCAGCTTCTTGATGAGTCGCTAACGGTATTTCAGACTATTGATAATGTGGCTCGGGGCGAGATACGTCTAAGAATAAAAGACATTCTTGGTGCGTTCATGTTTGGTGGTGCTGAAAGCGACAAGAAGGTAAGGGTGCTTAGTGGCGGTGAGCGTTCTCGTTTGGCGATGATAAAACTTTTATTGGAATCAGTCAATTTTCTCATTCTCGACGAGCCTACCAATCATCTTGATATGGATTCAAAGGATGTGTTGAAGGAAGCGATAAAGGCATTTGATGGTACTGTTATTGTCGTTTCCCATGACCGAGAATTCCTTGATGGGCTTGTGGAAAAGGTCTATGAGTTTGGAGGAGGTCGTGTCGTGGAATACTTAGGTGGCATTTATGACTTCTTGTATCATAAGAATATGGTGTCATTAGATGAATTGTCTGCTGCTAAGCCAATGAATATTTCATCAGCAAAAGAGACTATTGCTCAGCCGAAAGAAGATTGGAAGGAGCGAAAGGAGAGAAACAAGCGTATTTCACGTATTGAGAAACAAATCAAGGAGAGTGAGGGTAGGATAGAGAAACTTGAAAATCGCCTTGCCGAACTTGATAAGATATTGTGTACACCCGAGGGGGCAACGCAAATTGAGTTATGTTCAGAGTATGCGCAGTTGAGTCAGGCTTTGAATTTGGAGATGGAAACATGGACTTCGTTGTCAGGAGATTTGGAGGCACTGAAATGAATTTGGAACTGCTATCTCCTGCTAAAGATCTTGAATGTGGCATCGCTGCTATTGATAATGGTGCTGATGCAGTCTATATTGGCGCACAATCTTTTTCGGCACGTGCCGCCGCTGGTAATTCTTCTGAAGATATAGAGCGTTTGGTGGCTTACGCTCACCAGTATGGTGCTAAGGTATATGTTACGCTGAACACTATTCTTTATGAGGATGAACTTGATGATGTCCGTCAGCTTGTTACCTTATTATATAATATAGGTGTTGATGCTCTGATAGTGCAAGATTTGGCTTTGCTGAAGATTGCACACGAGATGCCATGTCCACCATTGCATGCCAGTACTCAGATGGATGTGCGTTCGGTAGAGAAAGTAAAGTGGCTCCGTAGTCTTGGTTTTCGTCGTGTGGTATTAGCTCGTGAGTTATCAGTTCAACAGATTGCCGATATTCATCATTTGGTGCCTGATGTTGAGTTGGAGGTTTTTGTTCATGGTGCGCTTTGTGTGAGTTATTCAGGGCAATGCTATGCTTCTCAGTATTGTTTTCAGAGAAGTGCCAATCGTGGTAATTGTGCTCAGTTTTGTCGGTTGAAATTCAATCTTGAAGACGAAGTTGGTAATGTTGTTGTGCGCGATAAGTATTTGTTATCGTTGAAGGATATGAATCGTCTTTCTTATTTGGGGGAATTGGTTGCAGCAGGTGCTGTATCGTTTAAGATTGAAGGCAGACTGAAAGATGCCGATTATGTAAAGAATGTTACGGCTGCTTATAGTCAGGCTTTGGACGCAGTAGTAGCCACATCTGAGGGCGCATTACGGCGTGCCTCGTTTGGTCATTGCGAATATGCTTTTGTGCCAAATGTTGCGAAAACGTTCAATCGCGGTTTCACTTCGTATTTCCTTGATGTCAAGCATGAGGATGTTGGATGTATGGACTCGCCAAAGTCTCGTGGTGAGTTTGTGGGTAAAATAAAGGATGTGCGTCGCAATTCATTCACGGTGTCGGGCATTGCGAAGTTTGCTAATGGTGATGGTCTTTGCTTTTTGAATAAGCATAATGTCCTTGTCGGTTTTCGCATAAATAGGGTAGAGGGTAATCTGCTGTTTCCGCATAGAATGCCCGAAGATATTTGTCATGGTGTTCAGCTTTACCGCAATAATGATGAACAGTTTCGGAAGATTTTGTCTTCGTCAACGACAAGACGTAGGCTTGCTTGTGAAATGTTGTTTGAGGAGATTCTTGATGGCTTCCGTTTGACGATGATTGATGAGATGCAACGTAGCGCATCGGCACTTCTTGTTATTGAGAAAGAGAAAGCTCGCTCCTCGCAGATGGAGAATATCCGTCAGCAACTCTCTAAACTTGGCAATACGATTTTTGACTGTCAACGAGTACGTGTGCAGATGAGCGAGGAGTGGTTCATTCCGTCAAGTATGCTCTCAGATTTACGCAGAAGGGTCTGCGAAAAGATTGCGAAAGTTCAACAAGTTCATCACCCAATGATAGCGAAGATAGAAATGCCAGACGAAGAGTCTGTGGTACCATTTGGCGATGTGTCTTGGCGGAATAATGTTGCCAATTCTATTGCTCGCACTTATTATCCTACTGATGTAGAGTGTGCTTTTGAGCTGAAACAGCCAAGTGGTGAAAAACTCATCATGCAGAGTCGCTATTGTGTGTTATATGCTCTTGGCAAGTGTCGTCGCCAACAACAGGAAGTTTCTATGTTAAAAGATCCTTTGTTTTTAGTTTTGCCTGATAAGAGACATTTTCGCCTTGAGTTTGATTGTAAGAATTGTCAAATGAATGTGTATGCAGAGTAAGAGATGTATTTTTTTTACTGTTGTCATTTTTGCGGTTATGATGGTGAGTTCGTGTTATAATCATGCCGACTGGAAGTTATCGTTGCTTGACTCTACTCTTACCGAGAATCAGATAGATTCTATCACCTTCGTGGGCAAGCACCATTATGGAGTTAATTATAATTTTGTAATCAAGCACGATTCTGTGCGTCTTATCTATGAAGAACCAGAGGAGTTTCTTCAGGGTTTTATTGTAGATTCGTTCTTTGTGTTGAAAGGCAGTAACATTGTGGTGTCCGACTTTAAGACATTGCCTATTGATAGCATTGATTCTTTGTGGATACAGGTGGCAACGGAAGATGCTCAATTGGGCTGGCTTCATGAGAGTGATCTTCATGCCTATGCATGTCCTGATGATCCAATATCCAACTTTATTGATTTTTTTTCTAATGTTCATCTCTTGGTGTTTCTTATTATCATAGGTGTTATCGGTAGTGTCTATCTATTGTTGCGTCAGCATCGTCGCAAGGCATTGTTGGTGCATGTGAATGATATTCGTTCGTTTTATCCTACTGCGCTTGTCTTGCTTGTAGCTATTTCTGCTGCATTTTATGCTACAATACAAAAGTTTTATCCCGATATGTGGCAAGATTTTTACTATCATCCAACGCTTGATCCGCTTATTTGTCCTCCGTTGTTGGGATGTTTTCTTGTGTCGGTATGGTTGCTGATAGTGCTAGCTATTGCGGTTGTTGATGATGTGTTTTCGTTATTGCGTCCATCTGAAGCTTTCACTTATCTTTGTGGTGTTATGGCCGTGTGTGCGTTGAATTATATAGTGTTTTCGTTCTTTACGATATATTATGTAGGCTATTTTTTGCTTGCCGTCTATATTGTTTTCGCACTTTGTCGTTATTATAAGCAAATAAAAAAGGGTAAGGCATAATGTCAAAACGAAAAAATATTATACCTTTGCAAATGATTTTCAAAATAAATACTCAATACTATGAATATCCAAAATTATAAATTCGCTGGTAAAAAAGCTATAGTTCGTGTGGATTTTAATGTGCCACTTGATGAAAATGGAAATATTACGGATGATACTCGTATTCGTGGTGCCGTTCCTACTTTGAAAAAGATTCTTGACGAGGGTGGTAGCCTTATCGTGATGTCTCATATGGGCAAGCCAAAAGGTAAAGTAAATCCTAAGATGTCTCTTTCTCAAATTGTTCCTGCAGTAAGCAAGGCTTTGGGGGTAGATGTTAGGTTTTGTGATGACTGTGCTAAGGCAAAGGCTCAAGCAGAGGCTTTGAAGGTTGGCGAAGTGCTTTTATTGGAAAATCTTCGTTTCTATCCAGAGGAGGAAGGTAAGCCTGTAGGTGTCGATAAGGAAGATGCTGGTTATGAAGCTGCAAAGAAAGCTATGAAAGAGAGTCAGAAAGAGTTTGCAAAGACTCTTGCATCTTATGCAGATTGCTATGTGAACGATGCTTTTGGTACAGCTCACCGCCGTCATGCTTCTACGGCTGTTGTTGCCGACTATTTTGACAAAGACAATAAGATGCTTGGTCTTTTGATGGAAAAGGAAGTTACAGCTGTTGACAATATATTGAAGAATGTAAAGCGTCCTTTCACTGCCATTATGGGAGGTTCAAAGGTTAGCACAAAGATTGGTATCATTGAGAATCTTATGGATAAGGTTGATAATCTTATTCTTTGTGGTGGTATGACTTATACTTTTATGAAGGCTGCTGGGGGCAATATCGGCTGTTCGCTTTGTGAGGAAGATAAGTTGGATCTTGCTTTGGATATTAAGAAGCAGGCTAAGGAAAAGGGTGTAAACCTTGTTTTGGCTAATGATACTGTTTGTGGTGATGCTTTCAAGAACGATTGCAACACTCAGATTTGCCCTTCAAACGATATTCCAGAAGGTTGGGAGGGTATGGACATCGGTCCAGAAACTCGCAAGTCTTTTGCTTCAGTTATCGAGACAGCCAAGACTATCCTTTGGAATGGTCCTGCAGGTGTGTTTGAGTTTGATACTTTCTCTGGTGGTTCTAAGGCTATTGCTGAGGCTATTGCTGTAGCAACGAAGAATGGAGCATTCTCTTTGATTGGTGGTGGTGACTCTGTTGCTTGTGTCAACAAGTTTGGTATGGCTGATCAGGTGTCTTACATCTCTACCGGTGGTGGCGCTCTTCTCGAGGCTATTGAGGGTAAGGTGCTCCCTGGTGTCGCTGCAGTAACGGAAGATAAATAGGAGTTTTACAAGGCATGTCGGTGAATAATGCTTGCATAATTTTCCTAACGAGAGTATAGTAGATGTAAAGGATAGGCTTTTATTGGTGAAAAGTTTTCCCAAATGGAAGTATGAAAATTCAATTTTTATTTTTAATTATTAATTTTTTTCTTATCTTTGCATCCACATTTAAGTGATGGTACCTTGAATGAGCGGCTTAGTTACCGGTCTGCAAAACCGTGAAGGGCGGTTCGACTCCGCCAGGTACCTCTTAAACAGATTGAGAGTTCTCATCTTTATTGATGGGAACTTTTTATTAAGTAATAATTTTTTTATTATTAATTTTTTTTCTTACCTTTGTAGTCGCAAACAAAATCGCGGAGTGGAGCAGTTGGTAGCTCGCCAGGCTCATAACCTGGAGGTCGCATGTTCGAGTCCTGCCTCCGCAACTATTTTAGGAGCACACAGTGTATTTTCGTTGTGTGCTTTTTGTTGCTCTTTGTTGAACTGCAATTTTCTGTTTTCAAAGCCCTGATTGAGTGTGTATTAACCTTAATAAATAGTGTTTACTAACCTTCATTTAAGGGTTGGTAAACTCACGCTTTTTCGTTTTGTCAGTTATAGGCTTTTAGCACGTGCGTTAGGGGTGTTTGATAAGAGCGTTAGCTTGGCTCATAAGGATAGGTCGTGAAGGCTATAAGGATGGTTAGCGAAGCACATCGCAAGCGTTTGATTTTTTGCTATACATAAAAACGCACAAGAACATTTTGCAAACATTGTCATTAATATTGCACTTGTATGTTGACTCTGCTGAAAAATAATCAACTGAAAATCTTTGTAAATGACATTTTTTATTATATTTGCATATGATTAAGTTATCCCGAAAGGGATAATGGATTAAAATCTTATTGGTGAAATAGCGTTTGCTATTATTCGGATTGTCGTGGAACGTAGGAAATTTCAAAGACAAAAATTACCGCAAATAATAGTTGCGTCCTGCATGAGCGTGGACGTGTTATCTGGTAATTTGGGCTATTCCTACGGCCTCACGACATAGATAAAGCGTAACACGCTTCTTCTATGTTAAGGTTGTAGGAATTCTATCCGTGTGTAGCGATTGCATAAATTAATAGAAATTATGTGGTCTATACAAGATGAAGTGAATTTTTTTAAAAAATCTCTATCAATAACTGATATTGATAGATTAATGTATTGTATAAAGGAAAAGTATTATGCTTTTGCACCTAAAGGAAGAAGTATTACTAATGCAACAATACAAAGTCGTAATGGTATACTGGGTAGCTATACAGAGAAATGGGCTCGTCACTTTTTTTATAATGTAGCAAAAGAAAATAATTTAAAAGCAATTAATGGTGTTATTTGTCCAGAAATAGGCTTAGTATCAAGATCTTCGGCAGATTTAGCATTTTGTACAAAAGAAGGAGTTATGCAAAGGCCTGAAGATATCAAATTAATTTTTGAAATAAAAATGGGTATAGTTAATAATTATACCTATAATACCTTAACCAATGAATTTGAATTTATAGGCGATTATAAGACGCATGAAGGCAATCCATCGCTTTTGAGATCAGATAGCATGTTAAAGGCAATAGGTAAATCCATAAACATTCGTTTATGTGTAAAGAGCAAACATATTCCAATAATTGTGTTAGGAAATTCGCCTATAACAGATAGTTATACTCATAAAGTAGATAATTTACATAAAAATGGAATTGTACAACATTTTATCTCGCTATATCCGAACCCGACCTCGACTTCGCATGTTATTAATACTCCAAGTAGTGGATTTATTACTCCGAATGATGAACTTGAGAGTTGGAAGTTGATGAGCGAAATATTAAATACCGATTTTAATTATTTTAGTTCTATGAAATCGAATGTCGAAATAGGTAAAATAATTTATGAAGCAAATAAGCAACCAACGGATGAATTAAAGGGACAAGAATTTTTAAGATTATTGGAACTATGAAAGAAAGAACAAAAACATCTTCGTTTGGTGTGTCTCAACGAACAAATCATGATTCGGGACAATTTTATAAATCTGCATTGTATTCTACAATTGAAATGACAGAAGTTACAAACAAATTTGAAAATATGGTGGATGAATCAATACAAAACGAAATTTATTCGCATTCTAGTGAAAACATGATAGAACTTCCGGATAATTCCGTGCATTTAATGATTACTTCGCCACCATATAATGTTACCAAAGAATATGATCAAAATTTAACACTGACAAACTATTTGAATCTATTACGAAAAGTTTTTACGGAAACTTATAGGGTGCTCGTAAATGGAGGTCGAGCATGTGTTAATATAGCCAATGTTGGCAGAAAACCATATATTCCACTTTCAGATTATATCAGTAAAATGATGAGAGAAATAGGATTTAACCAACGCGGAGAAATCATTTGGAATAAATCTGCTTCCGCGGGTGGTAGTTGTGCATGGGGAAGTTGGCAATCTGCGTCCAACCCAACTTTAAGAGATGTGCATGAGTATATCCTGATTTTCAGCAAAGGAGATTTCAAACGAAAAAAGAAAGAGGATACGATATCAAAAGAAGAATTTTTGGAATGGACTAAAAGCATTTGGACAATGAATGCAGAGAGTGCAAAGCGAGTAAAACATCCGGCTCCATTTCCTTTAGAATTGCCGAATAGGCTAATAAAATTATATTCTTTTGTCAATGATATAATTTTAGATCCTTTTATGGGTTCTGGAACTACAGCTATTGCTGCTCTTAAAAATAATCGTAATTATATAGGTTATGAAATAAATGAACAATATATAAAGCTCGCAAAAGCGCGAATAGAAGAATCTACGAATATATTATTCGAGTATTGATATGGAAAGACTATTATTGTAATGACAAGTCTGCATGAATTCTCTTGGTGGTCAATTTCTCTTTTTTCAGTCTTTTGCGGAGAAGATCGGTAAACTCGTGATTTTTCAATCCCCAGTCGGGAGCTAGAAGGAGCGACTTCGGAGCTTGCGATACGAAGCGTTCCAAAATGATGTCGCTACGCAAATGCTGCAGGTATGCCGTGAGTAAGTCAAGATACTCGTTAAGAGAAAACGTGTGAAATTCATCATGCATATACATATCGGCAAGGCGTGTACCCCGGATTACTTGCATCTGGTGAATCTTCAAAATGTCAATAGGCAAAGATGAGATGATGTTGGCACTATTTATAATTTCATTTTTAGACTCACCTGGAAGGCCGAGAATGATATGTGCGCCCGTGATAATGCCACGCTGATGAGTAGCCTCTATCGCTAGGCGTGTATCATCAAAACTATGGTGACGGTTGATAAGTGCCAATGTCTTGTTATAACAGCTCTCCACACCATATTCAACGACAAGAAAAGTCTGGCGAGATAGGTCGGCTAGATAATCAAGGACTTCATCGCTGACACAGTCGGGACGAGTACCGATGACAAGGCCTACAATACCATCCACACCAAGGGCTTCTTCGTATCTGTACTTGAGAACATCCAAAGGAGCATAAGTATTGGAATATGCTTGAAAATATGCAAGATAACGCATTTCAGGGTATTTATGCCCAAAAAACACCTTACCCTCTTCCAACTGTTGAGTAATGCTCTTACTACAATTACAATAAGATGGATTAAAAGTGGTATTGTCGCAAAAGATACACCCGCCACGACTCTTTCTCCCATCGCGGTTGGGGCAAGTGAAACCTGCGTCAATGGAAATCTTCTGTACGCGAAACGGAAACTGTTCCCTTATCCAAGTACCATAATCTCTATACATCTACACATGTCATTTCTAAAAACAAAGATAAGAAAAACTTTGTTTGATAAAGCCCACCTTTACTAAAATATATATGAAAAAACTGATGCTTTATTAAGCATCAGTTTTTTCATACAATTTCATTACTTTGTTGTAATATCTCTGTGTTCCCCTAATAGTGTAGCGGGGACCACCCTGCCATGAGCGAATAGCTTTTTCAATACTATTCCCAGGATTGAACTTTGATTGGAAAATAACAAACATTTCTTTTGACTTCTCTACGCTATAGCGATCATTGAGAGAAAAACGTTTTGAACTTCCGCGTTTTGCTAAAATGTTGTTGCAAGATCTTACCATACCCGGTGATATCTGCAAAACTCCTACATAGATGCCACTTTTAGCTCTTGGGTTACCATTGCTCTCTATCTTAATAAGGCAGGCCATCAACGGCTCCCAATCAAATGTTTCTGTCTCCATATTCTCCTTTTCCTGTGCTGAACAGAAAGTGCAGAAAGAGATAGTAAGCATAAGAGTTAAAATAGTTTTCTTCATAAAATCAAATTTCTGACTTTTCAGTCTCGTTTTGTTTTGCGATGCAAAGATACCCGGAAATGGTCCACTAAAACGATTTTGTTAATATAGTTTAGGATTCTCAAGGGGTGTTTTTGATTTGTTAACTTATTTAAATATATCATTTTGATTTATTAACATCTGTAATCAATCTTATTTTTGGCTATAAAAGATGACATTTTGGGAGTTTTAACAAAGGAATTTTAGCAAAAGGAGAATAAAAAGCAAGTCACAAATTTGGACTTGCCTTTGGCGATTTATTAGAATCTATGGCAAAATAAAATTGCCAATTGTTTATTATAAATTCTTCATTGCAGAAAGCTACTCATGCACATACAAATCCCATCCGAGATAAGAGTCAATGGCCTCGGAGAGAATATCTTGTACCTTACCACGGCAAGCAGCAACGTGATGCTCAAAGCCGTTTTTGCAGATGAACTTCATCAATGTCTGCAAATTGTCAACATGAGTGACAGCAATACAACCATCCATGCCATATGGGTCGTTGGTAATCTTGCCTTCGCCAAGATATGCTTTTATACAACCTGCAGTATCGTCAGTAGAGATGCGGAAATATGTGAAATCACCCTCAGAAACTTTTGCACTAACTGCACCAAATGTGCGTACCTTGCCTAATGTACGGCCAAGAACACCAAGAGGAGCAAGAGCAAGGTCTTTGTTTCCTACAAAACCACTAGGAAAATTTCCACAGTGAGTGCAGACACACTTATTGCGGTCTTCTGCAAAGTTATTGTTCCAGTCCATGATGGCTGAAGCCTCCTTTGACGCAAGTGTAAGAGCAAGCATTGACACAGCACCGGCAATGTCTGTCTCGCAAGCACAAGGTATGAGCTTATCCCCAAGCATAGACATAGTCACGCATGCAGCGCAGCCAAAATTCTGCTCCAAAGAATCCCAGCACTGAATAGCCATAGCGTCACACTGATTGGCCTCCTGCCAACGCTCAACTGCAAGAGCAAAACGAGCAACAAGAGGCATTTTCTCATTATAGGTCTCAGGCACTTTTGCATAAGCTTTTATAGTGTTTATTTTCTCAATTAGAGCCTTATCATCGTCGGCAATCTTTTTGGCAGCAAAGATAATTTCTGAAAGATCGGCAGGAACAATAGTGATACCGTATGCCTGAAGAAGCTTCTCACTAGCGCGACAAGTATTGAAACCAAGTGGACGAGTACCAATCTGTCCGATGCGGGCGTGGGAAAGTCCGTTTACAACGCGACAAACACCTGCAAAACGATGAATATCTTCCCTCAACAATGGACTATAAATAGAATAGGTGTGCAAGGTGGTATCAGTAAACGGAATGCCATACTGGTAAAGATTGTTACAAACCGAAATCTTTCCGCAGAAAGCATCACGGCGAGAGTCAAGGTCAACTTTATCATTCTCATCATCGCAAGCCTGAACGAGAATAGGAACATTCAAATCGGCAACCGAAATAGCATTGATAATACCAATCTCAAAACCAAAGTTTGGCAACGAGACGATAATACCGTCTATCTCATCACGATGCTGACGGAAGAGTTCTGCACATTTCAAACCATCTTCTCTTGTTTCGATGCTACTGCTACCTGTTGGAGTGGCATCTTCAGGAAGAATGACATAGTCAAAACCTTCTTCATCAAGAGTTTTTAGAAGTTGGTGACGAACATCGCGTGCAAGCTCAGAATTGAAATAAGCGCGTGTACCGATGATCACACCGAAACACAATTTCTTTTTTAACATGTTCATGGTTAGGAGTTATAATAATATCAGTAATAAGTTAAAATATGAGTAATATTTCTAAGATTTGAAATAAGGGATGTGGAATTATTAATTCTGCCAAATAACGTACTATTTAATAATTTGGCCGACAGCTTTGGTCCATCCCAAATAGTCGTGAGCCACCTGCTCTTCGTTTTTTTCGTCGGGCTTCGTTATTTCGCCGTCTTTGCGTATCTGCATAGCCTCTTCAAACGATTGCCAACGCTTCAGAGCAAAGCCGTTCATCACAAAAGCACCATATGCCGAAGCATCCTCAACCTCGCTACGGATGACAGGAACACCGAGCAGATCGGCTTGGAACTGCATCAAGAATTTGTTTTTTGTCGGACCACCATCTGCACGCAATTCAAGAAGGGTGATACCAGCCGTGTCGGTCATCGTGCGGATGAGATCTGTCACCTGATAGGCAATGCTTTCGGTCGCAGCACGAACCACATGAGCACGTGTAGAGGACAATGTTAAACCGAGAATAGCTCCTCGTGCTTCTGATTTCCACCATGGAGCGCCAAGGCCTGCAAAAGCCGGTACCATATATACACCGCCGTTGTCGCTGACCGATGTCGCAAGTTGTTCACATTCGGCTGTAGCATAAATCATCTCCATCTGCTCTTTTACCCATTTTATTGTTGCTCCGGTGCAGTGGATATTGCCTTCGAAGGCATAGAAGATTTTATCTTGTGCGGCAAAACCGATACTTGTCACTAGACCTGTTGGGGCAGGAGAGAACGATTCTCCAATATTGACCATGACAGAAGAGCCAGTGCCATAAGTAGCTTTACCAAGTCCTTCTGTAAAACACATCTGTCCGGCAAGAGCTCCGTGGCTATCGCCAAGAACACCTGCAATCTTCACTGGTCGCTGAAAAACTCCTTCGGCAGTTGTCTCGCCATAGATGGCATCACAAGGCATTGGATTTGCCATCATGGAGCGTGGGATAGTGAGCATCTTCAGCAAGTCATCATCCCAATCAAGAGTATGGATGTTGAAAAGCATCGTGCGCGAAGCATTGGTATAGTCGGTTGCATGTACTTTCCCACAAGTGAGCTTCCAAATAAGCCAAGAATCTATCGTACCCATTAGCAGACGACCATATTCGGCATCTTCACGTGCACCTTCTACATTATCAAGAATCCACTTTGCGCCACTTCCTGCAAAATAAGGGTCAATGAGGAGCCCACTCTTTTCTTGCACCATAGAGCTATATCCTTTGATTTTAAGCTCGTTGCAGATGTCAGCACCGCGCATACACTGCCATACAACAGCATTGCATATAGGCATGCCTGTCTCTTTGTTCCAAACGACAACCGTCTCACGTTGGTTGGTCAGTGCAATGCTATATTCTTCATCATTGCTACCGTCAAGGAGTTCCTTGATGACGGAGACACAGTTTTTATATATCTCTTCTGCGTCATGCTCGACCCAACCATTGCGCGGATAATACTGCTTGTGTTCACGAGATGCTGTCTTGAGAAGACTTCCGTCTTCGGTAAACAATAAGGCTTTCGTTGCCGATGTACTTTGATCAATTGCAATGATCTTCATAATGAGTTTTATTTGCTGTTATGAATTATCCATTATTATTTAGGAAAGCTTTAGCTTCCTTCACTATTCCTTCTGCATCAAGCTTGTAATGGTGGAAAATCTCTTTGTTCGTGCCGTGAATAACATTTTCGTCAGGAATGCCGAGAATCCTTACCGGTGCAGGATTTTCGGCTATCGTTTCAACAACGATTCCGCCAAGACCTGCAAATTGAGAGTGCTCTTCAACGGTGATGATTCTACCTGTTTCTTTAGCTGCCTTCCTTACAGCCTCAGTGTCAAAAGGCTTGATGCTACAACAATCAAGCACGCGGGCGGAAATGCCTTGTTCTTTAAGTTGCTTGCCTGCTTGTAGTGCATGCCATACTGTTTCGCCGGTAGCAATAATGGTCAAGTCTGTACCATTGAGAAGTATTTGTGCTTTGCCTATTTCAAACTCACAATCATCAGTATATACCTCAGGAATACCTGCTCTGCCAACACGGACATAAGCAGGCTCGTTGAAGTTGACGAGTTTTTTAACTAATATCTCGGTTTGCTTTGCATCGCAAGGCAAGAAAATGTTCATTCCTGGAAAACAGCGGAGTACAGCAATGTCATGCAGTGAATGGTGAGTAGCTCCAAGAGCACCGTAGGCAACACCTCCTGAAACACCAAGGATGGTGACAGGATTTTTGCTATATGCCATATCTACCTTTACCTGTTCCAAAGAACGAGCAACATAGAAACAGGCTGGTCCGCAACAGAAAACTTTCTTTCCGCTATGTGCCAATCCCGCAGAGATGCCTACAGCATCTTGTTCTGCAATGCCACATTCTACGAGCTGTTCGGGTAGCTCGTTGGCAAAGTCGTTCAAAGTCACCGAGCCACGTGCATCGGTAGTGACGGCGATAATATCTTTATCTTTTTTTGCCAGTTCCAACAATGTGTCGGTAAAGGCTTTTCTACATGCTTTGTCCATCTTTCAAATTTTAAATTTAATTGACAAATGACAATTATTTTTACATATATAATTTATGTTCAATTGCTTAAAGCATTGATTCTTTCTTCGATTTCTTTCAAGGCTTGTTTGTACTGCTCTTGAGTAGGCACGCCGTGATGCCATTTGGCAACATTTTCCATATAGGAAACACCTTTACCTTTTGTGGTGTGCGATATGATGAGATGAGGCTTTCCACAAGCATAGTCAATGCCCTTAATCTTTGTGATGATGTCTTCCATATCATCGCCATTGACCTCAACAACATCCCATCCGAAAGCATTCCATCGAGCATTCATGTCTTCGAGCGACATAACGTCTTCGGTATATCCCGAAATCTGCAACATGTTGCGGTCAATGATAGCTACGAGATTGTCTAGTTTGTAATGGCTTCCAGCCATTGCTGCCTCATAAATACTGCCTTCGCCTTGTTCACCATCGCCCATAAGTACAAAAGTGCGGTAAGGACGATTATCCATCTTTGCTGCCATTGCCATTCCTACACCTATAGGAAGGCCGTGTCCGAGAGCACCGGAATTGACTTCAATGCCCGGCACTTCAATTGTTGGATGACCAGCAAGTGGTGAAAGATACTTGCCAAGGGTATCTACTAGTTTTTTTTTGATAAATCCTCGTGCTTCAAGAGTGACATATAGCGCCTCTACGCAATGTCCTTTGCTCATCACAAAACGGTCGCGCTCTGCCATTTTTGGTTGTTGAGGGGTTATGTTCATGATGTCAAAGTAGAGTGCTGTCATCATATTCAAGCAGCTTAAATCGCCCCCAGTATGTCCGGCATTAGCGCTATAAATAATTTCTATCAAGCGGTGACGACTCTTCTCCGCTTGTAGTTTCAAATCTTTTATAGTCATGAGTGTTTAGAATTATTTTTACTGATTACAAAAATACATTATGAAGAATAAAATGCCAAAAATAAATTTGACTTTTCACATAACTTATATTAAATTTGCATACGCAGAAGGATTATAGTAAAAACAAATATATCTATGAAAAACAATTTTAGTATTAAGTTTAAATTGGCTCTTTTGAGTTTCTTAGAGTTTGCTGTATGGGGTGCTTACCTTACGTCTATGGGAAGCTATGTGGCTCAAATCGGGCATGGTGACATGATATGGCTCTTCTATGCATCTCAAGGCTTTGTGTCTATCTTCATGCCTGCGCTGATTGGTATTATTGCCGACAAATGGATTCCGGCACAGAAGCTACTTTCTATCTGTCATGCTATTTGCGGATTGTTCATGCTTTCGGCAGGATATTATGCAATGACAAGCGGTGCTCAAATGCAGTTTGGTATATTCTATGGTATTTATCTAGTTAGTGTAGCATTTTTCATGCCTACTATTGCCTTGTCTTACTCTGTGGCATATAATGTTTTGGAGCATAATGGCATGGATCCTGTAAAGGATTTCCCTCCTGTAAGGGTATGGGGGACTGTCGGCTTTATTTGTTCAATGCTTGCTGTGAATTTTGTTACCAGAGCCGATGGTGTACAATTCCAGCATAGTTATGAGCAATTTCTTGTTTCAGGAGCGATAAGCATTGTGCTTTGCGGTTTTGCCCTTACAATGCCGAATTGTCCTTGCCAACCGAAGAATGCTAGGGTGCAGACATTTGCCGAGGCTTCGGGTTTAAGTGCTTTCAAACTTTTCAAACAGCGTCATTTTGCTTTGTTCTTTATTTTTGCAATGTTGCTTGGTGTTTCTTTGCAGATAACAAATGGTTATGCCAACGATTTCATCAGTTCTTTCCGCGATTCTAAAGATCTAGTAATAGCCAATTCTTGGGGTGCTCACAATGCAAATGCTTTGATATCATTGAGCCAGATCAGTGAGACGCTTTGCATTTTGCTCATTCCTTTCTTCATGAAGCGTTTTGGCATCAAGACGGTGATGCTTATTGCAATGTTGTCGTGGGTGATAAGGTTTGGCTTTTTTGGTCTCGGCGATCCTGCTGGCGGTGTGTGGTTGCTCGTATTGAGTTGCATTGTCTATGGTGTTGCTTTTGACTTCTTCAATATCTCATGTTCTTTGTATGTCAACGAACATGCAGACAAGGATATACGTTCTAGTGCGCAGGGTCTGTTTTTCTTGATGACAAATGGTTTGGGTGCAAGCATTGGTACATGGGTTGCTGGCCTTGTTGTCAATCACTATGTGTATAATGCAGATAGTCCGGATTGGAGCATGGCATGGTATATCTTTGCTGGTTATGCGCTAGTAGTTGCTATTCTCTTTGCGCTTGTGTTCAAGGTAAAACAGAAAGAATAATTCACCATTGATGTGAGGTTTATTTCTAATGCTTTTTTTCTGGTAGAATTCATAGAACCTACCTTAATTTGACGATGAAAGAAGAGCGCTATTTCTATGTGCCTCAAGCAGATGTCTGTCAAGAGCTTCCTGAGGAAGAGGCGCAGCATGCTGTTCGTGTTCTGCGTTTGAAAGAAGGTGCAGAAATTTTTCTTATGGATGGGGTCGGGGCATATTATCGTGCCGAAATTACTTTATCGACAAATCATGCTTGCCGTTACCGAATATTGGAATGTCTATCGCAACAGAAGCCTTGGCGTGGGCGTCTTACTATTGCGATGGCTCCAACGAAGATGATGGAACGGGTGGAGTGGTTTGTGGAAAAGGCAACGGAGATAGGGGTTGATGAGATGGTCTTGCTTGATACGCGCTTTTCGGAACGTCACCAAGTGAAGTTGTCACGGCTAGAGAAGATTTGCGTTGCAGCCGCCAAGCAGAGTCATAATGCATGGATACCGGTGGTACGTGGGGTGGTGAAGATCGAAGACTTTCTTCAAGAGCATCGCGAAGGTGTCCGCTGTATTGCCCATTGTTATGATGAAGAAAGGGAAGATTTCTTTCCTTATATATACGATGATGTGAAGAATAATGCTGAAGATGATATTACTGTGATGATAGGTCCTGAGGGGGATTTCAGTATTGATGAAGTGCATTTTGCTGTTGCTCGGGGTTGGATGCCGGTTGCGTTGGGGCAGAGCCGTTTGCGTACTGAGACGGCAGCTATTGTCGCAACTGAGATGATGCAGATTGCAAAAGCAAATAGTTGGTCTAAGCTTAAAAAACATAGAAGGAAGAAAAACTATGAAAGAGATCATTATCGAAAGCAAGGTCAGAAAGTGTAGTTTCGAAGAGTTGGATGCTGAAGATCGTGCACTTGTAGAGAAGGCTATTGTGATGACAGAAAGTTCGTATGCTCCATACTCTGGTTTTAGTGTTGGAGCTGCTGTTCGAATGGATGATGGTATGATTTGCGAAGGTGCAAATCAAGAAAATGCCGCTTACCCTTCAGGACTTTGTGCAGAGCGTACGGCGGTGTTCTCTGCAAACGCTTGTTTCCCACAAAGTAAGATTGTCGCTTTGGCTATTGCGGCAAGGAATGGCGGATGTCTAACGTCTAAACCTGTATCACCGTGTGGTGCTTGTCGACAGGTGATTATGGAGTGTGAGATGCGGTATTCTCATCCTGTGCGCATACTTCTTTATGGCACCAATACTGTCTATGTGGTTGATTCTGTAAGGGATTTGCTCCCATTGCAATTTACATCAAATGATTTGATAGAGTAAGGCATTCTTGTTAAAAGTCACTTGCCAATTGTTATAACGATTGGTAGGTGATCGGAATATCCTCCTTGATAGAAAGTGCCACGATATGTGCGACGTGGAGCGACGTTGCCGTTGGCGTCATCAATGAGCAGAAATGGTGGTGCGACGATATATTTATCAACGATTTTATTTACAATTTCTCCACGGATAAGGATGTGGTCAAGCGAGCCCCATTGTCCACGGAATTTATAAGATCCTTTCACCCTTTTGTCACCTCGAGGCGGAGCATCTTTTGTGGCATCAACGAATCCTACACTACATAGATGATTGATGATATGCCCATTTGTATAGTCATTGAAATCTCCGATAATGATGACATTCTTATCAACCTTTGCGTTGTGGATGATTTTATCTGCAATGTGTAGGCGCAATTTGTTGTGTTTTCGATTGCTATTTTTCAGCGAAGGGAGGTGAACAACATAGATGCTTAGAGTGTCGCCGATAATTGTTTCGCCTTTTATATTTAGTACACTTCGAGTCTTGGGAAAATCCAAACTTAATGTGTCTGTTATACGAAATGCATTCGGGCGATAAAGTAAGGCCACATTGATGCCTCTGCTGTCATTGGAAGATGTGATTATATATTCATATCCAGCATTGCGTAGGATGGACCGATGGCAGAGATAGTATAGAGCTGTGTCGTTTTCTACTTCTTGCAAAGCTACTATATCAGGAATATGCTCATCTGTGCCAGATGATAGAATCTCTCTGCCGATATTTGTGATTTTTTGCCAAAATCTCCGCTTTGTCCATTGTCGCTCAGAAGTAGAGAGAAATTCATAGTCGTCTTTCCCTTCATCGTGTAGGGTGTCAAAGAGATTCTCGCAGTTTAAACTTGCTATTACAATAGTCCTCTCTCTCTCATCAGCATGGCAGACACTAACACAAAAGAGAATGCAGAAAAAGAAAAAAGCGTGCTTATTTGCTTTCATAACATCCGAGGTCTGGGCTCTCCTTTTTGCGAACGTATCCCGTTATGTCGGTCGGCATAGCTGTCTTCACATCAGCTTTGCCAATAGCCAACGACAACGAGTCAAGACGGAAGTTGTATCGCAGATTTTCCTCATCAATGAGTGCGAAGTTCTTCTTAGAAGACCACTGGTCAGAGTCTTTCTCAAAGATGATGTTTGATAGTCTGGCATTTTCTACCTGTGGAGTTTTTATCAAGCAATGGTCAAAGGCATATTCGTAATAAGATAGAGTGTCACCAGTGCCCAAAATCTCATCTTCTTTTATCCCGGTAATGATGGTATTTACTACTTGCAGATTTTCCAAAGGGTAATGGTGTCCGTTAACATTGTTAGTAAAGGCAAAGGCATAATCACCTGCGTTGTTGATGACATAAAATTGCGCAATGGTGCAATTGTTCATTATCACATCTCCCCCACAGACATAAAAACAATTCCGAAGAGCATTCGTTATCTGGCAATTATAGATGCCGACAGAACAATTTGTGAGGCTCACACAGCAACCCTTGCAGTTGTGAACGATGCAAGAGTTCATATACAGTTTGCCAAGTTCTACAGAGGATGAATCACAAACGATGCCGTCACAAGCCCCATGAAGATCCATGCAAGTGAGCGAATTGTCATAAGACGTTTCATAGAAATGAATGCCCTCCCATTGTCCGCTCACACCATCGTATGGGAGATAGTCGAACATGTGGTCGAGGCGGTCACCACGCATGATGACAGGTTTTTCGTAACTGCCGTTGACTCTCAAAGTACCATGAACATTGACGCCTGCTCCGTCATGAAAATATAGTCTTGCACCTTCTGGTATAGTCAAAGTGGCCTCTTTTTTTACTACAAGGCTATCATATATAATGATAGGCAAACTGCTGTCGAAAGTTGTATCGGAGGTGATTACTTCGCCTCGTTTCTCTATAGCGTCCATTGAAACGGCAAATAATGACAACTGTTGCGATGTGCCACTCTCGTGGTTGAAAATGAGGTTGTCGTAGAGTTGTCGTAGGGGGGTTCCACTGTGTTTGGGTGAGAGTATCTCAACGAATACTCTTACAGAGTCACCTTTACGTATTTCAAGGTCGTTCATTTGATAGCCATTGTCTTTGCCGAGGTAGGTACCATCTACATTTATGCGGAAGCCGTATTGGTTGCCTCCGCGTAGGACTACATTTGTCAGTCGTATGCCGTTAGAGGACTTATTGTGTACCCAGAAAGTATATGTGCTACTGCCAATGTGAGCAAAAACAGTGTCTAACTTGAGTGTATCTATCTCTGTGCCGTCTTTTATGAACGTGAGTCGATTGTTTCTATCGCGCGAAAAAGAGTCGTCGTCTGTGCATGATGCAAGGGCGAAAAGAATTGTCAGAATGAAAAGAAATTGTTTCATACATTCTTTTAACGTAAATATAAAGTATTTTATTATAGGTGTATTCTATAAATTCTAAAATGATATAAACTCTTATAGTTGCTGTTATTTCGAGTGCTTTTAGTTTCTTCTCTGGCATCTTTTTGCGTATCAATTAGTTGCATAGCCCGCTATACGCCTACTCTCAACGCAAAAATCTACTCAAGAACATTCCTAAAATCATCTCGATATAATTTATTATTGCTGTCCGGTAAAACTCAAGATAGTATAGAATAGTACTTCTAGAGATATCTCCCGACAGTCTATGGGATAGATTTTTCAAAAGTAAGCCCCCCCTAATCAAAAAGAGTGAGTTGTGGTGGTTCTTTTTGATGCTCTTTGGCAAGTATGTTATCCCACGTTTTGTCTGGATTCTCCATGAAACGGATGAAGTCAATGTAGTACATGAGTGTCAGACGTATCATCGTCAC
>JAZLJQ010000012.1:0-3533 GCA_045617965.1 Prevotella sp.
AATATGCTCAATCTATAAATATTAAAACAATGAATATAAAACAATTGTTCGCATTTTTCGCGTTGCTCTTGATTCCTTGCTTGATACAAGCACAAAACCCAAAGGTCATTGAACTTGAAGTCGAAGACCCACGTGAGTTGGGAGCTAAATCATTACCTCCTATGCCCTCAGTCATACTTAATGGTACAGAACTAAACTTCCAATATCCATTTCCGATGGAATCGCAGGTGGTCATTGTTGACCAAAGCACCCAGACCATTGTTTTTTCCGAAACCTTTGCCTCTGCCCTCAGTGTTGTAATAGACCTTGAAGACGAAGGTCTTGGTGAAGGAACCTACACGCTCCGTGTCTATGCCTTTGGCAAATGGTGGTGGGGAGAGTTTGAAATTGAAAATTAACACTTAATACAAATAATGTTATGTACAAAAAAATGTTTTTAGCAGTTTCTTTGGCGTTAGCTTTGACCTCGTGCACCAAAGATGTTTTAACGGAAAATGAGGGCAGTGCTGATACTACGATAAGTCCTGTCCATACATTCAGAGTGTCTAAACCAGAAGCTATTGAAGAGGTACAGCAGTTGTTGGACATTGTCGATAATTCAACCACACGAAGCGCAAGCAAGAACCGCCAGATTGGCACGGTGGAGTATATGCCTTATCCAAGTTTGAGCACTCGATCTTCATCTACACTTACAGATTTTGAAGGAATCTATGTTGTTAATTTTGCGGACGATGAAGGTTTTGCCTTGGCTTCGGCAGACAGCAGAACGACTCCTGTATTTTGTATTGTTGACGAAGGGAATTTTTCGTTGGATGAAAAGATTAATCCAGCTCTTGCGGTTTTTCTCAATAAGTTAGATGCGGCACTGAATGATACGTTAAGCGGTTTGTATCAATGTATAAATTATGTTGATACAATTCAAAATGGTACAAGGTCTACTACATACGGAGATTGGGAGCTGGTTTCAATCGTTAATCCAAAGATTAATAAACATTGGCACCAAGCATATCCATACAACGCATATTATCCATTGAGCAATAGTGGCACGTTGGATGATCCATTTCGTGGCCATATACCCACTGGGAGTTCGCCTATAGCGGTAGCACATATTTTGTCAGGACTAAGAGCTACTTATTTTGTGCCTTCTTCATATAATTGGAATAGTATGGATGATAATTCTGCAGCTGGACTCATCGCAGATATAGGTATGAGCATCTTTACTGAATGGGGGCAGGAAGAGGAAATTTGTGAAAGACAAAATATCATTGATTATTTAGAGGAATGCTGGGGATGCACTACTGCAACGGAGATGGAAGCTGATGATCATGTTATTGATGCTATTGATTTCTTGTCGGAACAAACAGTAAACAACAACCTTATTTATTCGCGAGCTGATTCAGAAGAGAGACAATTCCTTGGTATCACAATTGAATATAATGGTCCTTATGCATGGGCAATTGATGGTTGCTTGGTAAGAAAAAGAACCGTAACAAAAGACAGGTTGATAGGAAAACCTAAAACCACAATTGAGACACAGCACCTGCTACATTGTAACATGGGCTATGGCGGACTTTATGACGGATTTTATGTGGATACAGAGTTTACGCGTCCTATTGTTCACTACACTAATGACTTATATCAATCAACTCCTTTGACTTTAGTCTATAGAAACAAGTTCATCTATGTGTCTAAGAATGATTAGGAACTTTATTATACATCATGACATGAAGAAAAGTATTTTTTATGTTGGCTTGAGTATCTCAGCTTTAATCTTAATTCTGTTTGTGTCGTGTAAAGACCCCGAGAGTGAAAGCCTTACTTATGAAGAGCTGCTTGAAGGTGTTTATTTTACCGATTACTATGTTCCAGCTTACTTGTACGATTTGGAATCACTTGACGTCTGTGAATTTGCAGGGTCTGAACAGACTAAATACGGAGAGGGTATCATTTTGAACTTTTATGGTAAAAGTTGTAATGAAAAAACAGACAACAAAAAGTATCTGTCAATAGCCAGCCTGTTTGGCGACGTGTCATTCACCCAGTCGATGCGTAAGGGAAAACGTCCCACGTTGCCAGAAGAGATCTCTGTAGCAGACTCTATTGTATCCATTTCTGTCGTAAGCGACCAAGATTTCGACGATGCCCATCCAGCAGGTGCCTTGTTAGACGATGTCATATACTTCCATGCGATTTCACCTTATTCTTATGTCAAGAGCCATTACGCCACATGGAATGATAGCGTTACCTCCTTAATAGATGGAGGCTATAAGACTATTGAAGGCTACCTATCAGAATTGAAGGCCGAGGACTTTATGCTTATTAATTGCTCCTTCAGCTATCCTCAAAAAGCCATATATCTTGATTTCCCAGTAAAACCTATTGTTAAGACCCATCATCTAACCATCAACATGACCTTCAGTGACGGTAAAGTGCTTACGTCTTCCTGCACGAAGGTATTTGACTGAATTTGAAAGTCAATAGCCTGATTCCACGAGGAAAAATCAGTTTTTTATGGGAGGGATGGGCCACAGGGTTCGTCCCTCCCGTCCTTCTTTTGTCTTACAAATGGATTATTCTTGTACACTTATGCATGATTTGACTTAATTAGATGAATGTCTATGCGTTAAGGTGTGTATAACTAAAATTTCTATACACGGTTGTACACGGTTATACACGCTTTTGGGGTATTTTGTGTATTAAACATCAGTAAAACTGGGGCGGATTGGCGCGGTTTTGTGTGCTGATTGATATATAGTGTGTCGTTACACTGGTTTCTGGTGTATTGGTGCTGAAAAACGTGCAATGAATTGTATAACTTTGCACACACGGAATTCAATAAAACTCTACAGTTGTCGTTACGGGTGCAGGAATGACAGCAACAGGAGTCGAGCGTTAGCCATGGCAGTTACACCGCAATGATTTTTGTTTTATTCTGCTATGCCGTAGTCATCAGATATTGGTAGCCAGTTGCAAAGTGGCTGGGGTGGGGCGGGCTTCACCTTCCGTGCCTGCCTTTAGGTAGGCGATAGCATGCTTTCTATCCCATGCCTACGGCATGGGGGGAATGCCGAGGTGGGCAATCCAGCCATAGGAATGGCTGGCTACCAGTGTCGCCTGCCTGCGACAGGCCGCTAACGGGCTTGCAGTCAATTATTCATAGCCGTTTGTTGGATAATTTACTCTAAGTTTTCTTTCACGTTCTGCCGAAGGCATTGAAAGACTAATGTTTGCTTTGGGTAAAATATCCGATAATCACTTTTTCCCAGAAAAATTGTTGTGAGTGTGGCGTATCGTGTTATGCGCATCAGAGATAATAAAGTGCACAGTTTTCGGGTTTATCTGCGCACTTTTTGAGACTGACTGCGAGGCTTGATTAGAGTTAAACTCTGAGAATTTATACTTTAACTTTGAGAAATTATTCTTTAACTCTGGCGGCTTAGAGCATTCTATGTTCAAATCCAAGTAAAAATTGAGTTTTTTGCTTCTATGCTATATTTTTTCGATATTCTTCAGTGGAAGCGTACACATATTTG
>JAZLJQ010000013.1:0-4905 GCA_045617965.1 Prevotella sp.
GAAAAGTAGAAGGTATCAATAACAAGATAAAAGTTATGAAACGCAATGCATACGGATTCAGAGACGACCGATATTTCACTCTTAGGCTTTATGCACTACATGATTGCCGCATCACTCGAAATGTCGGATGAACCAAAAATAATTTAATATTGGGCGAAGATATTCTTTATGTTTAGCAAAAGGAGAATTACTATCTGAATTATAAGCATCTTCGCCTATTAAACCTTGTCTTCTTAATTTATAATATGCCTCCACCATATTATCTAATTGTTCAATATTTACACTTATTTGTTGGCACACCCTATACCAACCCCATCTGGGAGTATGATTTACTATTGCAGGAGGTGCTGAACGATGTGATTTTATAGAATAACCCTCTCCGTTAATATACACATCCGCCTTATAGCTACCTTTAGCTTTTCCTGCTCCGACGCTATTTGCAAGTAATTCAATTTTATTATCACTCAATTCTCTTATATTTACATTATTTGGAAGAGATGCAAATTCAGAAACTAATCCAAGAGATTGTATATTAATAAATTTACCATCTATAATTATCATATTATTTTCATCTCTTAATTCTATAAGACGTAATTTTATCCGAAGTTCATCATATTCACCTATGTTCTTACTCATTATTGATAATTTTTTATAATGGTTTATTCTTCATTATTAACTTTTTTCAAGAGCAATAAAATTTTGCTTGTTTGCAAAATTAGTGCAAGTCAAGCATAAAGCAAAAAAATTTTTTTTTATTTGCTTAAAAACAACACACTTAAAATCTCCCCTTATCGCACGGAATCGCATGGAATCGCATACTTCACCCATGGCGGTCATCATATCTTTGTAACACAGAAAAAAACTACAAGCGGCACATCATCACTCATAAAAAAACAAAAAACCATGTTCAACACAGACAATTACAAACAAGCACTAGAAGCGCACAAATCAAGCCTCATCCGTTTGAACAAAGAAAGCGAAAAGGCAGAAGATTACATCTTCGCCATGTTGATAAAGAACTACGGAAAGACCTTTAAACTGCAAGAAGGCAACTACTCTCTACAACTCGCAGAAATAGGTTTGAGCGTATTTGGAAACTTTCTTACTCTCTACCTAGTACGAAACAACCTTGAAGGTATTCAAACAACCGAAGAACAGCGAACAGCGTACAAAAATTACCGCTCGGGCAAAATCAACCCGTCGCAGCTGCTCTCTCTAACTGAAAATACAGATGACGCAAACCAAGACGCTGATGACTGCGACCCGTCGCATCAAGACACTACACCAATTGTTTTTAAACTCCAAAATCGCATCGACGAAAACGTGATATTTCAATGGCTAGATAAGGACAGTTTGCAAGTGTCGTTTACTAATAACGAATTTTCCGTTGATTAAGAAACAAACGAGGCTCATCATAACTATAACTCTCATTCGCGAAACGAGATAATAAACAAAATTACTAACTAACTATTTTTAAATTATGGCAATTCTTTATTCAATTTCATTGCGAAAAGTTTCAGTAAAAGATCCTGAAACAGGCGAACGCGTAAAAGTGAAAAAAGGCTACGCAGTGGCAAAAGCACGCGGAACATATGATACTGACGCTTTCGCAAAGCAACTTGAAGCAAGTGCAGGAAACAACTACCAGCGCACCGCCTTCGTTGCTATCCTGGCAGACGTGGCAGAAACCGCACGAGATATCATCTCGCAAGGTTATTTCATCGACTGCGGAAATTTGGGTAAATTCTACCCTTCACTCTCAAGCGTGGGTGTGTATGACGCAAGCGAGTTCACACCAATGGCACACATCAAAAAAGTCTATGCACGTTGGGCAAGGCCTGAAAAACTTGCAAACATCCAAGATCCTAAACCTACCTACGAACTTTTGCCTACAAACGAGTATGCAGACGCAGGTAAACAGGCCGCAAAGCAGGGCAAAAGCACAGTTCAAGTGCGCCCAATAGGATAATTAACAACTAAAAATTTATTTCATTATGGCTATAAAATATTCATTAAGTTATCGCAAAATCAACATCGCGAAACTAGACGAAGAAGGCAACAAGCAGTACACCACAGACGGCACTCTCATCACAGAGCCTGCGTATAAGGCTTACGCTTCATGCCAGAGCGACAGCTACGGAGATACAATAGCATTTGCACAGGCAGTAGCGCGAAAAAATCAATTCATGGGACGTTCTGACATCTTGGCAGTACTGACAAACATTGCCAGCGTGCTAAAAGAAAACATCCTTGCAGGAATGGTTACCAAAGTCGGTGAAATGGGCTCTTACAAGCCTACGGTTTCTTCAAACGGTTGCCCCGAAGAAGAGGTTGACAAATTCACCGCAGGAAAGTACATCAAAAAAGCATACGCTAATTGGACTCGTCCTGTCAAGTTGGCCGACATGAAGAGCATTTGTGAATTTGAGCAGGTTGCACCTCGCAACGTTTCAAAAGCTATGCTCGTTGGCTCAAAGAGCCAGGCCATCACCGTTACTCTGCCACAGTCAACAGCCAACAAGAAGGCTGCCGAGTCGGGACAAATTGGTGGTTTCCGTTTTGATGTCTTCGCAAATGACAAAACAATGGGTACTATTCTTCAAACACAGGCACACGGCTTCAAGGAAGCAGGAACGTTATTTAACGTCACTGTAACACCTGAGACGGGCTATTATGTCCCATCTATCACATACGAAGATGGCTCTGAAGTGCCTTCAAGTGTGGCGGTAATGGACGGACCAAACCTCAAAATCACGATGCCGAACGCACCTTTGAAGATTTGGGTAAACTTCGAGGAAGAGTAACCGCATGGACAAAGATGTTTGGAAATTGTTACTACAAATCATCATCAGTATACTTACTGCAATTCTTACAGCACTAGGAACAACAAGCTGTATGCACCACCTGGCGATGATTTAACACGATGGGGGACAGCCTTTGCAGACTGCCCCAATCGTGTTAAAGTGTTTATATCATTTTAGAATTTATAGATCACACCTTTAACGATTTATTTGTGAGCATTAATCAAAGCAAGCTCCGTTTATACTCACAACCTAAATCTAAAAAAAAAGTATTTTTTTTGCTTTATGCTCGACTTGCATTAAATTTGCAAAAGGAAACACCATTGCTGAAAGAATTAAAATGAGCATTTTAAAAAACATATTCTTGAATTTTAGAAAAACCTTAAAGACTGATAAGACGGGGAAGGTCTTGATAAGTTGCGATAAACAAGCAACAGGAGAAATCACTATCCCCAATACCATAACAAGCATTGGCGAGAGTGCATTCGAAGGCTGTCACGCCCTGACATCAATAACAATGCCTGGCTCCGTAACAACTATTCATGAGAGGGCATTCAAAGACTGCACCGCATTGAAATCGATGACAATTTCTAATTCTGTAACAAGCATTGGGAGCAAGGCATTCAAGGGCTGCACCGCATTGAAATCGGTGACAATTCCTAATTCTGTAACAAGCATTGGGAGCAAGGCATTCAAGGGCTGCACCGCCTTGACGGCAATAGAGATTCCAAATTCCATGACAAGCATCGAAAATGGGATGTTCGAGGACTGTAGTGGATTAACATCTATCATTATCCCCAATACCATAACAAGCATTGGCGAGAGTGCATTCGAAGGCTGTCACGCCCTGACATCAATAACAATGCCTGGCTCCGTAACAACTATTCATGAGAGGGCATTCAAAGACTGCACCGCATTGAAATCGGTGACAATTCCTAATTCTGTAACAAGCATTGGATATCAGGCATTCTCTGGATGTATGTACAATACCCAAAACAACGCATAGCAATGAATAACAGCCAAACCTAATACACTGAAAATCAATACTGATTGAATTTTAACACTTCGGAGTCACTATTTGGTAGTTCCCGATTTTCCGCTTAATTTTGCAACGTATTTCTACCGCGGAGAATTCAGGGAGTTTTATTTTTGCCATATCGTGGACAGGGGTTACATCGGTTTACATACGTTGACGATGGAGGACAAGCGTAGAAACAGGAGATGGCACGGAAGCGACTGGATTTGAAAAGTCTCACAATGTGGAATAAATTGACGAACGTGGTCAATAATACACATACAGAGACACCTCGGCAGAATACACCAAAACGAAGTATTCACCAACAAAATTCAGTCAGTATGAAACGGACAAAGAAATGTGTTTTCTGTGGCAATGAGTTTACGCCCAACAGCGGTTCACAGAGATATTGCTGTGAGGAATGTGCCGGGAAAGCAAAGCGACAGAAGAAGGCTCGCCAGCGTGACTTCCTAAAAGCAACCGAGCCAATCATGGATATTCAGGGCGCAGAATATCTGTCATTTTCCAAGGCAGCCATCCTTATGGGCTGTTCGCGCCAGTACATCTATAAACTTGTAGCAGAGCAGAAACTGCCAGCATCACGCATCAGCTCTCGCATGTCTTTCATCCGCAGAGCCGACATAGAAGCCATGCTTGTAGGCAATCCTTATCATCGTGTCCTGATAGGTTCACGACAGAAGGGAGAAAAGAAATCCAATGCCTCTACGCCGTATAAGGCAAAATCTTCTTTTCCCTCCTGTTCAAAAGCAACCACTTCACAAGATGAAGTCCTTGACTACATCTCTGGTGAGGATGTCATGACCATCTATAAGGTAAAACGTTCATGGCTATATGTCTCTGCCAAGCGTCACCAGATACCCATTTGTAAGATTGCTGGCAAGAACTACTTCTCGCGCAAGCACCTCGATGAAATCTTCGGAGTAAATGCCAATGTTGTCCTAAATAAATTTTTCAAAATTATGAAAGATTTGATGAATACGTGTCAATAGCCGTTTGCACGTAAAGACGTAAATAGCATACCCCCCCTATTCAAAATTCTTCATCTGGAGGTGGTGTGAATGGCGCATC
>JAZLJQ010000014.1:0-131404 GCA_045617965.1 Prevotella sp.
AAAAGTGCCGTGTGTCCGTCTTGCAGTTGCTCAAATGCGGTACAAATTTAGTCAAAACACATCAAAACGAGAAATTTGCTAATTTTGAATTGTTAATGCGAAAGTGCCTAAAATCAACGTGTTACAAACTTGATTTATGCGAATTTTTGACGATAAGGACTCCATGTGGTAACTATGTAAGTTATACATAGGACCGATATAGAATATGTGAAAATCGAAGATAAAATCATCTTATCAAGATTGACAACTGAACATATAAACCCACTGATTTTCAGCAGAAATGCCGATTGCCAGTGGGTTTATTGTTCCCAAAATGAATCCTAGAAGCCATATTGGGGACATTAGATTACTTCGTCCTGTAGTGGTGGCTATCGAGCATCAGGAAGATAGCTAAGCCGAAAATGACGAGACTTACGGCGATATTATTCTCTTCTCAAAAATATATCCTTATATTTCTATCCATAGCGCAATAATGTCCAATTAACACCTCGCATTCTTTCACTCGAAGCCTCAAACTTGTCGTGACAAGTTTATAAATTTATCACGATAATTTTCTAAACTTATCGTGAAGATTTTACAGAATTATCGCGATGATTCATAGGCATCGGACAAAAGACAACGAGGTGGCGAGAACTAGACCGTGGCTTTAGAGAAGGAGTCTTTTACATTTTTTTCTATAGAAATACAATAGTAAATTCGTTTTTTATTGGACTTCTAATTACGCAAGAGATGAGAAGAAAATGAAAACTTTAAATCACGAAACTTTATACTCTTAACTTTTTTCATTACTTTTGTAAACTTTATAAAAGAAAACACATTTTAGAATGGGAAAAATAATACTTACAGGAGACCGCCCTACAGGCAAATTGCATCTTGGACATTATGTCGGCTCGTTACGTCGTAGAGTGGAACTACAGCAAAAAGGCGACTACGACAGAATGTTTATCTTCATAGCTGACGTACAGGCCTTAACAGATAATGCTGAAAACCCAGAAAAGATACGCCAGAGCATAATGGAAGTAGCCCTTGACTATCTTTCAGTAGGACTGACACCAGACAAAGTGACGTTTTTTATTCAAAGCCAAATACCAGAACTCGCTGAACTGACACAATACTTGATGAACCTTGTTACCGTGTCACGTCTGCAACGCAACCCAACGGTGAAGACGGAGATAAAAATGCGTAATTTTGATGCAAACATCCCTCTGGGATTCTTCTGCTATCCAGTATCACAGGCTGCCGACATAACACTTTTCAAAGCAACAACAGTTCCAACTGGCGAAGACCAAAAGCCTATGCTAGAGCAGACACGCGAATTGGTGCGCTCATTTAATCGCATATACGGAGATGTGCTCGTGGAGCCAAATATTCTGTTGCCGGAAAATCAGGTCTGTTTGCGTCTGCCAGGAACAGACGGCAAGGCAAAAATGAGCAAGTCGCTAGGCAACTGCATTTACCTCTCGGATGATAAAAAGGAGGTGGAACGCAAAGTGAAGAGCATGTACACAGACCCTTCACATCTCAACGTAGAAGACCCTGGACATATAGAAGGTAATTGTGTGTTTACATATCTTGATGCTTTCTGTAAAGATGAAGACTTTGCAGAATTTCTACCTGAATATCAAAACTTGCAAGAGATGAAAGAACACTATATGCGTGGCGGCCTTGGCGATATGAAATGCAAAAAGCTATTGATGAAGGTCCTTGAAAAAGAACTTGCACCAATACGCACTCGCCGTGCAGAGTTTGAAAAAGATATTCCAGAGGTGCTGAACATATTGAAGAAGGGTACGATAGAAGCACGCGCATTTGGACAACAGACGATGCAAGAAGTACGCGAAGCTATGCGAATAAACTATTTTGAAGATACAGAATGGCTCAAAGAACAAGAAGAGAGATTTAAAAAATAATTGACAATTGTATCTAAAGTCCTGAAACCTTAAAATGATAGAGATTCACGACATACATAAAAGTTATGGCTCTTTGCAAGTGCTCAAGGGCATAGATATCGCTGTAGAAAAGGGCGAGATAGTGAGCATTGTGGGCCCTTCAGGTGCCGGCAAGACTACACTCTTGCAAATCATCGGCACACTAGATAATGCAGACTCTGGCCAAGTAATCATCGATGGGACAGATATAAGTACTTTGTCACAAAAGAAACTTGCTGATTTCCGCAATAAAAAAATTGGTTTCGTTTTTCAGTTTCATCAACTCCTACCAGAATTTACTGCATTGGACAACGTGATGATTCCAGCACTTATCGGGGGAATATCGATGCCAAAGGCGCGAAAGCGAGCAGAAGAACTGCTAGAATTTATGAATCTCAGCGAGCGAATGCGACACAAACCCAACGAACTCTCGGGAGGTGAAAAACAACGCGTGGCTGTAGCTCGGGCTTTGGTGAACTCACCGGCGGTAATCCTTGCTGATGAACCTTCAGGCAGTCTTGACACAAAAAACAAAGAAGAACTGCATAGCCTCTTCTTCCGTCTCCGCGATGAAATGGGGCAAACTTTTATTATTGTTACTCATGACGAAGGACTAGCACGAATCTGCGATCGCACTATACATATGAGAGACGGAAAAGTTGAAACATCTTCTGACTCTCCCCAATAGGGAAAGTCAAAAACTTTTCTTTTAAATAGAGGTGTCAAAGAAAACTTCCATTCGTTGAAAATTTAAAAAGAAAATCATGAAATCGGGGACAAAAGATATAAGACTTGGACAATTTAACAAACTGCGTGTGGTGCGGAGTGTTGAATTCGGGCTTTATCTTGATGGTGGACGCGAAGGGGATATTCTCATCCCTTCACGTTATGTACCTGAAGGGACGTGGATTGGCGACGAACTGGAAGTGTTCTTATATCTTGACCACGAAGAACGGCTGATAGCGACTACAGAAGAGCCATTAGCACAAGTAGGCGACTTTGCTTTTCTTAAAGTGTCGTGGGTGAATCAGTATGGAGCTTTTCTTGATTGGGGCTTGATGAAAGACCTCTTCTGCCCATTTCATGAGCAGAAGAAAAAGATGGAAATAGGCGATAGCTATATTGTACATGTACATCTAGATGAAGAGTCTTATCGAATAATGGCATCTGCGAAAGTAGAAAAATACTTACAAAAGCCTAAAGATGATGCCGATCTCAAACACGGTACAAAAGTCGAGATTCTTATTTGGCAAAAGACAGACTTAGGATTCAAAGCTATCATAAATAATAAATATGCAGGACTCATCTACTCTAATGAGGTGTTCCGCCATGTACAGACGGGCGATAGAATGAATGCATACATAGACTGTATACGAGAAGACGGGAAAATAGATCTTACTCTACAAAAAACAGGAAGAGAGCACACGGAAGAATTTTCGGAGAAGTTATTGTTCTATCTGCAAAATAATGGTGGACGCTGCCATCTTGGCGACAAAAGTCCTGCAGATGAGATATACGAGCGTTTCAATGTGAGCAAAAAAGTATTCAAGCACGCCATCGGCGACCTATATCGCAAACGGCTAATCGTAATAAATGAAGATGGAATACGATTAATTGACAATTAAGTTGGTAGAATTAAAACTATAAAAATAAACACAAAATCACGTTATTGTGCATTAAAAATATAATTTTTAAAGATGCTGTCAATTGAAGAAAAACAAGATATTGAAGGACGAATCGTGGATGTGTTGAAAACCGTTTACGATCCGGAAATACCTGTCGATATATATAATTTAGGGCTTATATATAAGGTGGAAGTGGACGATGAAGCCAATGTGGATATCGAAATGACTTTTACTGCACCTACATGTCCTGCAGCAGAATTTATCGTTGAAGATGTTCGGCAGAAAGTAAGCGCCTTGGAAGGGGTAAAAGAAACTACTGTAAACCTTGTTTTTGAGCCTGCATGGGACAAAGACATGATGTCGGAGGAGGCGAGAATAGACCTTGGCTTTGAATAGAAATGATTAAGAAAAACATATATTTTATTTCCGATGCACATCTTGGGTCGCTAGCCATGAATCATCGTCGAATGCAGGAACGTCGTCTTGTAAATTTTCTCGACAGCATAAAAGACAAAGCCATTGCTGTGTATATGCTCGGTGATATGTTTGATTTCTGGTATGAGTACCGCTATGCCATACCTAAGGGGTATACCCGTTTTTTAGGCAAGATATCGGAATTAACAGATATGGGTGTTGAGGTGCATTACTTTACTGGTAACCACGATATCTGGGCTTATGATTATTTGAAAAGAGAGTGTGGGGTAACGCTTCATTTCAAACCTATTGTACAAGAACTATACGGGCAACTTTTCTTCCTTGCTCATGGCGAAGGATTTGGTGAAACATCGCGTGGATTTCGTTTCATTCAAACCATTTTCCACAATCGTATTTGCCAACGAATGTTCTCGGCATTGCATCCTCGTTGGGGTATAAGTTTCGGTTTGCAATGGGCAAAACATTCACGTTTAAAGCGTGAAGATGGCAAAGAAGAGCCATATCGTGGTGAAAACAAAGAGCCACTCGTATTGTGGACAAAACAGTATATGAAAGAGCATGACGATATAAATTATTATATCTTTGGACATCGTCATATTGAACTCGACCTAATGCTTAATCGTGATGTGCGGATGTTCATTCTTGGCGAATGGATGACAACATTCACATATCTTGTATTTGATGGTAAAGACATATCGCTCAAAAACTATCTTGAAGGAGAAGATATATAAAAAATGCTTTCAGACGAAAGCATTTTTTATTATTGCCTATGAGGACTCAATTTAAAAATTAAAATAAATAATTTAATATCAATCCTATAGGGCAATTTGTATACTTATAATTGTCTATTATTATTTTGGTATTGCTTTCAAAACCTCACAGATATAGTTGAATGATTTTTCTACAGATGGAATGTGGCAACGCTCACTTGGTGTGTGTGGAGAGAGCAGAGTTGGACCTATAGAAGCCATGTCCATATTTGGGTATTTCGGCCCGAAAATGCCACATTCAAGACCTGCATGAACAACGAGCACTTTTGCTTCTTGGTTATACATTCGCTTATAAACATCTTTCATTAATGCTACTAGTGGTGAAGAGGTGTTAGGATTCCATCCGCTATAACCACCGCTTAAAGTAACCTTCATGCCTGCCATATTGAAACAAGCCGTGAGTTCATCGCAATAGAACTGCTTCATGGTGTCGCTAGCACTGCGAGCAAGCAATATAAACTCAGCCTTTCCATCTCCAATATTAACAATTGCGAAATTGCTTGAGGTCTCAACGATGCTAGGCATAGTAGGAATATAGCGCATCACCCCATCGTGTGCAGCTAGAGCTGCACAAATAAGATTGGAGCCTATGCCCTCAGGAACTATCGTCTTTGGCATCTCCACCTCAACAGCAGCGAGCACAGGAGTTTCTTTTTCAATATCCTTGTATTCTTTCTCAATAATGCCAGCATATTCTTTGACAATTTCTTGCAACAATGCTAAATTTTCGGTAGGAACTACAACTACCGCTTCACTATTGCGTGGTATTGCGTTACGCATATTACCACCTACCCATGATGCAAGCAGAGCATCCGTGTTCTCGCAGATGTCAAAGAGTACGCGAGCCATGAGCTTGTTAGCATTGGCACGACTGAGATGAATTTCAAGTCCGGAGTGTCCACCGAGCAGATTACCTATACTTATTTTTACTGCAGTACAACCTTCAGGTACAGCTTCTTCTTTATATTCAAGTTCTGCGTTAATGTCCATACCACCAGCACAACCGATAGTGATTTCACCTTCAGTCTCGGAGTCAATATTAATCATCAACTTGCCTTTTAGTACATCGCTCTTCAGTCCGAATGCCCCATACATACCAGTCTCTTCGTCCTTAGTAAAGAGCATCTCTAGAGGTCCGTGTTCTATTGTTTTGTCATCAAGAATAGCCATTCCAAATGCTATTCCCATACCATCATCAGAACCAAGAGTTGTTCTATCAGCATGTACCCATTCGCCTTCAATAATGGTTTGTATAGAATCTTCTTCAAAATTATGATTGCTATCGGCAGTCTTTTGTGGCACCATGTCCATGTGACCTTGCAGAATCACTATTTGTCGGTCCTCGTAGCCAGGTGTTGCTTCGACTTGTACAATTACGTTTCCTATTTCGTCGATATATGCTTTTGCTCCACGTTCTTGAGCATATTTTACAAGGAATGCGGCCACAGCCTCTGTATGTCCGGATGGGCGAGGAATCTGCGTCAATTCATAAAACGCATTCCAAACGTGCTTTGGTTTTAAGTCCTTAATTGTCATAATGTTTATTCTTTTAAATATTTTATAAGTCTTTAGCTTCTTGAAGATAATGTTGATGGGAATTGATTTTATCTTCATAGTCAATGTATAATTGATATTTAAATGGCTTTTCAGTTTGTTGGCTTGTTGTGATTTGGATTGTACCTATGTCATCTCCCTCCTCATTGGTGATAGTGTAGGTGCATGAAGGGAATTTTTCATCGTCATTTTTTATGTATTTTGCATCTGGATATTTCTTTTGCATCAATGTGTTCACTCTATTGTATATAGTCTTGAGTTTGTCATCACGTTTGTTGAGCACTACCACACGTCCTTTATATACTATTTCGGTTTGATTGTCATAATATACTATAATATCACTCGTCTTATAACCAGCGAAGCGCCCATTGAATATGCGCTGATTCTTTTTCTTTAATAAACTGATATTAGCCAAAGGGTCTTTTTTTATTTTCTTTTGAGCAAGTTTTGCAGTAAAGGATTCTATTGTTCCATCTAGTGGAATTTCATAGAATGTAATGTGTTCTTGCGCAGATGCTATGGATGTGGCACAAACCCAAATGAGAATGATAAATAACTTTTTCATATTGTTTATTCTAGGTTAAGTTAATATTATTATATGCATAATGCAAATATACGATATTTTATCAATAAACGAAAATTCTTGTTTTTAGGGAAGGTATTTTTAATCATCCAAAACATGTTTTGATAAATTCGGTAGCAAATAGGCATTCTAGAATATTAACAAAAGACGGAAATTAACTTTCCGTCTTTTGATATTTGTTCGTTTTTTTATGGGACGAGTTCTACATACTTAATGCGTTGTCGTCGCCAAGTATAGATAGCATGTAAGTGACCATCCCGTCCTTCAATGATAGAAGGATAAGAATATTGACTAATTGGACTATCTTCAAGCGTTATCCAATGACGCCAAGTAAGGCCATCCTCACAGAGCAATACAGATAAAGGAGTACGATCGCCTTTTTCCTTTGTGACCTCAATGGGATAGTCATTACAAATAAGAGCATATCCTCCATTTACCAATGTAACAGCATCAAGACCAGAATTATTGTTTGCTATTTCAATAAGTTCAAGTTTACTCCACGTTTCACCATTATCAGAAGAGAATGTGCGACCTATTTGACGAGAACGAGTGCGACAAATAGCCTCAAGCCTTCCATCTGGAAGAACTATGACTGATGGTTGGATAGCTTGCACGGGTTTTCCGGTCTTAGGATTTAACGGAGCTTCAACGTAGGCGGTTTTGCGCCAAGAAAGACCATTGTCATCGGAGAGTTCAAAATATAATCGCCAACCTCCTTTTTCTACACTTGTTGGAGCGATGATACGACCACGATTCATAATAGGCTTATTTTTGACAGGTCCTAAAAAACCATCTTGTAAAGGTTTACGCATAGACCATGTATGTCCCCCATCCTTTGATGAACAATACCATCCTGTCCATCCTGCAACATTAGGGCCAATCTTGAAATAGAGCATAAGATCTCCATTAGGAATTTGATAGAGTACTGGATTCCAACAAGCATAACGTAAAGTGTCATTCATGACTCCATCGGCAACGAGTTGTGGGGCAGACCAATGTTTTTCACCCTTTACTTTGCGACTTATCCAAATACATACATCTGGATTGCGCTCCTTTGTGCCACCGAAGTATGCTGCAAGAAGATCGCCATTGTCAAGTTCTACGATAGAAGCCGAATGACATTCAGGGAAAGAAGCTGACTCATAAAGAAATTCATTCGCAATAATAGGTTGTTTGAACAACGGAAACTCAAAATCATAAGAGCCCGAAGATATGGTCTTTATTCCTTGATTGTTTGGAAGATATATTTTAGCCTCAGTATTGGCAGGAATCTCTATGTGCCAGAAAAGTTTTCCTGCATCTTTTTTCCAACGACTGACGATACGGCCGTAAATGCTTTGGTATGAAGCATCTATATCGTTCATTTCGTCAACAGAAAAGTCGGGGTTTAATGAAATTTTCTTAAATCCAGGCTCAAGGGCACGTATGCCAGCAACATCTTCATAAATCCATGTTATTAGATCGCCAAGAAGCATCACGTGATTACCAGAGTTCATTCGTGGATTTGCTGTATCACCATTCCAAAGTTCCCAAATGGTGGTAGCACCTTGTGATATCATATATCCCCATGAAGGATATTTATCATTTGTGGCAAGTAACCAAGCAATATCGCCACGCCCCATATTACGCAATTCACGCATAAGCCATTGAATGCCGATCACACCACAACAAAGATGCCCTTTATTATCGGTAATAATTGTTTTAATAACATTTTTTGCCACCTCTTGACGTATATTTTGGCTATCAATCATATCAAAGGCTAAAGCAAGAATATTAGCTGTGACGGTATTATTATCATAAAATGTACTATCAGGATGCAGAATGTGGCCAGGAAGAGTGGATGTTCCTTGACGGACATGCAAGAAATGCTTATTGAAAGCAGTTTTTGTGGCTTCTGCCTCTAGGTTGAAGAAGTGGGCATCTGCATTAAAATCTTGCATTTTTGCAAACTCTTCCATTACACGGCACAACCTATAATAATAAGCCGTAGATATGAGCACTCCATTTGTACGACGAGCAGAGTCTTGAGAGTGTATGAGTTCAAGCTTTTCAGGGACAGTGCACCAGTCGCCGTATTTATCGCGAGTAATGAGTCCATCTTTGCTATACTCTTCTTTCATATAGGCAAGCCAAAGTTTTACATTGCCATAATACTTTTTTATTGCCTCATCGTTGCCATATTGCTTGTAGAGCATTTGCATAGAGAAAGGTAAAGCAGCAGGCCATGTCATATTGTCAGAGTAATAATTCCAAAATGCAGGAGCAACATCGGGGATGCTGCCATCTTCACGCTGAGCCTCAACAATATCACGATTCCACTTTTGGTAAAGATTTGCATTATCAAAGATAAAAGCTTCGCCGAAACATCCACCAGTGCGGTCGCCAAGCCATGGCTGACGTTCATCGCGTTGAGGGCAATCTATAGGCATTCCCTTATAATTGGAACGAATGCCCCAAACGGCAGCTTTATATACATTGTTCAATACGTCATTGTTGGAAAGGAATGAACCTGTTTCTTCCATTTCATCGCTTATTACCTCTGCTTTTATGTCGTAAGCTATAATATCAATACGATTGATTTCCACAAAGCGGAATCCATGATATGAAAATATAGGATGCCACCAAGTACCTTCATCTTTTCCATTAGAAACGTAATAATCGGTAGTTTGAGCATTGCGAAGGTTTGCAGTATATAGATGCCCCTCTTTATCAAGTTTTTCGGCATATTTAATAATTAAAGTGTCGCCACATTTCATCTTAGGGATGCGCACTTTTACCCATCCTGCCGTATTTTGGTGAAAATCAAAGATAGTGTGTCCTAATACAGGATTGCCACTAACAGAAGAATCCAAAGTGAAAAGCACTTTCATATATGGCTGCATCATACCACGTAAAGTTCCATAAGGTAAACCTACTCGTTCTGATTTCATCCAGGAAGAATCATCAAAATGTGGCTTTGTCCATTCACCAAGACTTTTTCGAGCATCAAAAAATTCGCCATCGTATTCATTATTAGAACGAATAGGACCATCTGCATTTAGTTTCCATGTCTCATTTGAAGATATTATGCGGTGACTACCATCAACAAACTCTACAATAAGATTTAAACGCATCTTTGGATATCCGAAATTTGTTATCTTATATGGTTTCTTCTTTTGTTGCATGGTATAGAATCGACCATTACCCAAAGTTACTCCAATGGCATTATTCTTTGACAATAGCTCTGTGACATCGAAAGCATTATAAAGCACCGTCTTACGATAGTCTGTCGGTGCAGGAGCAAGAACCTGTTCGCCTATACGTTGTCCATTAATATATGCCTCATATAAACCCAAGCCACAAATGTATAGCATGGCACGCTTAACATCTTTTTCTAATGCAAATTCGTGACGAATATAACGGGCAGAAAGGCGACTGTGTACATTTTCAACATCCCAAGGCATAGCATGCTCAAGACCTATCCATTGCCCACTCCAATCTTTTTCTTTTAACAAGCCGATGTTCCATGTGGCAATATCGCTCCAAGGTGTTTTACCCTTGTTTGTCACTAACTTTACTCGCCAATAGCATCGGGTATTGCTTTTCAGTGGATTCCCACTATAGCGAATCCATTGCGAAGAGTCAGTCTTGCAAGTAACATCCCAAAGGTCTCCTTTACATTCCTCAGCTAATTTCTTTGAAGAAGCAACAATAATATGATATTCCTTTTGTTTTACATTTTGTTTTGAAGATACAATCTTCCATCCTAGACGTGGAGTTTTTGTATCTATACTCATTGGGTCAACAAGATGTTCTGTACGCAAATCTTCTACACGTTGTGCAAAGATATTATTCGTAATAAGAAACAATGCGAAGAGAATGAATTTGAGACAATTCATGAGTTTTTTATTTCTTTATTATATTTTTTTGATCGGTTGTGATGTATTTCTTTTTGGCATCAATGACGATAAGAACTCTGTCTTGTCCTTTTGTACCTTGTTCGGTAAAAGTAAAATCACACTTTTCACCATTTCTTTTACCCATATATGTGAGGCTACCATCACGAGGATCCATCAACCAAATATTTTTCTCTTCCCCATCAATCTTAGAAAGAGTAATGGTAAAAGGTTTACCTGTATAATTGTAAATAAGAGCATAGTCATTACCGCGAGTAGCGATGATGCGGTCATACTTTTCACCATTTTTACTAATAATAATACTTTGGTCGGCTACTCTTTCTGTGAAAGGCAATGCAAGTATGAGTTCTTTTAAAAATTTCATTTGTAGATAACCGGGATCTTTTAATGCCTCCCACCAAGGCTTTTTTGCATCAAACGATGGTAGAATTCCTGGATGCATAAATTGCATAATGCTGTTATGACCATAAGTATGTCCAAAGCAACCGGCAAATACAGCCCAATAAGCATAACGGCGTACATCATAATCTTGCCAACGTGGCATTGTAAAGTCATGTAAGCCTTGTGGAATATCTTCATACGATGGTTCACCATCAATTATAGGTTTTAAGTTGCCTTTTACGGAAAAACGGCTTTGCCCTACTTTATTACCAGGAATACTCATTTCCACATAACGCCAATTATCTTCCTCTGTATTGTCATCTATAGTATAGTCACCATCACCGTTGCGTTGTCCATAACAACGATGTCCACTTTGGAACATATTAAAATCAAGCCACTCGCGGTCATTAAACCACCATGCAGATGTAGTACGGCCACGCGGATGAAACGTCATCACATGTACTTGGTCTTCTTTTTTTATGGCATGTGCCATCGCCTCCCAAATCTCAGGACTCTTGTCACCACGTATATCGCCACCTATCATCCAAATGATGTTAGGGTGTTTTGCATAGCGTTTGCCCATGAATTCTCCAAGACGTATAGCTTTTTCTACATCCATTTTCCCCAATTGTGAGCCCCATATCACATTCATAGCAATATATATGCCTCGAGAAGCCGCATATTCTACTATATAATCAAGATGTTCCCAATACCCATATACACCTTCACGACTTTCTTGTGTAAATGCAAAATCATTAACATTGCCTGCGTGTCCATAGATATTGAAAGTCGGAGTGGAACAAAGCACTTGTATCTGCTCTACGTTATATCCTTGTCGCCATTCCTCTGTGAGATAATACTCAACATCATCACGGTTTAGTCGTTCGGGCATCAGCCATGCTGTGTTGCCAAGCCAAAAGAAAGGCTGACCATTCTCGTGAATAAGATAGCGATGATTTTCAGATACTACAAGACGTCCATTGTCCCAAGGCTTATTATTTGTGGCTTGTAAGTTCGCCACCATCAGTAAGGACAATATTATAAATATGGCCTTTCTTTGTGTTGATTTCATAAGTCTTATTGTCTTTATAATTTAATTTTACTTTGCCTCCATTATTAGATTTTATTGTTGCTTGAACAAGTTTCCCTTCTTTCCAGCTTATATTCACTTCAAATCCACCGCGAGCCATTAGTCCACTTACACTTCCTTCTGTCCAATCGTTAGGGATTGCAGGCAATAGGTTTATGTCTCCATCATGGCTTTGCAAGAGCATTTCAGCGATACCTGCGGTACAACCAAAATTACCATCAATTTGGAATGGTGGATGAGCATCAAACAAATTGGCATATGTTCCGCCTCCAACCTTTTTCCCTGTACGTGGATCAGGTACGCCAACAAGTGTCAATTGATCGCTTATAAGTTTCCATGCATGATTACCATCAAGTAAACGTGCCCAAAGACACACTTTCCATCCCATGCTCCAACCCGTTGAAGGGTCTCCACGGTGGATGAGCGATATTTTTGCCGCTTCTGTCAACTCCGGAGTAGAAATAGAGCTAATTTGATTACTTGGATAAAGGCCATAGAGATGTGATACATGGCGATGCTTATCTTCAGGGTTGTCCCAATCTTCTAACCACTCTTGCAATTGCCCCCAATTGCCGATTTTATATGGTGGAAGTCCTGCGAGTTTTTCGTTCAAACTGTCAGTAAGTGTAGAGTTGATGTTAAGAATCTTTGCAGCTTCAATAACATGAGTGAAAAGATCGCGCACTAATGCATTATCCATCGTTATACCTTCGGCCACATTTGCTCCAAATTTATGAGTATTTTCTGGTGAGACACTTGGACTTATTACCCAATATCCGTTTTTTTCTTCTTTTATCATCGTTTGATTAAAGAAACGCGCTGCGCCCTCCATGATAGGGTAATATTCGCGCAAAAAATTCATATCATTAGTAAATAGCCAATGTTCCCAAAGGTGTTGACATAACCAAGCCCCTCCCGTAGGCCATAGTCCTGAAGGTGCATGGTCTACAGGGCCCGTAATGCGCCAAATATCGGTGTTGTGGTGGAGTACCCATCCGTCTGCATCATACATTAAGCGTGCAGTCTCATGACCAGTGTTACTGACATCTCGGATGAGCGAGAATAGTGGAGATGCTAAATCACCAAGATTGCAAGTCTCTACTGGCCAATAGTTCATCTCAAGATTAATGTTTGTAGTATATTTGCTATCCCATGCTGGCATAATTTGGTCATTCCAAATACCTTGTAATGTTGGTGGTTGGCATCCTGGTTGTGAAGAGCAGATGAGTAGATAGCGACCGAATTGGAAATATGTTGCCACAAGATGATGATCTTTATTTTCCTTGAACATATCTACTCGCTTGTCTGTTGTAAGGTATGCATACTTATCCTCGCCAAGATTGATTTTCACGCGATCGAAAAAAGCCTTATATTTTTTCACGTGAGCCATCTTCATTTGTGTGTAATCATTTTCTAGTGCTGTCGAAAGAATTATTTTTGACTTCTTTTCGCTATCACCAGTAATATCTTTATAATTTTTGAAATTAGTAGCAATAGATATATATATAGTAGCTTCATCGGCATTAGCAATTTGTATCACAGAATCACTGATGGTCATTTTCCCACCAATAGTTTTTGCAGTGGCGCGTCCAGTAAAGGTAACTTTTCCTTTTACGCCTTCATGGCTAGAAGATATTCCGCCAAGTACAATCTCATGGTCTTCTGTATATAATTTTGCATTTTGGTGAGGTGTTGTCATATGGCAAGTACAACTTACAGCTGCTTTTTTGTTTGCTGTCAAATGAATAGTGATAACATTATCGGTAAGACTGCTTATATATTCTCTTGTATAAGTTACTTCGCCGACTTGATATCGCACAATAGCACGTGCTGAGTCAAGACTCAATTCACGATAATATTCCGAGTATTCTTGTGCATCAGGCACGCTTATATAAAGATTGCCAAAGGTTTGATATGGCATTCCTGAATTTTTCTTCAGCATTACGTGAGCATTAGCCATTTGTTCTGCTTCTTTATACTTGCCTTGCTTAATGAGTTGTTGTATTTTTGGCATCCACTCCAATGCTTTTGGGTTAGCATTTGAATTGGGATGTCCACCCCAGATTGTTTCTTCGTTTAATTGTATACGATCCACGCCTGGTGCCCCAAACACCATTCCTCCAAGCCGCCCGTTGCCTATTGGCAGTGCTTCTGTCCAAGTTTGTGCTGGGTGGTCATACCAAAGGATATGTTTCTGTTGGGCCATAATGCCTGATATTGAACACAGGCATAAAGTAATTGTTAAAAAAAATTTTTTTTTCATAGACGAAAAAATATGAATAATATTTTATTTATTAAATCTCAAAGTGTTTTCATCTTCTATTGTCACTTTACTTTCATCAAGCATTGAGGCGTCAAGTGCAAAGGTGTCAATAAAAAAGCGGTACACTCCATGTCGTTTATTTTCCCCAAAGTCATGACGCTCTTTTGCAAGGTGTATGTTTTGTACTTTCTCTTTTGCGTTGTATAGTTCGTATATGTGTTGTATGAAAGGGTATTCCACTTCGGGTGTTGTTGCTGTCCAATCACCGCCGTCGCTGACGAGCATCATTGGTTTTGGTGCAAATGTCGCTGCGAGTTCAGCATTACAAGTTCCTCCTGCGGCAAGCTGTATAGGCATTCCACTCTCGCAAGGGCACCCTCCATCAAACCACGCAGATACAGATACTACTGGACATGCAGCAGTAAACCTATCATCAAGTACTGACAATAGTACTGTTTGCGAACCGCCACCAGAACCACCATTTATTCCTACGCGAGTGCGGTCAACATCTTTGCGCTGTATTATCCAGTCAAGTATTTTTAGTCCGTTTATGGCTTGCATGCGATGAGCCATTGATGTGTGGTGTGCTTCTTTGCCAACTTCATCTTCTGACTCTCCCCCCCCCCAAAGGTCATAACTTACGCAAATAGCTCCCATTCGTGCCAAAGAGCCATAGCGCAATTGTAAATCCTTGTTGTATCTTCCATTTAGGAAATGCCCAATGGGGCATATTATGAGAGGGTGTTTTCCTTTTGTTTTTGGGGTATAAATGGAACCTTTTATGGTGTAACCATCAAGAGTAGGCAAAGAAAAATTTTGAACTGTATATCCGTCATGTTTACGTATTTTACCCATCAAAGGCTTTTCGTTGGTACATTTTGTGAGCAATTCATCTATTTTTAATCGTTTGCGAACCTCTTTTTTTAAGGTGTTACGTCTTGTCTCCCAAGTGTCTATATTTGGTGAAAGCGTAGTAAGGTAGTTTATGAGTTTACGTCCATCTTCTGCTGTGCGCCTAGGGTATTCATAACGTTTCACTTTCCATAGATTGTCTTTTTGGTATATGGCCTTAAAATCTAGTGGTGAAAGAATGTTGGTGAGAGTTTCTTCAAGTGAATATGGTCGCAATCTAAAGTCAGCGAATTTCACTTTTATGTTGGTAGTGTCCATATCATACTTCAAACGTATGTTAAAATGTTTTGCTACATCGTTCATTATATCACTTAATGAGCGAGTGTAATCGTTTTCAAATGTTTGTGCTGATGATATTGTGGTAATGAGAAGTACAAGAAATCCTATTATTAAAAATCTTTTCATGGGTTATTAATTATTAGTTAATAGATGAGATACCAATTCGTTTTTATAATAGATATTGGTTTAGTGTTTTGACAAAATTAGTACAAGGTGAACAGAAATCCAAAATAATTCTAAAGATTTTTAAATTAAACCCTATTAGAGATGTTGCGAGGGTGATGAAGAAGAATTTCTTCACGGAGATGCGAAGTATCAATATGGGTGTATATTTCCGTGGTACCAATACGTTCATGACCGAGCATGGCTTGAATAGCGCGCAAGTCAGCTCCACCTTCAAGCAGACAAGTGGCAAAACTGTGACGGAAAGTATGCGGTGAAATAGTCTTTTTTATGCCAGCTTCAGTAGCAAATCGTTTTACCATTATTAGAACCATGGTACGTGTAAGGTGCGTTCCTCGTCTAGAGAGAAAAACATAGTCTTCTTCTCCTGGTTTTATCGCCATATGCATACGTTGGGAAAACCAAAAGCCCAACTCTCGAATCGCACTTGGCGAGATAGGTACAAGTCTTTCTTTGCTTCCTTTTCCTATAACACGAAGATATTGATCGTCTAAATATAAATCACTCATTTTTAAAGTGATAAGTTCTGTTACGCGCAGTCCGCAAGAAAAAAGAACTTCTATGATAGCACGATTTCGATGTCCTTCTGCACTAGAAAGGTCAATAGCATCTTCAATACGATCAATCTCATTTATGGTCAGCACTTCAGGCAGATGTTCGCCAATTTGTGGTGATTCGAGAAGTTCTGATGGGTCTTGCTCTATATAGCCTTCTTGCTCTAGAAAACGAAAGAAAGAACGGATACCTGAGAGTATTCGACACTGACTACGTGCCCCTATACCTACATCGTGGAGAGAAGCAGCGAAGTTTTGAAGGTCTTCTAGTGTAACTAAGCGGAAATTAATCTTTTCTAGATTTTCATTTTTTTTAGTGGAGATAAAATCACAAAGTCGCTGAACATCATGTAGATAGCCATCAAGAGTGTTTGACGAATAGTTCCGCTCAAGTCTTAAATAACGTTTGTATCGTTTGAGAAGTTGCAAAAATTAATTTTTTGATTATTATAGATTTATTAACTACAGTACGAAATACAATGAACAAATGAAAGAATCAATAAGTAACAATGAGAAATGTAGAATTAATTCCTAATTATTCATCACTTTTGTTGAATTTGTGTAATTTCGTTTTCGCTACGCTTACCACAAATTAGCCGACAGTTTGGAAAAGCCAAAAGACTTAATTCCTTTCTCGTTTCCAAGTATTTCATAAAAACTTAAACAAGTCTAGATTTTCTAAAAAATATTTATTCTCTATTTCCTTTGGAAATTTGGCATTATCTTCGCCTTGTACTAATTTTGTCTGCGAAATTATGAAAATTTCAATGAAAATACAAATCGTTAACGGACCAAATCTTAATCTTCTCGGTACGCGTGAGCCAGAAATATATGGGTATCGGACATTTGAAGAGTTTTTGGAAGAATTGCAGAAAGACTTCCCTAATGACGAAATAGGCTTCTTTCAAAGCAATGTGGAAGGAGAATTGATAAACTGCATGCAAACTATAGATGGTAAATGTGATGGCATAGTGCTGAATGCAGGTGGCTATTCGCATACAAGTGTAGCAATACACGATTGTATTATCGCTATGAAAACACCTATTGTGGAGGTACATATTTCTAATATATATGCACGTGAGAAATATAGGCAGAAATCACTTTTGTCATCCGCTTGTCATGGTGTGATTTGTGGCTTTGGTTTAGATTCATACAAACTTGCAATATATGCTTTCAAATCTTGAGCAATATATATTAGACCATAGTGATGAAGAAGGTGAATATCTGCATCGTTTGTGGCGTGAGACAAATAAGCATCTGCTTTATGGCCGAATGGCATCTGGGAATTTACAGGGGCGTTTTCTCCGTATGCTAGTAAGGATGATATCGCCCAAAAGAATTCTTGAGATAGGCACTTTTTCTGGTTATTCGGCTATTTCTATGGCACAAGGGCTTGATGAGGATGGGAGATTATATACCTTTGATACCGATGACGAGCTAGAAGAGTTTACTCGCTTTTGGATTGAGAGATCGGAGGTTGCTGACAAGATAGACTTTCGCATAGGTGACGCATTGCAAGAGGCCCCGAAATTAGGCATGAAATTTGATATTATCTTTATTGATGCAAATAAACGTTTCTATCCAGAATACTATCAGATGAGTCTCTCTCTGCTTAACGAGGGTGGATATATCATTGCTGACAATACTCTATGGGACGGGCATGTGGTTGAAGCAGATCATCAACAAGATCGTCAGACACAAGGTATTATGCGTTTCAACGATATGGTGGCAAATGACGAACGAGTGGAAAAAGTAATTATTCCGTTGAGAGACGGACTGACAATAATAAGATTATGCAAGGAGAAAGACTGAATAAAGTAGGAAGACTCATACAGAAGGAACTCAGTGAGATCTTCCAGAATCAAACTCGCACTATGCATGGTGTGATGGTGAGTGTTACGACTGTGAGGGTAAGTCCAGACTTGAGTGTTTGCCGTGTATATTTGAGTATCTTTCCATCTGAAAAGGGGCAAGAGCTGATAAACAGTATCAACGCCAATCAAAAGAGCATACGCTTTGAACTCGGTAAAAGAGTGCGTTACCAGTTGCGTATCATACCAGAGTTAAAGTTTTTTATAGATGATTCGCTGGATTATATAGAAAATATAGACAAACTATTGAACAAATGATAATTTAATAAGTAGTTTATTAGTTAAAAATTCATTCTCTATTCAATAATGTCTTTCCCATTTTACATAGCGCGACGTTATCTTTTTTCCAAGAAGAGTCATAATGCCATCAACTGGATAAGTGGCATCAGCCTTGTTGGGATTGCTATAATGACGATGGCACTAATAGTCACACTAAGTGTATTTAATGGATTTCATGATATGGTGGCAACATTTTTCACCACTTTGGACCCACAAATAAAAGTATCACCATCAGTAGGCAAGGCTGTTGCTTCTAATGATGCGATGCTAGAAAAGATACGCAATTTGAATAGTGTTGAGGGTACATATGACTATGTTGAAGACCAAGCATTGCTTATATATGGTCGCTGTCAAAAGGTAGCACGATTGAGAGGTGTAGATGAGAATTTTGAAAAATTCACACAAATAGACAGCATACTTTATGGCGAAGGAGAATTCCACTTGTGGGATGAACAACTTGATTTAGAGGGTTCCGATCATGGTCTTGTATATACGAAAGTGCCATGTGTAGTATTGGGCATAGGGCTCGCTGAAGCTTTAGGCACAGGAGTGGATTTCAAAACCCCGATAGATATTTACACTCCGAAGCGCGAGGGGCAGCTTGATATGGTAAATCCTGCAGATGGCTTTCGCACCGAGCAATTACATTCAAGTGGTGTTATATTCAATGTGAAACAGCAAAAGTATGATGCGGAATATGCGATCATTCCAATCGAGACGGCGCGCGAAATATTTGGCATGGAAGGTATGACGACTGCTCTTAATATCAAAATAAAAAAGGGATATAGTATATCTTTTGTTAAAAATGAAATAGAAGAAATCGTTGGCAACCGTTTTAAGGTGGAAGACCTCTACGAACAGCAAGAAGATGTATTTCGCATAATGAAAATAGAGAAGTTGATGGCTTATATCTTCCTTACTTTTATTCTTATTATTGCTTGTTTTAATATTATCAGTAGTTTGTCTATGCTCATTATTGACAAAAAGGCCGATGCAGAAACTTTGCGTTCACTTGGAGCAAATAGAAAGCAGATAGAAAGAATTTTTCTTTTTGAGGGGCGTATCATTAGCACTCTTGGCGCTGTTATTGGCATTATTGTAGGACTTGCTTTATGTTGGGTTCAGCAAAAATATGGCATTGTGGCATTAGGAAAAAGCAGTGGCAACTTTGTTGTAGATGCCTATCCTGTCAATGTGCATGTTACAGATATCATAATTGTTTTTGTGACGGTTGTTGTAACAAGTTTCCTTAGCATACTATATCCCGTGCGTAGCCTATTAAGAGAGAACAAAAAGTAAGTTTTTTTATTTGTCTACACAAAATGGTAGATTTATTTTTATAAAACACTTATTTGTTCCGCGTGGACTTCTTCATTAAGAAATATGCTAGCAGTTGAATTGAATTTGTCAGTATTTTCTGTTGTGAGAAAATGTATTTTTGCATTTTTTGTCAAACGGGTGTCGATTTCAGGATGTCGCAAGAGATAGTCGCACAGGCTCTTTGCTACATATTCTCCTTGTGAGATTATAGTCACGTTTTTTGGTACATATTTTTTTATTTTCTCTAGCAATAGTGGATAGTGGGTGCAACCAAGAATAATTGTATCTATGAGAGGATCCTCGGCAAAAAGTGCATCTAGGTCTTTGCGTATAAAAAAGTCTGCGCCATCTGAAGCGACTTCGTTGTTTTCCACCAGTGGCACCCACATCGGACAAGCATGTCCTGTGACAATGATATTTGGATGGATTTTTTTAATTTCTAATTGATATGAGTTAGAAAGGATTGTCCCAGGTGTTGCCACTACACCGATGTGTTTTGAGATTGAAAAATTTCCTATAATCTCTGCTGTAGGACGTATCACTCCGAGCACTCTTTTAGTATGGCTCCATTTCGGCAAATCATGTTGTTGTATAGAGCGCAATGCTTTTGCTGAAGCAGTATTGCAAGCTAGTATCACAAGTTCACACCCTATATCGAGCAATGTCTTTACAGAGTCGCGTGTGAACTGATAAACCAAATCAAAAGAACGGCTTCCGTATGGTGCGCGAGCATTATCACCCAAATAAATGAAATCGTAATTTGACAATTGACGGCGTATTTCTTTCAAGATGGTCAGTCCACCATAGCCTGAGTCGAAGATGCCTATTGGAGATGCCATGATATAGTGTGATTTGTTTTGTCAATTCTCGTGATTGGTCAAACTATTGATTATCACTTTAGTAATCTCAATACATTGTTCTTCATTTACCCAAGGGCAAATGTATCCATCGGTGTTGAGTATAAATGCATATTTGTTTTCTTCACCAATTTTGCGTACAGCATGATTTACTTTTTTTTGTAATTTGTATTCAAGCGACTTTTTAGTTTTGTCATATATGTTGAGCATTTGTTGGCGAAAGTCCACATTGCGTTGCATCATCTCTTGCAGTTCGTTTTGCCGTTTTTGGCGGATGATAGTTGGAAATTCTTTTTGTCCGTCAAGGAAGTCTTCATATTTTGTATTAAAATCATCTTCCATGCGCTTCATTTCTTCATCAAGTCCTGCTTTTAAGTGAGCCAAACTATCTTTATATTGTACAGCTTCTGGTAAAGAGGCAACGACTCTATTATAACTAAAGCATGCAAATTGTGCTTGTTGTGCAGTACATATTATGCTATTTGCTGAAAAGATGATTATCAGCGTGATAATTGTAATGATCTGTTTCATCGCTATTTTTAATTTTTACTTTCTAAATAATGATTCTATATCCATTTGTGGTAAAATGGCAAATATCCGTTTCCCATCAGGCGTATAGTTTACATTTGAACAAGCAAATAGTTCGTTTACGACATTTTCCATTTCCTCATTGCTGAGTATTTGTCCTGTTGGTATTGCCGATATTTGAGCGATGCGTAACACTACATCGCTGATAATATCTTCTGAATTAGGTGTTTCTGTGTTATCAAGTATTTTGCGCACCAACATATTGACATCAATATCTTTTAGTCCTGCGGGTAGTGCCGTAATAGAATAACTTTCTCCTCCAAGATGTTGTATTTCAAATCCCATTGCTATAAGTGTATCAAAAATACTATCAAGGAAGAGTGCCTCTTTTTTTGATACATCTATCACTTCTGGGAAGATGACTTTTTGTGAAGTCGTTAGTAGTGCGTGTGAGCGCATGGCAAGCAAATGCTCGTAGAGGATTCTTACATGAGCACGATGCTGATCAACTAACATGAGTCCAGACTTTACTGCAGTCATTATTAGCATACCCTTATACTGATAGTGAGTTGGCGATTTTTCTTTTAATTCTGGGGCATCATCGTTTAAGGAATATGGTGTATCAAACAAATAGGTTTCTTTCGGTTGTTGTGGGTTATGATATAATTGTTGCCATTCATTTGGAACTTTTTTTTCGTGAGATGATAGAAATGGATTATATTCCGATTCTTTCATCTGCATTATTACTTTTGGTGTCTTTGTTGGATTGTAAACAGGTGTGTCAACAATCTGTTCAGAGAGGTTTAATGTAGGTAGTTGGCAGAAAGTACCTAGTGCCTCACGTACACCTGCCATTAGAATTTGAAAAACTGATTGCTCATTTTCAAATTTTATTTCTGTCTTGACAGGGTGAATGTTCACATCTATATCTTTGGCATCAATCTCTAAATAGATATAATAAAGAGGTTGTTCTCCTATTGGTATTAGTCGCTCATAGGCATTGAGTACCGCTTTATGAAAATAAGGATGGCGCATATAACGACCATTAACAAAAAAATTTTGTTGTGCTCCTTTTTTCTTTGCGCTTTCAGGTTTTCCCACAAAGCCATAAATTTTTACCAATGAGGTGTCAACATTTATTGGCAATAAGTATTGATCTACTTTCTTGCCCGCAATGTCGGCAATTCGTTTTCGCAGATTTCCTTGTGAAAGACTTTGCAATAAAGTGCCATTGCTGCTTAATGTAAAAGCGATGTTGGGGTATACTAATGCAATGCGTTCAAATGCTGTTATGATGTTGGATAGTTCGGTATAGTTTGATTTTAGAAAACGACGTCGAGCCGGTACATTAAAAAATAAGTTTTTTACCAAAAAATTGCATCCAACAGCACATGCTATAGGCTCTTGGTTTTCAATCTGTGATGCCGTAATGCTAATGCTTGTTCCTATCTCATCATCATTCCTTCGTGTTTTTAATTCGACTTGTGCTACAGCAGCTATTGATGCAAGTGCTTCGCCTCGAAATCCCATCGTGGAAAGTGTAAATAGGTCTTCTGCAGCACGAATCTTTGAGGTGGCATGTCTTTCAAATGCCATTCGTGCATCGGTAGCAGACATCCCCTTCCCGTTATCAATGACTTGAATGGCGGTGCGTCCTGCATCGGTGATAAAGACATCTATTTTTGTGGCTCCCGCGTCTACGGCATTTTCCACAAGTTCTTTTATTACTGACGCAGGTCGTTGTATGACCTCTCCTGCAGCGATTTGGTTAGCTACGGCTTCAGAAAGCAGTTTTATTACATCGCTCATAGGTATTCTTTTATCTTTTTTTTACTTGCAAGCAAAGATAATACTTTTTTATTTTATTCTATTATCATCCTTTCTCATTTCAAGGATATTAAATTTTTTTTACGCGGAGCGTTGATTAGCGGGTGAGTAAATTGTCGTTCCTACGTGGTCAAACGCACATGATTTTGTCTATATAATAAGGTGTATTTACCGCGTGTGTTATGGGTGCTGAACACGATGGTTTGCGAGGCCGATAAGGATGGTTCGCAAAGAGCATCGCGAGCGGTTGATTTTTGTAATAGTCAAAGTCCATAAAAATACCTATTTGTTGAAGTAGTAATTTTGTGTTTGCAAAGATGAAAAACCAAATTATCCCTCTGCAAATTTTTCATCATTTGCATGCTTATGCACTTAATTTCAATACAAAAATCTACTCAAAATCATTCCAAAAATCATCTAGATATAATTTGTAAATTTATAGAACCCACCTAAATCTAAAATAAATCAAGTTTATTTTTTGCTTTATCCTTGATTTGCACTAATTTTGCATGCTTACTAAAAAATAATGGCGATAAACATAAATACAAACAATATAAAAAATTAAAACACATGTGGTTATTAAATTCATCTATTGGTAGGAAAGTCATCATGTCGCTTACAGGCATCTGTCTTATCCTTTTTATGACGTTTCATGCGTCAATGAATATTGTAGCACTTATCTCTGGCGAGGGTTACAATACTATTTGTGAAATGTTGGGAGCTAATTGGTACGCAGTTGTTGCAACTGTTGCTCTTGCCGTATTGGCAATGCTACATTTCGTATTTGCTTTCTGGCTCACAATATTGAACAGAAAAGCACGCGGTACACAGAAATATGACATCACAGCAAAGCCTGACAAGGTGGAATGGGCTTCACAAAACATGCTTGTGTTGGGTATCATCGTACTTTTAGGTATCATCTTACACTTATTCAATTTCTGGTACAATATGATGTATACAGAGTTGCTAGGTAATGATATTAATGCTCTCGGGCTAGATACCGCTGATGGTTTTGGACTGATGAAAGAAGTGTTTACTAATCCTATATTTGTAGTGTTGTACATCATCTGGTTTGTTGCTCTATGGATGCATCTTACTCACGGATTTTGGAGTGCTATGCAAACTCTTGGATGGAATGGAAAAAAATGGTTCTGTCGTTGGAAGATTATAGGTTCGCTATATGCAACTATCCTCGTGATCGCATTTATTGTAGTAGTACTTGGATTCTTCTTTGGTATCGCCCCAAGTCTAAACACTGTGTGTTAATTGATAATTAAAAATTGGCAATTAAAAAATTCACATATTATGGCAAAACAAATAAATTCAAAAATACCAGAGGGACCTGTAGCAAGTAAATGGAAAGAATATAAAGCTCACCAACGCTTGGTTAACCCTAAGAATAAACTAAAACTTGATGTAATAGTCGTTGGCACAGGTCTTGCAGGTGCTTCTGCAGCTGCTTCACTCGGAGAAATGGGATTTAACGTGTTGAACTTCTGTATTCAGGACTCCCCTCGTCGTGCTCACTCCATTGCAGCACAAGGTGGTATCAACGCTGCAAAATGCTATCAAAACGATGGCGACTCTATTTATCGTCTATTCTACGACACCGTAAAAGGTGGAGACTATCGTGCTCGTGAGGCTAACGTTTATCGTTTGGCAGAAGTGAGTAATAATATCATAGACCAATGTGTGGCACAAGGCGTTCCTTTTGCTCGTGAATATGGCGGAATGTTAGCAAATCGTTCTTTTGGAGGAGCACAAGTCAGCCGTACATTCTATGCCAAAGGACAAACAGGTCAACAACTTCTTCTTGGCGCATACTCTTCGCTTTCATGTCAAGTGAAAGCAGGGAAGGTGAAACTCTATACACGCTATGAGATGGAAGACCTTGTTATTATAGACGGTCGTGCTCGTGGTATCATCGCAAAAAACCTTGTAACAGGTAAGCTTGAACGATTCTCGGCAAATGCAGTCGTTATCGGTACTGGTGGCTATGGAAACACTTATTTTCTTTCAACAAACGCAATGGGATGCAACTGTACTGCAGCTGTTCAATGTTATCGACAAGGTGCTTATTTCGCAAATCCTTCATATGTGCAGATTCACCCGACTTGCATTCCTGTTCATGGTGACAAGCAGTCGAAACTGACTCTTATGTCAGAATCTTTGCGTAACGATGGGCGGATATGGGTGCCAAAGAAACTCGAAGATGCACAGCGTTTGCAACGAGGCGAGATAAAAGGACAAGACATACCAGAAGAAGACCGCGACTATTACTTGGAGCGTAGGTATCCTGCATTTGGTAACCTTGTCCCACGCGATGTTGCTTCACGCGCTGCAAAAGAGCGTTGTGATAAGGGGTTCGGTGTAAACAATACAGGTCTTGCCGTGTTCCTTGACTTCTCTGAGTCAATAGAGCGTTTGGGCAAAGATGTTGTTGAACAGCGCTACGGTAACTTATTTGATATGTATCAGGAAATCACAGATGAAAACCCTTATGAAACTCCAATGATGATATTCCCTGCCGTTCACTATACAATGGGTGGCATTTGGGTGGATTATGAATTACAGACATCAATACCTGGACTATTCGCTATAGGAGAATGTAATTTCTCTGATCATGGAGCAAACCGACTTGGAGCATCTGCATTAATGCAAGGATTGGCAGACGGATATTTCGTGTTGCCATACACTATCCAAAATTATCTCGCAGACCAAGCAATTTGGCCTCGTCTGTCAATAGAGATGCCAGAATTTGAAGCTGCTGAAAAGAAAGTCAGCGAAGACATGAATAAGCTTATGAGCATAAAAGGAAAGCGTTCGGTAGATTCCATACATAAAGAACTTGGACATATTATGTGGGAACACGTCGGAATGGGACGTACAGCCGAAGGATTGAAAGAGGGCATAAAAATGATAAAGGAACTTAGAAAAGAATTTTGGACAAACCTCTTCATTCCTGGGACCAAAGAAGGACTGAACATAGAATTGGACAAAGCTATACATTTGCGCGACTTCTTACTTATGGGCGAACTTATTGCATACGATGCCCTTTCACGTAACGAAAGTTGTGGTGGCCATTTCCGCGAGGAATACCAGACCGAAGAGGGCGAAGCAAAGCGCGACGATGAAAACTACTTCTATGTAGGGTGTTGGGAATATCAGGGTGATGACGAAACTGCCCCAGAACTCATCAAAGAACCTCTTGAATACGAAGCAATAAAGGTACAAACACGTAATTACAAGAACTAATACAAATCGGAAAAATCATGGCAAGAAATATTTCATTCACTCTAAAATATTGGAGACAGAACGGTCCGAAGGACAAAGGTCATTTTGACACTCATGAAATGAAAGATATTCCTGATGATACATCTTTCCTTGAGATGCTTGACATTCTTAATGAAGAACTCATCAACGAAGGACAGGAACCATTCGTATTTGATCACGATTGTCGTGAAGGTATTTGTGGTATGTGTTCACTATATATAAATGGTACACCTCATGGAAAAACTGAACGTGGAGCAACTACCTGTCAACTCTATATGCGTCGTTTTAACGATGGCGATGTAATTACAGTTGAGCCTTGGCGGTCAGCAGCATTTCCTGTAATCAAGGATTGCATGGTCGATCGTAATGCTTTTGATAAGATTATTCAAGCTGGCGGTTATAATACCGTTCGTACAGGCCAAGCACAAGATGCAAATGCTATTCTCATACCAAAACAAGATGCTGATGAGGCGATGGATTGTGCAAGTTGTATCGGCTGTGGTGCTTGTGTCGCTGCTTGCAAGAATGGCTCTGCAATGCTGTTTGTATCATCAAAAGTAAGCCAGCTTGCACTTCTTCCACAAGGAAGACCAGAAGCGGCAAAGCGTGCAAAGGCAATGGTGATGAAGATGGAAGAACTCGGATTTGGAAACTGTACAAATACTCGCGCTTGTGAGGCTGTATGTCCAAAGAACGAAAGTATTGCCAATATTGCTCGTTTGAATCGCGAATTTATAAAAGCCAAATTGGCAGATTAAGAAAGTCTTTTATGGCTTGTCTTTTTCGTAGAATCTTTATCTACATAAAGGCAAGCCTTTTTGTATCAATTCATTAAAGAAAATAATGAGAAAATTACTGATATTCACTATCGCAATAATGAGTGCAATAAGTGTTTCGGCTCAGACCCCAACAATTGGCACTTTCATGCTCCGCCCAATGATTGGGATAACAATGTCATCATTTGGAGTGAGCATAACACAAAAAACAAGTTCAGGAGAACCCGTTGCTAGCTTGGACTCAAAATATAAAACAGGTTTCTCTGGTGGTTTGGAAATAGGATACCAACTTAATGACTGGTTCCAACCTTCTGTAGGAATGTTCTATTCACAACAAGGATCAAAATTGAAATATGAAGATTTTGAGTCAAATGACGAAATCGCAAAAATAAAAACAGACTATCTCACTATACCTATCTTAGCTAACTTTTATGTCTTTGATGGATTTGCGCTCAAAACGGGAATACAACCCGCAATATTGCTCAACGATAGTTATAGTAATTTAAAATCTACTGAAACAACAAATTATATTAAAAAATTTCAGATACAAATACCTGTTGGAGTGTCTTACCAATATAAAAATTTTGTTATAGATGCTCGTGCAATGGTACCAATTACAAAGGTATTCAATAAAGACAAACTCAAGGATGCATTAGAATATTTTGAAGATTCTCAAAACAATGCATTCTCAATAACGATCGGATATAATCTTGAAGTAAAATAAATGAATATTGAAGAGCAATTGATAGTGTCTATAGTCAAGTCAATAGACGTGTTATATAATAGCAAGGTTGAAGAAAAATCAATCTCACTCCAAAAAACTAGAAAAGAGTTTGAAGGAAATTTCACTCTTATGGTGTTCCCATTTTTGAAACTCTCACACAAATCACCAGAGGATACCGCAAATGAAATAGGATCTTGGCTTCAAGATAATGAAAGCATCATCAAGCGTTTCAATGTTGTAAAAGGATTCTTGAATCTTACAGTCTCCAATTCTTCAATGCTTGATATGCTCCAAAAAATAGATGAAGACGATGATTTCGGCAAGATTAAAACTCAAGAAGACAAGAAACCATTGGTAATGGTAGAATACTCTTCACCAAATACAAATAAACCTTTACATCTCGGACATGTGAGAAACAATTTGCTAGGATGGTCATTAAGTCAAATAATGGAAGCTAATGGGAATTATGTCGTAAAAACAAATATCGTAAATGACCGTGGTATCCATATTTGCAAATCAATGCTTGCATGGCAAAAGTGGGGTAATGGCGAAACACCCGAAACTTCAGGCAAAAAAGGCGACCATCTTATAGGTGATTATTACGTACTCTTTGATAAGAAGAATAAGGAACAGGCTGAAGGACTCGCAGAAGGCGAAGAGACACCATTGATGAGGGAAGCACGTGAAATGCTCGTAAAGTGGGAACAGAACGATACAGAAGTGCGCTCACTTTGGCGGATGATGAACTCTTGGGTTTATGCAGGTTTTGATGAATCATATAAGGCTCTTGGTGTCGGATTTGATAAGATCTACTATGAAAGCGAGACATATCTTGTCGGGAAAGAAAAGGTAGAAGAGGGATTGAATAAGGGAGTTTTCTTTCGCAAAGAGGATGAAAGTGTTTGGGCAGACTTGACGAAAGATGGACTTGATGAAAAACTACTCTTGCGTAGTGACGGAACATCTGTTTATATGACACAAGATATAGGTACGGCAACTTTACGTTTTAAGGACTATCCTATTGACAAGATGATTTATGTTGTTGGTAATGAGCAGAATTATCATTTTCAAGTTCTGTCATTATTATTAGACAAACTTGGTTTTAAATGGGGAAAAGACCTTGTGCATTTTTCTTATGGAATGGTGGAGTTACCAAATGGCAAGATGAAATCACGCGAAGGTACTGTAGTTGATGCTGACGACCTTATTGCGGGCATGATTAAAGATGCACGAAAAGTTGGTGATGAGGCAGGGAAATTTGCTGATATGAGTGAAGAAGAAAAGCAAGAGGTAGCACGTATTGTCGGCTTAGGGGCACTAAAATATTTCATTCTCAAAGTAGATGCGAGAAAAAATATGCTCTTTAATCCGGCAGAAAGTATTGACTTCAATGGTAATACGGGACCATTTATACAATATACTTATGCACGTATCCGTAGCATTTTGAGAAAGGCAAGCCAACAACAAAATATAGAGATTGATTCATGCACTCTCAACGATAAGGAGATAGAATTAATTCAAAAGATGAATGAATACCCTGTTGTTGTTGCACAAGCTGGTAAGGATTATAACCCAAGTTGTATTGCAAACTATTGTTACGAATTAACAAAGTTATTTAATCAATTTTACCACGATTGTCCAATCTTAAAAGGAGTAGATGAGCGTACACAGTTGTTGCGTTTAGTTCTGGCTCGTAATGTAGCGAAAATTATCAAAAGTGGCATGAGGCTTTTAGGTATTGAAGTGCCAGAAAGAATGTAATTGATTTTACACATTATATAGATGGAAGCATGGTGTGTTGACGCAGCTTGTAGTGGTAATCCCGGAGCAATGGAATATCGTGGAGTAGATCTTGTTACAAAGAAGCAAATATTTCATTTTGGTCCTATTCAAGCTACAAATAATATTGGTGAATTTCTCGCCATTGTGCATGCCGCTGCTCTTATTAAACAACGTGGGCTGAAAAATATCATTATTTATAGTGATAGTGTTAGTGCTCTTGCTTGGGTGAGAAATAAGAAAGCGAAAACACAACTTGTACGTGATGAAAAGACAGCACTGGCCCTTGACCTTGTACAAAGGGCAGAAAAGTGGCTACATACCAATCCGGATTTACCTGAAATAAAAAAATGGGATACAAAAGAATGTGGTGAAATCCCGGCTGATTTTGGGAGAAAGAAATAATGAATGAAAATAGATCATAAATAAAGGTTTATAAACAATAATGGAAAAAGGCGATAAATTATTACATCGCCTTTTTATTCGTCCATTTTATTATTTCATTTGATCAAGAATTGTTTTCATTTCTCTCATGCCCTCTGAAGCACCTTTTTGAATATGTGTGAAATGACGAACTCTAGTAGTGATAGTTATAGGATCAATAAGATAAATAGGAACATTTGGATTCACATATTGTACCAATCCTGCTGCAGGGTAAACATTTAGGCTTGTACCGATGATTATAAAAATATCAGCTTGCATCGTCAATTCTACTGCTTGTTCAATGTTTGGAACAGTTTCACCAAAAAATACAATATATGGTCGAAGAAGACTTCCATCACCAGCCTTCGCGCCGGGTTTTATTTCAAGATTATCATTAGTTAAGGTCTGCTGAAAACGCAGATCTTCAACATTATAAGACGAACACACTTTCATTAGTTCACCATGAAGGTGAAGAACATTTGTACTTCCCGCTTGTTCGTGCAAATTGTCAACATTTTGAGTAATAATATTTACCTCAAAATCTTGTTCTAATTTTGCCAATAGACGATGTCCTTCATTAGGTTTCTTTGTTATGAGTTGTTTTCGAAGCATATTATAGAAATTAGTCACAAGTGTTGGGTCGTTTTCCCAACCTTCGTGTGATGCTACTTGTTGAACAGGGTAATTTTCCCATAGCCCATCAGCATCACGGAAAGTGCTTAATCCACTTTCAACAGACATACCGGCTCCTGTAAGTACAACTATTTTCTTCATATCGAAAGTCTTATGCATCTTTTTGCTTAACTCCCATACGAGCTTCTACGACATTTTTGACATAATCACCAAGTTTTTCACACTCACTAACAATATCCATATACATTGTGCCAAGTGAGTAAGAATAAACTTGATTTTCAATATCACTGATATTTTGATTGCGAAGTTGATTGCGGAAATTATTTATTTCATTTTCAAGATTGAATGAGCGATTGATATCTACTTGACTACGACGCCCACTCATCACAGAATTCATTTGTGATAAAGCATTATCTATGAGGTGCATCATTTGTGCAATATGAGTGTATTGTTCCTCTGAAAAATCTTCTTTCCCATTAAATTTGCGGTTAAGTGTACGTGCGATATTAAAACAACTATCTCCAATACTTTCTATTTCACTTATTTCACGCAGCATAGCACGGATCTTCCCCTTTGTCTCATCGGAAAGGTGATTATCACTAACATGTTCAAGATATTTCGCAATTTCCACTTCCATACTATCTGCAATTCCTTCATATTTTTCAATACGGGAGAAATTTTTAGTGAATTCGCTAGTGTCTTTTATTTGCATTAAATCTTGAGTCATTCTAAACATACGTTGAATACGTTGCGCAAATAATGTTATTTCTTTTTGAGCTTCTAGTACAGAAAGCTCAGGCGTTTGCATAAAACCAGAGGTAATAAAGCGCAAACGAAATTCATCCTCATCTTCGCTCTTTTTCTGTTTGATAATATGGCAAACAATGTTTTTTAATTGAGGAATGAACCAAATGAGAATTGCAGTATTGATTAGATTAAAGCAAGTGTGGAAAGTTGCAAGAACAAATGAGAGTTTGGCGGTATTTGCCATAAATGTTGCAGTATCAACACTCTTTTTTGTCATTGTAACATCAAATCCGGCAAGTGAGCATACAAAATCAACAAATGGCTGGAAACAAATAAGCACCCAAATGACTCCAAAGACATTGAATAGCATGTGTGCCAAAGCCGCCCTACGTGCTTGAGTGTTTGCTGTAAGTGCAATAACATTTGAAGTTACAGTTGTGCCAATGTTTTCGCCCATGACAAGTGCAATACCTTGGTATATTGGCAACACACCTGTAGAACAAAGAATCATAGTGATTGCCATTACGGCCGCAGAACTTTGTACTGCCATGGTAAGAAGCCCCCCAAAGAATAAAAAAACAAATGTAGTTAGAAAACTATTTGGGTTAAACGAAGAAAAAAAACCAATTACGGCTTCATTGCCCCCTAAGTCCATATCTATACCCGTTTGGCGTAAAGTCCCAAGACCAAGAAACATAAAAGCAATACCAAAAAGAAAATCTCCCCCACTCTTTTTCTTTTTAGTATAAATAAGTAACAAAGCAATTACAAATGTAGGATATACAAAGTCTGTGATATTAAATGAGAATCCTGCACTCATTATCCATGCTGTAAGCGTAGTACCTATGTTCGCGCCCATGATGACGGAGATCGCTTGCGCCAAAGTCAATAGACCTGCATTTACAAATGATACTGTCATGACTGTTGTCGCCGTAGAAGACTGTACGGATGCTGTGACAAATATTCCCGTCAACATTCCTGTAAAACGATTTGTTGTCATTGCTCCAAGAATATGGCGCAACTGACTTCCTGCCATTTTTTGCAAACTTTCGCTCATGGACTTCATTCCATACATCAACAATGCCAACGAGCCGATAAGTTTAAAGAAAATCAATATAGGCATAAAACTATCTTTATGTTTAACGCAAACGCAAAGTTAAATAAAAATATGTAATAAATAAAATGGTTTTAGGATTTTTATTATCTTTGCTTTGTTGAAAAATTTTAGAAAGAAATGAAGGACTTAAAGAATAAAATACGGCAAGTATGCAAGGAGAAAAATGCAGTAATACTAGCACACTATTATACTCGTGCGGAAGTGCAGGATATAGCTGATTTTATCGGTGATAGCCTTGCTTTGGCTAAACATGCCTCACATACTGATGCAGAAATAATTCTAATGTGTGGAGTGAATTTTATGGCAGAGACTTGTAAAATTCTATGTCCAAAAAAGAAAGTCCTCACCCCAGATCTTTCTGCAGGTTGTAGCCTTGCTGATAGTTGTAATGCAGAAGAACTTCGTTTGTTCCGTCATAAAAATCCAGAATATACAATCATAAGTTATGTTAATACTACAGTAGAAGTTAAAGCGCTTTCTGATATTTGCGTTACTTCTGGCAATGCACTTAAAATCATAAACTCTTTGCCAAAAGATGAAAAAATAATGTTTTGTCCTGATCAGCACCTTGGAGGATATATCAATGACATGACAGGACGCAAAATGATGTTGTGGGATGGTGGATGTCATGTTCATGGACGTTTTTCTGCTGAAACTATAAAAGAATTAAAAAAGGCCCATCCAAGTGCTTTTGTTATGGTTCACCCAGAATGTTCTGCAGATGTATTGGCAGAAGCTGATCTTATTGGTTCTACTGCGGCCATACTAGATGCTTTCGGCGCAAGAGAAAACATGGGTGTAAGTGAGTTTATTATTGCCACAGAAATAGGAATATCTAGAGAAATAGCTCGAAGATACCCCGAGCAAACTCTCTATTTTGTGCCACGAAAGGATGGAGTTTTATGCAATGAATGCGAGCATATGAAGCTATGTACTTTAGAAAATGTTCTGACTACGCTTCAAGAAGAATTACCTGAGATTAAAGTTGATGCTATAGTAGCCGCAAAAGCCGTAATACCAATACTTCGAATGCTTGAGTTGAGTTAGTTAGATTTATAAAACTAATAAAATCTTTGAATTTCATAAATCAAAAACGTCAAGACTTTCACAAGCCCTGACGTTAACCTATTTACTTTTATTAAATTTTCAGTCTAAAACTGGATTCGGTTTCCTCCTCCAGAAGTTTCTCTTTTTAGGGAGAATAATTTCGGGAGCTTCACAGCTGCCGTTGTTATCCTAAAAATAATCTTCAACACCCCTAAATAAAAAACTAACCTATTAACAAAATTACTACTAACCTAAAACAATCTATTAACCTTTTGACAATGCAAAGATAAATACCAAATTGTGGCGAATCCAAGCAATTATATGTTTTTTATTAGAAAATTGCCCTTTTCTTGACTTTTGTCAATCAGTATAGGCATAAATTTATTAATTTTTGCATGTTTGTTATCGCTCACATGTGACAAAATGTAATTATTGTTATTAAAAAAACGACAATAATTTACTTTTGTTGTAATTCGTATGGTTTTGACAAAAGCCTTTACCATCTCCCTAAAAGAGATTTTACGAAGAAAAATTGTAATGAATGCCACAAAAACAGTTAAAATATTTGTTTGTTAGTTAAAAAGTATTATCTTTGCATCGGTCTATTAACTAAACAATACAAACTATTATAATACTATTTTACCAAAGGAACTAATTTTGGTAAACAATGAATTTTGACAATATGAAAGTTTACTTTTTATGTATATTTTTTTTATTAATCTAAAAACAAACATTTTATGTCAAATCTGAAATTTTTTCGAATTGCGCTGACTTTGTTGTTTATTTGTACAATGACAACGATTTCGGCACAGACAGTCAAAGGAGTCGTGGTTGATTCCAATGGCGAACCTGTCATCGGAGCAACTGTAAAAGTTGATGGTACAAGTGTTGGTTCAGTTACTGACTTGAATGGTAACTTTATGGTTAATGCTGATTCCAAAGCATCTCTTACCGTGTCTTATGTGGGCTTTATTGCTCAAACGGTAAGAGTTGGAGGACGTGAGAACCTTAAAGTAGTACTCAAAGAAGACCAAAAGTCTTTAAACGAGGTTGTGGTTATTGGCTATGGTACACAACGGCGTGAGGCTGTAACAGGTTCGGTAGCAAACATTAATGGTGAGAAATTGAATCAAGTAGCAGCGACCAATGTTGCTTATGCATTGGCAGGTCGTATGCCTGGTGTTGTTATGACGCAGACTTCTTCTCAGCCGGGTGCAGAAATGCAGATTCGTATCCGTGGTCAACGTTCACTCAGTGCAAGTAACGATCCTCTTATTGTGCTTGATGGTGTTCCATTTATGGGAAATCTTTCTGATATTAACCCTGCTGATATCAAGAGCATGGATATTTTGAAAGACGCTTCTGCAACAGCTATCTATGGTTCTCGTGGTGCCAATGGTGTCATCATGATAACTACAGTTAAAGGTACTCAGAATACTCCGGCAAGAGTTTCTTACAACATGTATGCTGGCTTTAAGAATGTATTCCACAAATACCCAATGATGAATGGCAAACAGTTTACAGAACTTCGTGATTACCTTCGCACTCACGAAAACCAGGGTACTGTTTACATAACTGGTGGTCCTGATGAGCAAGAAGGGGTTGACACAGACTGGCAGGATATGTTCTTCCGCACAGGTTATACTCAGAGTCATAATGTTGGTGTTCAGGGCGGTACTATTGGAGGTAGCTATAGTTTTGGTGCTGGTTACTATAAGGATGCAGCTGTCGTTCCAGGGCAAGACTACTCTCGTTACTCAATTCGTGGTAACTTTGACCAAAAGGTTGGTGATTTCTTCCGTTTCGGTCTTTCCACAAACACTAGCTTTAGCATGCAGAAGGGTGGCCAGATAGGTCTCTATAGTGTTTTGAGCTCAAGTCCTATTTCTAATCCGTATGACGAATATGGAGATTTGAAGCGCACTATCAAAATGGAAGCTGATGAAAATGTTATTTTGACTCCCGATATTATTGATGGTTGGAAGAATCTTTGGGTAAATGAAAACAAGGGTCTAGGTACTTACAATACTATCTTTGCAGAAGTTAAGTGCCCATGGATAGAAGGTTTGAGTTATCGTATGAATATTGGTTTGAATTATCGTGATTCCAAAAATGGCTCATTCACTGGTACAGGAGTTAACAACATAAATATTTCAGCTATTAACTCTGCATCTGTTCAGCAGAGTATAACTAAGAATTGGAGTGTTGAAAACATTCTTACTTATGATCGTACATTTGCAGAGAAGCATCATGTAAATATAGTAGGTATGTATTCTGCCGAGCAAACTCGTTATGAGCAGACTCATATGTCTGGTCAGGAGATACCTGCAGAGTATTTTATGTATTATAATATAGGTACAGCTTACCAAAACATTACAGTAAATCCTGCTTACCAGAACTATTGGGAAAGTGGTCTTTCATCAGTAATGGGGCGTGCTATGTACGACTATGATGGCAAGTATATGGCAAGTGTTACAGTACGTGCTGATGGTTCTTCACGTTTAGCAGAAGGTCATAAGTGGCATACTTATCCTGCTGTTTCTGCAGGTTGGAATATTGCCAAGGAAGAATTCATGAAGCCTATTACTTGGCTTGATAATTTAAAAGTTCGTGCTGGTTATGGTGAAACTTCTAACCAAAGTATTAAGCCTTACTCAACTCTTGGTTCTTTGAGCCAAACTTTCTATAACTTCGGTTCAACGGGTTCAACAGGTTATTATGTATCAAGTCTTCCAAACCCTGACCTTGGTTGGGAGTATACAAAGACTTGGAACTTAGGTCTTGACTTCTCTCTTTTCAGTGGTCGTTTGTATGGTACATTTGAGTACTACATCCAAAATACTAATGATTTGCTTCTCGCAGTTTCTATGCCGTCAACATCAGGCGTTAGTAGCTATACTGCAAATATTGGTGAAACTCAGAACAAAGGTTGGGAACTTTCTTTGAACGGAACAATTCTCGACAATTATAAGGGATGGAATTGGAATTTAGGTGTTAACTTCTATTCTAACCATAACGAGTTGAAGGCTCTTGCATCAGGTGCGGAACGCGATGAGGGTAACCGTTGGTTCGTAGGTCATCCAATTGATTGTATTTATGACTACAATAAGATTGGTATTTGGCAGAAGGGCGAGGAAGAACTTCTCAATATACTTGAGCCAGGTGGAAACATTGGTATGATTAAGGTTGAAGGTGGATACGATGAAAACGGCAATCCACGCGCTATTGGGCCTGATGATCGTAAGATTATGTCTATGGAGCCTGATCTTATGGGTGGTTTCAACACTGACGTTACTTACAAAGGATTTGATCTTTCTGTAATTGGTGCATTCCAAATAGGTGGCAAGTTGATTTCTGCTATCCATTCTTCTAATGGCTATTTGAATATGTTGACAGCTCGCCGTGGTCAGATTGATGTTAACTATTGGACTGAAGATAATCCAACTAATGATTATCCAAAACCAGGTGGTGTCCTTTCGGGTGATAACCCTAAGTATGGTTCTACACTTGGTTACTTTAATGCGGGCTATTTGAAGATTCGTACTATTACTCTCGGTTATAGTTTCACAAATATTGCTGCTATCAAGAATCTTGGTATTCAACGCCTGCGCGTTTACGCAACAGTACAGAATCCATTTGTATTCTTCTCACCTTATAATAATGAGTGTGGTCTTGATCCAGAGACAAATACTTATGCACACAATGGTGGTACTACAGCCGTTACTTTTGAAGGTTACACAGGAGCTCACCAAATGCCTATCATTGGTTATAATACTCCTTCAACACGTAATTTCCTCTTTGGCCTTAACTTAACTTTCTAAAATGGAGAAGATTATGAAAAAGATTAATATTATATTAGTTTTTGTTTGCACATTCGTTTTATGTTTTTCTTCATGTAATGTGCTTGATGAGCAACCAAGATCTTCGTTTGACCCTTCTTACTTTGGTACAGAAAAGGGTATTGAAGGCGGTTTGACAGCTCTTTACGCAGAATTGCGTAATCTCTATGGTAACGGATATGTTTTCAGCGCGATGGAAACAGGTACTGATGAATACACCTATGCTCAGAGTGGTGATGGCGAAAATTTCAAATCTGCAGATTTCACAGGTGGTGCAAAAATGACTTCTACCAACTGTGATGCAGGTCGTTGGTGGGATGTATTCCCTACTATCAATACAGCAAGCGGTGTGATTGAATATGGTGAACTCGGTGGTATGGACCCAGCAAAGATTGCAGAAGCTTATTTTTTCCGTGCATTCTATTATTTCCATCTTGTACGTAATTTTGGTGGTGTGCCATTGGATTTAGGAAGTGGCAAATTGACATTCAATAATCAGGCCGTTCGTACATCAGTACGTAATACGGTGCCTGAAGTTTATACAGAGTGTATTTTCCCTGATTTGAAGAAGGCTGTTGAAAATCTTCCTATCTCTCCACGTGTGCCAGGTGCCGTAACTAAAACGGTTGCTATTACTTATCTTGCAAAAGCTTATTTGACTTATGCTTGGTGGTTGAAAAATCCGAATGGAGTTCCTACATATCCAGAGTGTAATCGCACGGATCCTGATAGACACGATGCTGCTTGGTATTTCCAAGAGGCTTATACAGACGCAATGGGGGCTATCAATGATCCTACAAGCCCTTATAAATTGATGGATACATATTACGACGCTCATGTGGCAACTAATGATCGTAACGCAGAATGGTTGCTTTGGGCTGATCATACTGAAGAAAGTGACCTTTACAATGGTGTTGGTAAGAACGCTTGGGGTAATGGTCAATCTCCTGAAAACTTTACTTCATGGTTTCCTTGTTGCAACTATACTCTTATGAGCATTGATGGTATCAATCCTGTACAACGCGACCTCATCCCTGGACTTGGTCGTCCTTGGACTCGTAATGCTCCTACAATTGAAGTATTTACAAAAACTTTTGCAGATAAGACTAATGATTCGCGCTACGATGCAACATTCACATACTGTTTCCGCGCTAACTGGCAGAAGGCTGATGCAACAGGTACAAATTACAAAGATCATGTTACAGGCGCTAATGGTCTTCCTATCTATCCAGGAAAATGGGGTGCATATGCCACCGACATTGAAGGTAATAACCATGGTCTTGGTGATGCCGTCTTGACATTCTTGCCGGAGGATGTAGGCGGAATAGATTATAGTGTGAATGGTGCAGGTGTTGGTGCAGGTGTTCTTCCTGGTCGTGCTGACTTCGTTATTGAACCAAGTCAAATGACTCGCCAGATCTATCCTGCTCTTTGGAAGATAGGTCCATATCGTACTGATAATGGTACAGGTTATGGTGCTGGTGTTAACTCAGGAAGTACTCGTCCAATGGTTATCGCTAAGTTTTCAGAACTTTATTTCATTGCTGCAGAGGCTGCTGTAATGGGAGCAAAAGGCGAGAAATCTGCATACGATCTTATTAGTGTTATTCGTACACGTGCTTCAAAGTGGCGTTGGGATAACAATAATGGTAAAAAGGTAGATGACCCAGATGGCGAAAAAGCTAAAGCACGCCTTAAAGCAATGCTTGATGCAACTCCAAAAGATATCACTATCGACTATATTCTTGACGAGCGTAGCCGTGAGTTCTTTGGTGAAAGTATGCGTTGGTATGATCTAACTCGTACTCAAACTTGGGAAAAGCGTGCTCTTACTTATCATATTGGTGGTATGAGTTTCAAAGATCATGGTGCACAAGAGTTTACTCGTAATATGTCTAAGGATAATTATTTGCGACCTATCCCACAAAGTCAGATTGATGGTCTTGAGATGACAAAAGAAGAAAAGGTTGCATATCAGAATCCTGCATATAGACAATAAAATTTGTATCTTTGAGAATAATTATTCTCTATAAACTCCGAAGGTTAGTGTCTCTGACTTTCGGAGCTTTTTTATTGGTTCGTAAATAAAAGAAAGGTACATTTTTCTTCGTTGTTTTTTCACTTAATTCCGTTAAACATACACTTACATACACTTACTTGCTTCATATGAAAATATACCTATCTTTTATTTTCTTTATTTCAAAATAAATAATCTATCAATATTGGGGGCGATTTGTACAAATTCATAGGACTAGTTATTCGTCTATATATGGAAAATATGTAGCATAGTTGCAGATGAAAGTCGGTTTGCGTATCTTTGCCATAAGAAAATAAAGAGAAGTTGAATATGAAAAAAATACTCATAACAGGAGCTAGTGGCTTTATTGGAAGTTTTATTGTAGAAGAAGCCTTACAACGCGGAATGGAAGTGTGGGCTGCAGTTCGTCGCACCTCAAGCAAACGATATTTAAAAGACGAAAGAATAAAATTCATTGAGCTTGACTTCTCATCTGTAACAACGTTGGAAGAGGCAATGGCTACTTATCGTTGGGACTATATCGTTCATGCTGCGGGAGCCACAAAATGTTTGAAAAAAGAAGATTTTTTTCGTATTAATACCGAAGGGACAAAGCATTTTGCTCAAGCAATAATGAGCCTTGGTATAGAGCCCGAAAAATTTATCTTTATGAGTTCTTTGAGTGCTTATGGAGCGATTAGTGAGCAATATCCGTATAAAAATATAAAAGAAGAAGATGAGCCCAAGCCAAATACAAGCTATGGTGCAAGCAAGATGCAAGCTGAAGAGTTTTTGGATAAGTATGCAAATCGCTTGCATGTTGTGACTTTACGTCCAACAGGTGTTTATGGCCCGCGAGAAAAGGACTATCTTATGATGGTAGATAGCATTCGGAAACATGTGGATTTTGCGGTTGGTTTTCGTCCGCAAGAAATAACTTTTGTCTATGTAAGAGATCTTGTCCAAGCAGTATTTTTAGCTTTAGAAAAAGGTGTTGATGGAAGAAAATATTTTGTTTCTGATGGTAAGGTCTATTCTTCAAAAGATTTTTCCGAACTTATAAAAAAAGAGCTTGGTAATCTATTTGTATTCCGCATTGTGGCCCCAATATGGATGTTATGGATAGTGTGTAAAATTGGCGGTTTTATCGGTAGTATTACAGGAAAAATGTCTGCGTTAAATATGGATAAATTTAATATTCTTCGTCAGCGTAATTGGCGATGTGATATTAGCCCAATCGTTAAAGATTTGGACTATAATCCTAAATATGATCTTGAGCGTGGTGTACATGAGTGGCTTTGTCAATAAATGTTGTACGAACTAAAAATTGTATCGTGAAAATCAAAGAATTATTTAGCATAGAAAAAAAGCCACGAAAAGGTCTTATTGCAATGGAGTGGGCAGTAATAATTTATATTCTATTCACATCTATTGTTGCAGTCGTAATGTATGATGAATTGCCGAATGTTTCACGGATCGCTTCATTGCGAATAGAGGGCCTTGCAATTATTGGTGCATTATGGTTGGTATATAGATGTATTCCTTGCCGATTGACCTTCTTGTGTCGTTATTTGGCACAGCTTGGTATGCTATCGCAATGGTATCCTGATTTGTTTGAGTTCAATCGAGCAATGCCTTATCTTGATCATCTTATTGCTGGGTGGGAGCAAAATATTTTTGGCATGCAGCCCGCATTGTTGTTTGCTGAAAAAGTATCTTGGCCGTTAGTGAGCGAAATAATGTGTGCCGATTACGTAAGTTATTTTTTTATTATGGCATCTGTCATGTTGTTCTATTTCTTCAAAAAATACGGAGAATTAGAAAAGATAACTTTTATTTTCTTCACCTCATTCTTTTTAGTATATGTCATTTTTTTGTTTATTCCTGTCTGTGGGCCACAATACTATTATGAGATTGTAGGTCTGCATACTATTGCTCAAGGTAATTTCCCTAATATAGGATGTTTTTTTGCTGAAAACGCGCAAAAACAGTTCAACCCTGGTTGGCAAGACGGATTCTTTTATCGGTTGTTGGTTTTTGCTCATGATTCAGGGGAAAGACCCATTGCTGCATTTCCGAGCAGTCATATATGTATGACACTAATAATGATGTTATTAGCTTTTCGTGTAAATAAACGCTTTGGGAAAATAGTACTTATATTGTTGTGTATAATGTGTTTTTCAACGATATATATTCGTGCTCATTATGCCATTGATGTTATTGCAGGAATCGTGGTTGGATTTGTTCTATACGGAGCAAGTTTGTTGCTTTGGAAAATATTCTTTTCGCATAATAAATAATCCGGTTTCTTATTTTTATAAGAAAATTGCATTTGAAAAGGTTTTTTGTGCTATCTTTGTCCGTGTATTAATATGTCAAAGATGGAAAAAGCAATTGATCTCGACAAAATTATTCGCCTTAAAGTAGGGTCAAAGGCAAAATATATTCCAAAATTTCTTATAAACAAACTGAAGAAAATTATCCATCAGGATGAAATGAATGATTATTTTTGGAAAAGCCGTATTTATAAGGGCAAAGACTGGCTTGTTGATGGAATGCGTTATTTGGATTTGAATCTTGACGTTAGGGGCGAGGAAAACTTGCCGAAAGATGATGATGGTAAGCGTTATACTTTTGTAAGCAATCATCCTCTTGGCGGTCCAGATGGAGTTTGTCTTGGTTACCTTCTTACACAACATTATGGCAATAGATTGCGTATTCCGGTTAATGATTTTTTAATGTACATTCCTGGATATGCGCCACTTTGCATTCCTGTCAACAAGGTTGGGGCACAGTCTAGAGAGAATAGGCGTCTATTAGAAGAGGCATATGCAAGTGATAATCAAATGCTTATTTTCCCAGCAGGTTTATGCTCAAGAATGCAAGCTAACGGAGAGATAAAGGATGTGGAATGGACAAAGAATTTTATCCAAAAGAGTGTTGAATATCAGCGTGATGTGGTGCCTATCTATTTTGAAGGGCGCAATTCTAAGCGATTCTACAACATTGCACAATGGTGTAAACGACTGCATCTAAAATTCAATCTTGCTATGATTTATCTCCCAGATGAGATGTATCGCAATCGTCACAAAACATTTCATGTTACAATCGGCAAACCAATTCCTTGGCAAACGTTTGATTCGAGTATGAAACCAAAACAATGGGCGCAACAAGTCCGCGAAAAAGTATATAAGCTAAAACAAATATGATGGAAGAGAATACTATAATCGCTCCTATCCCCAAAGAAGTGTTGAAAAGCGAATTGACAGATGAAAAGCGTCTGCGTATGACTAATAAAAGCCAAAACGAAATTTATATCGTTACTTGGCATGATTCTCCGAATGTATTGCGCGAAATAGGACGCCAACGCGAAGAAGCTTTTCGTGCAGCTGGTGGAGGTACGGGATTAGATTGCGACTTGGATGAATTTGATACATGCAAAAACTGCTACAAGCAGATTGTTGTATGGAATCCCGAACAGGAAGAAATCATAGGTGGCTATCGTTATATTCTTGGCAAGGATGTTGATTTTGACGAACATGGGCAGCCAATACTTGCAACATCGCATATGTTTCACTTTTCAAATCAGTTTATCAAAGATTATCTTCCCAAAGTCATAGAATTAGGACGTTCATATGTATCAATAGAATATCAGAACACACGCTCCAACCCTAAATCAATGTTTGCTCTCGACAATCTTTGGGATGGGTTGGGTGCACTTATGGTCATCTCTCCGGAATGTCGTTATTTCTTTGGTAAAATGACGATGTACCCTAGTTATCTTCGTCGTGGACGTGACATGATATTGTATTTTCTTAAAAAACACTTTGATGACAAAGAAAAACTTGTCATTCCCGAGAAGCCATTGCTTTTGGAAACACCTGCCGAAGAATTGGAAGTATTATTTAATGAAGATGACTTTCGCAAAGACTATCGCATTTTAAAACGCGAAATTTCTAAAATGGGTCTCAATATACCACCATTAGTAAATGCATATATGAATCTTTCCCCTACAATGAAACTTTTTGGTACAGCAATCAATTATGGTTTTGGTGATGTTGAGGAGACTGGAATTTTAATTGCAGTTGATGAAATTCTTGAAGACAAGCGTATCCGGCATATGGAATCTTTCGTAAAGGAGCATCCAGAGGCGTTGAAGATAACATCCGGTGCGAACAATGTTTTTTATAAGGTGGGGAAATAAAATTAAAAAAAGGATGCATCTTATGGAGTGGAGAAAACTTGTTTCTAACAAACGCTTTGGTCAGGAAGACGCTCATCCTCGTCGTCATGATGACCGCAGTGAATTCAAGCGCGATTATGATCGTTTAATCTTTTCATCCCCATTTCGTCGTTTGCAGAATAAAACACAGGTATTTCCGTTGCCGGGAAGTGTGTTTGTGCATAATCGTCTCACTCACTCTCTTGAGGTGGCTTCTGTCGGGCAATCACTTGCCAACGATGTGGCACAATGCATCATGGAAAAGCGTCCGGATCTCAGAGATACATTGTTTACCGAAATAGGAACTATCGTTGCAACAGCATGTCTTTCGCATGATTTAGGGAACCCACCTTTTGGACATTCTGGTGAAAAAGCCATACAGACATTTTTTTCAGAGGGTGCAGGGCAAGAGATTAAAAAGAGTGTAAGTTCGGATTTTTGGCAAGATATTACTCATTTTGAAGGGAATTCAAATGCCTTCCGTTTGCTTACTCATCAATTTCAGGGACGGCGTCATGGTGGTTTTGTCATGACATATTCCACGCTTGCTGCTATGGTAAAGTATCCGTATTCTTCACAATATGTTACAGCAGAACACGAGAAATACGGCTTTTTTGCATCTGAGGCTCCGTATTTTGTAAAAATTGCAGAAGATCTTGGTATTCGTTGTTTGTATAGTGATGGTCATGCATTGCGTTATGCGCGTCATCCATTGGTCTATCTTGTCGAGGCTGCTGATGATATTTGTTATGAGATAATGGATATTGAAGATGCTTTTAAGATGCGTCTTATCACTTTTGACGAGACTAAAGATCGTTTGCTTGCTTTCTTTGATGAGAAGACGCGAAATCAAATACAATTGCGTATTATTGATGAGGGCATTACTGATGCCAATGAAAAGGTTGTTTATATGCGTGCTCGAGTTATTGGCATTCTTGAACATGAATGTGCTGAAGCATTTATTCACAACGAAGAAGCCATACTTGGTGGTAGTTTTGAAGGTTCACTTATAGAGCATACAACTGAGCAAGTACGCAAAGCATATGAAGCATGCCAAAAGTTATCTTACCAAAAGATTTATCATTCCAAGCCTGTAGTGGATATTGAGATGGCAGGATACAAGATTATGGCTACACTTATGGAGCAGTTTATCAGTGCTGTTATCACTCCAGAGAAGTTCTATTCACAGCAACTTATTCGTCGTGTGTCTTCGCAATATGATGTAAACAGCGAAGATTTACAAACTCGCGTAGCTGCAATTATTGATTATATAAGTGGCATGACCGATGTTTATGCTCTAGACATATTTGAAAAAATCAATGGTATGAGTTTGCCTATTGTATGATAGTAGCTAACATTGGATGATGATTATTATTTTCAAGAAATGAAACAAGCTCTTTTTACAATACTATTTTTCGCATTATCTATTTGTGTCTTTGCCGTAGATTTACATGTACCTCAAGGTGGTAATATAGCGATAGCAATTCGCAAGGCACGCGAGATGCATCGTCTTCAAGAAGTAGGCTCTCGGGATGTGATAAACATTATTCTTGATGGTGATGAATATATTTTATCTTCTCCATTGTATCTTAGGCAGGAAGATAGTTTTCTAAAGATTTCTTCTCCGTCACATGCTGTTATCAGTGGCAAGAGGATTATTCGTGGATGGCAAAGAGAAGGTCGTTATTGGGTGGCGTCTGCTCCTCGTTGTGGAAACAGAGTCGTGTTGATTCGTCAGATGTGGGTTGATGGTAAAAAGGCTTTACGTTCTACGCAGTTTGGTGAATATAAAATGCAACGTATGGTAGATTTCGGCATTGCAGATAGGACAATTACAATTCCTACGCCAGATAATTTTTCCGAATTGCAGAAATCCCTATCACTAGAGATGCTTGTCCATCAACGATGGGCGGTGGCTATTTTGCGCGTAAAAGATATGAAGAAAAGCGATGCTGATCCTTCTCTTACTCGGGTTAGTTTTTGTGAGCCAGAGTCTGAACTTGAGTTTTCACATCCTTGGCCACAGCCTGTCATTGGTGGTGAAAAGGGCAATTCTTCTTTTTCTCTACAAAACGCATTATGCCTTGTCGATGAGCCTGGGGAGTGGTATCAAGATGAAAGCGGGAAAATTTTTTATCTGCCGAGGCCGACGGATGATATTGAGAAGACAGAATTTGCTTGTTCTCCTTTGGAAGAATTAGTGCAAATCAATGGTGATGCTATAAACAAGGTCACCAATATTACATTTCAGAATGTGGGTTTTGAATATACTGCATGGAAGCGTCCTTCTGAGTATGGGCATGTGACCTTGCAAGGAGGTTTTCCTTTACTTGATGCCTACAAGCTGCAGAAAGAGGGGCTTCCATGGGATAAGGATCTTGAAAATCAGGCATGGATTGTGCGTCCGTCCGCAGCTATTACCGCTTATTGGGGTGAGGAGATAAATTTTGTTGGTTGTTCTTTTCGTCATTTGTCTTCTACGGCGCTTGATTATAGTTATGCCATGAAACATTGCTCCATATCAAACAATCATTTTGAAGATATTGGCGGTACAGCCATAATGGTCGGATGGTTTGGTGAGGGCGAAGAGGTACATATTCCGATATATCTTCCCGATGAGTCGTACACATCTAACATTCAAATATCTAGGAATCGCATTTATGATGCGACCAACGAGGATTGGGGTGCTGTCGGTATAGGCTGTGGCTATGTTCGTTCGTGTTATATTACTCACAATGAAGTGAAGCGGGTGAATTATTCGGGCATCTGTATGGGTTGGGGTTGGACTTCTATGGATACGGGTATGAGAGACAATCATATTGTTGGTAATTACGTCACAAACTTTGCAAAAATGCTATATGATGCAGGCGGTATCTATACTCTTAGCAACCAGCCCGAATCAGAGATTGTTGACAATCGTATTGAGAGTTTAGGTAAGTCTCCTTATGCCACTAACGATCGTGGATTTTACATTTATCTTGATGCTAAGACGGATGGGTTTACCATAACTGGTAATAGGTGTACTGAGAATAAATTTGGTGACAATCATCCGGGGCCGAATATTGTTTGGGAAAAATGAAAAAAATTAGAAAATTATGAAGATAACCAACTATCATTTGTTTGATTTTTTGGATTTCGATTCAAATTACAAAAGTAACGAGTCTCTTTGGAAGGCTTATCCTCCACAGCGTGTGTATGAAAGAGATGGTGACATTTGCATAGATGTGCCTTTTCAGCGTCAGAAACAGTCTGTCGAGATGGAAGTAGAAATGGGATATATGCAAGAGGTATATACGCTTGTAATCAGACAATATGGTAACAAGATTTTGCGAGTTTTTATTGATTTCACTGATGATTCTGGGAAGGCTCAGATGACTGATGATAGTGAGATGTTGCAGATAAATCCTTTGCTTACTCGTCAGCCGTTGCAGTTGGTGCAGTTAGGCTCTTGCAGTGATGGGAAGTCTGATGGGTGGAGTATCATCTCCAAGGATGGTCGCATGCGCGCTCTCATCAATACTCGTGAGCCTGAACTCGACAGGTGGAGCAATCTGCAACCCGATCCTCAGCCCACATTGGATATTCGTTTCTTTCCTGATGGTAAACATGAGATTCGTTTAGCTTCTTATGATCATTTTTCTCCTCCGCGTTATGATGCTTTGCCGTTAGCTTTTTGTAAGACTAGCGGTGATAATGACCGTGCTACCATATCATTTGAGTCAAAGATGGATGAGTGTTTTGTTGGTACGGGTGAGCGTTTTATGAAGATGGACTTGAGTGGTCAGACATTTTATTTAAAAAATCAGGATGGCCAAGGGGTGAACAATCGTCGTACATATAAGAACATTCCATTCTACATATCAAGTCGCATGTATGGATGTTTTTATCATACGAGTTCCAAGTCCAAGCTTTCTCTTGCCGGTCAGAGTACGCGCTCTGTGCAGTTTATGAGTGATTATGCTACTATTGATGTTTTTCTGATAGGTGGTGATAGTATTGAAGAGATTGTGCGTGGTTATCGTGATCTTACTGGCTATCCACAGATGCCTCCGTTATGGAGTTTTGGTGTGTGGATGAGTAGGATGACGTATTTTTCTGCCGACGAAGTGAATGGCATCTGTCAGCGTTTGCGTGCTGAGCATTATCCTTGTGATGTTATCCACCTTGATACGGGTTGGTTTAAGACCGATTGGCTTTGTGAATGGAAATTCAATAGAGAGCGTTTCCCTAATCCTCGTGGCTTTATCCAAGACTTGCTTGACAAAGGATTCCGCATAAGTTTGTGGCAATTACCTTATGTGGCAGAGGATGCCGAGCAGATTGATGAGGCAAGGAAAAACGATTTCATAGCGCCGATGACGGTAAAACGTGTCTCTAGTGGTTCAAATTTTTCCAATTTGGATTATGCTGGCACTATAGATTTCACAAATCCAAAGGCAGTGATTTGGTACAAAGGTCTTTTGCGTAAATTGCTTGATATGGGTGTAAAGTGTATTAAGGCAGATTTTGGTGAAAATATACATACTGAAGCATCTTATAAGGGTATGAGTTCTGAGCGTTTGCAGAATCTCTATGCGTTGCTTTATCAAAAGGCCGTTTATGAGGTTACTGAACAGATTACGGGTGAGGGTATTGCTTGGTCGCGTGCAGCATGGGCTGGTTGTCAGCGTTATCCTCTTCATTGGGGTGGTGATAGTGCTAGTACATGGGAGGGCATGGCAGGTAGTCTTCGTGGTGGTTTGCATTTCAATCTATCAGGTTTTGCCTTTTGGAGTCACGATGTGCCTGGTTTCCATACGTTGCCTAATTTCATGAATTCTGTTGTTGATGATGATGTCTATGTTCGTTGGACTCAATTTGGTGTTTTTACTTCTCACATACGTTATCATGGTACAAACAAGCGCGAGCCTTGGCATTATCCTAATGTTGCGTCAATAGTAAAGCGATGGTGGAGGTTGCGTTATGTTTTGATTCCTTATATTGTCCGTGAGAGCAAGAAGGCTACAGAGAGTGGTTCGACGTTGCTTCAAGCACTTATTTATCATCATCCACAGGACAGGACTTGTTGGCATATTGATGATGAATATTATTTTGGTGATGATTTTCTTGTGGCTCCGGTAATGAATTCTGAAGGTTGTCGCGACATTTATTTGCCTGCTGGCGAGTGGGTAGATTTTTTCAATGGTCAGGTGACGCGTTCCGAAGGTTGTTGGATTCATCGCTTTGATATTCCTCTTGAGGTTATGCCTGTGTATGTCAGGCAAGGTGCCGAAATACCTGTGTATCTGAAGCCTGTTGATTGTACCGACCAGATAGATTTAAGCAGGTCGGAGTTGCTTACGATTGATGATGATTTTTCGGGATATAGACTTTAGGTGAGTGAATGAGATGTAGTTATGAGGACTTGTGTGTTGTGTTCCGCTTTTAATTGACGATTGTAGAAAATAAGTAGGGGAATTTTTTTGAAGATTTCATCATCATATTTTGGTTCAATAGACTATTTTAGTCTTATTTCTCGTCGTTGCGATATTGAGTTTGATGGCGCTGAGGTTTATCGTAAGCAGACGTTTCTCAATCGTTGTCGCATTTTGGGTCCCAATGGCATTCAGTCGCTGACGGTTCCTGTTGAGCATCATGGGCGTTGCCTTATGCGCGATGTGGTGATCAGTACTCATCACGATTGGCAGCATCAGCATTGGATGGCGTTGTTGTCATCTTATGGTAGTTCGCCTTATTTTGAGTTTTATGTTGATGATTTGCGTCCTCTTTTCACTCGTTGTTGGCGGTATCTTTTTGATCTCAATATTGCCACGACAGAGATTATTGTTGATTTGCTCTCTTTACGTCGGCAGACTTTTTCTCATGAGCGTGTCGTTGTGTATTCTCAACTCTATGATCGTCGTTTTGGTTTTCAACCGAATTTGAGCATTCTTGATTTGCTTTTTAATATGGGTAATGAAAGTGTATTTTATTTATGATACAAGGTGAGTTGTGTTATGATGATTTGAATATTTCTTTGTCGGAGATTTTCGAGTCTTTGCAGAGTCCCGATGTTGATGCTTCTTTTTGTCAAGAGGTGTTGGGTGTGATTGATGAGGTACGTCCGTTGTTGTTAGCTCGTTATCGTGTTGTTGTCAGCGATTCTATGGAGGGTTTTTCTCCGGGTCGTGTCATTATGGGTCAGTTGCGTGGTGCGGAGTATTATGCTTTTTTTATTGCCACGGGTGGTGTTGAGTTTCAGCATTATTTGGATGTCTTGCATTCTGATGGTGATATTGTGCGTATGTTCATTGCCGATGGTTTGGGTAGTGTCATTGCCGAGCATTGTGCTGATGCTATGGAGGAGTCGTTGCGGAATCATTTTCATTCTGAGGGTATGCTTCTTACCAATCGTTTTTCTCCGGGCTATTGTGGTTGGGATGTATGTGAGCAACGGTTGCTTTTTCGTCTTTTTGATGGTGATAGTTGTGGTGTGAGGCTTTCTGCTTCTTCGCTGATGATGCCTATTAAGTCTGTCAGTGGTGTGATAGGTGTTGGTCGTTCGGTGTGCCGTCATGACTATCCTTGTGGGCTGTGCGAGCTTACGTCGTGCTATAAGCGGAGGAAGAAATCTTAGGGTGTGTATGGGGGAGGATTAGTGATGAATTAGTGATGAATGAATGTATATTTGTGAAATATTGATTTATTCTTTTGGTTTTTTTCTTGTGTTGTGTTACTTTTGCATTGCAAAATGTCCAAGGTTGCCGTGATGGTGGAATTGGTAGACACGAGGGACTTAAAATCCCTTGGCTAGTGATGGCTGTGCGGGTTCGAGTCCCGCTCGCGGCACTTTTGTAGTGAAGAGAAAGGTGTGTGGATGGTCTTGATTATTGTTTCTTGATGATTGGAGTGTGTGGCCTGGGGCGTTGTGCTTGTTTTTTTTGATTGTTGATTATTTCCATGTTCCCGTATGTTTTCCAATTGTATTGTTTCAAGGTTTTACAGTGTTGTTTTGTGTTGTTTTTTCTTATGTTTGTTGTGTTCGTGTTCCGGGGGTAGTGACTCTTTCAGTATTGATGGTCGTTTCATAAATTTCAACAATGGTGAGTTGTATATATATAGTATTGATGGTGGTATTGATGCTTTAGATACTATTTCTGTTCGTGATGGTCGTTTCAGTTACCATACGATGTTGAGTGAGGCTTCTACTTTTGTCATTGTTTTTCCTAATTTTTCTGAGGTTGCTATTTTTGGTGCTCCTGGTGCGAGTGTTCGTGTGCGTGGTGATGCCAATAGTCTTAACGAGATAGAGATTAAGGGTGGTGATGAGAATCGTCTTATGAATGGTCTTCGTCGTGAGCTTCTAGGTGTGTCGCCATCTGAGATGTTGTTGCGTGTTGAGAAGTTTGTTCGCGACAATCCGTCATCTCTTGTGTGCCATTATGTGATTTCCAAATATTTGTTGCGTTCTGCTTCTTGCGATTATGACAAGGCTTTGTCTTTGTTGCAGTTGGTCGGTAGGTCTCGTCCTGAGGATAAGTCTGTGCGTCGTCTTGCCAATCAGGTGTCTGTTTTGGGTGTTTGTGGTGTAGGTGATCGTTTGCCTGAGTTTTTTTTCCGTTGTCGTAGTGGTAAGACTTTGACTCGTGATTTTTGTCGTGGCAAGGTTGGTGTCATTTCTTTGTGGGCGGAGTGGGATTATGAGAGTCAAAGCACTCAGCGCACTCTTGTAGAGTTATACAATCGTTATCCGAATCGTTTTGCCATGTTTTCGTTTTCGTTGGATATGTCGTGTGTTGATTCTGATCGTTTTGTTCGTAAGAATGGTGTTTCGTGGGCTTATGGTTGCGATGGTGATGTATGGGGTTCTGATGTTGTGCGTACTTTAGGTCTTCAGACGATAGACGATAATATTATTATTTCTCGCGATGGTCGTATTGTTGCTCGTGGTGTGCCTGCTAGTGAGTTGGAGTCTACGCTTGTTAAACTGTTGGATTGATTGATTTGTTTTCGGTGGAAATGATTTCTTTTTATGCTTGTTAAAACTTATAGTGGTGCGGTGAATGGTCTTGATGTGACTTCAATATGTGTTGAGGTGAGTATGCGTCGTGGTGTTCATTTTCATCTTTCTGGTCTCCCTGATGCATCTGTCAAGGAGAGTCAGTCTCGCATTCGTGCAGCTTTTAGTAATATGGGTTTGCGTTTTCCAGGTATGGAGATAACGGTAAATTTGTCACCTGCTGATATTCATAAGGAGGGTAGTGGTTACGATTTGCCTATAGCTGTTGGCATTCTTTGTCATGATGAGCGGTATCATATTGATGAAGCGTTTTTGGGTCGGTATCTTATGGTAGGGGAGTTAGGTTTAGATGGGGGGTTGCGTCCTATTCGTGGTGCTTTGCCTATAGCAATGCGGTCTAAGGCTGATGGATATGTAGGGATAATATTGCCAAGTGCCAATGCACGTGAGGCTGCGGTTGTTGATGGGCTAGAGGTGTATGGTATGGATTCGTTGCAAGATGTCATTGACTTTTTGAGTGGAGCTAAATCATTTCATACAATTTCTATAGACTTTCAAAAGGAATTTTTTGACAAACAGCAACAGTCTGACTTTGACTTTGCAGATGTTCGTGGCCAACAACAAGTAAAACGCGCATTGGAGATTGCTGCTTCAGGTGGGCATAATATAATTCTTGTAGGTCCTCCTGGTGCTGGTAAGTCTATGATGGCGAGGTGCTTGCCTTCTATTCTTCCGCCATTATCATTGGGTGAAAGTCTTGAGACTACTCAAATTCATTCGGTAGCTGGCAAATTAGGTAAGAATACTTCTCTTATTTGGGAACGTCCTTTTCGTAGTCCGCATCATACGGTGTCTGCAGCAGCAATTTGTGGTGGTGGTAGTAATCCTCAACCCGGGGAAGTCTCGTTGGCGCATAATGGTGTGCTTTTTTGTGATGAGTTGCCGGAGTTTTCTAAAAATGTATTGGAGGTTTTGCGTCAACCGCTTGAAGACCGCAAGGTGACGGTGTCGCGTGTAAAATATTCTATTGAATTTCCGAGTTCATTTATGTTTGTTGCCTCAATGAATCCTTGCCCTTGTGGCTATCATAACGATCCAACACATAAGTGTATCTGTACTCCCGGGCAGATACAGCGGTACATGAACAAAATTAGTGGTCCTCTTTTGGATCGTATCGATATACAATGCGAGATTTCTCCTGTGCCTTTTGAAGATATTAGCAGTAAGGAGCGCTCAGAGCCGAGTCTGCATATTCGTGAGCGTGTGATAGAGGCTCGTAAGATTCAAGATGAGAGATTTAAGGGTTTTAAGGGGGTTTATTGTAATGCTCAAATGACGACTGAGATGATTCATCGCTTTGCCGAGCCAGATGAAAAAGGCTTACGAATGTTAAAGACAGCTATGGAACGGCTTAATCTTTCAGCTCGTGCTTATAGCCGTATTTTGAAGGTTGCTCGTACTATTGCTGATTTGGACTATTCTGCATCGATACAGATGCATCATATAGCCGAGGCTGTTTCTTATCGTAGTCTTGATCGTGGAGATTGGGCAGAGTAACGTAGTTTATATATAAGATTTTTGGTAAGTATAATCATGAAACGAGCAATTATTTTGGTCGTATTCTTTTTGTTTTTTCGCAATTTCGTAGGAGTAGTTCAAGCCACGGATACCGATAGTCTTCATTTTGCTTCATGGGAAGATGATTTTGCAGCCTATTCTGAGGTTGAGGACTTTGATGATGAAGTTTGGCAAAGCATTTATGAGTCTTTATCTTCGCTATCGGTCAATCCAATAGATATAAATACTGCTACTCGTGAAGATTTGTTACAGATTCCATTTCTTTCAGAAGAGCAGGTTGATGATATTCTATATTTCATCTACCGAAATGGGCGAATGCAGTCTGGAGCAGAACTGATGATGATTCCATCTATTGGCTATGAAGCAAGACGTCTGTTGCTTAATTTTATTACATTTGGAAATAGTAGGATGAAGAAAGCTCCCACACTAGGAGAACTACTCAGTAGTGGGCACCATGAACTGACATTTACAGATAAAGTTCCATTTTATGAGCGACGTGGACAGAAAACCGGAGCTTATGTTGGTGATGGTATGAAACACTCTCTTCGTTATGATTTTCAGTTTGGGAAATGGATGCGCTTCGGAATTGTGGGGAGTAAAGATGCCGGTGAGCCTTTCTTCGGGGAAAATAATTATGGCTATGACCACTACAATTATTATTTTGTACTAAAAAACCATAAGGCTTTAAAGGTTCTTGCATTGGGATGTTACAAAGTTGGGTTTGGTATGGGGTTGGTAGTGAACAACGGATTATCATTTGGGAAAATGGGTTTGCTGTCATCACTTGGTAGAGGCACCAATAATATCCGACCGCATGCTTCACTTTCTTCTGATAATTATTTTAACGGGTTGGCTACAACGATAGAATTAACAAAAGGTCTAAAAGCATCGGCATTTATATCTTATCGTAGTCTTGATGGAACCATGAAAAAGGGCGATTCTACTGCCATTCAAACTATCGTCACCGGTGGTTATCATCGTACTCAAAGTGAATTAAATAAACGTGGCAATCTTCACGAGACAACCTTCGGGGGCAATCTTTCTTATTCATACAAAAGATTTCAATTGGGCATTACGAGTATATATTCTCATTTAGACAAGCCTTTATTGCCGGATTCTGCTACTGGAAGAGGCTATAAAAGATGGTATGCTAAAGGTAATGACTTTTTTAATATTGGAGTTGATTACAAATATAGTCTTGATAAATTTGTTTTCGGTGGTGAGACTGCGTTGAATTCAGATGGTGCCATTGCAACATTAAACCGCATAACATATAATCCTTCTTATCGTTTGAAGTTAATCCTTTTACAACGATTTTATTCTTATAAGTATAATGCTCTTCACACAATGAGTTTTTCTGAAGGCGGACGTGTGCAAAACGAAAGCGGTGTTTTCATCGGTGCCGAATGGCAGCCTAATTCATTATTGATGATTACGGCATATTCTGATTGGTTTTATTTCCCATGGAAAAAATACGGAGTAAGTGAATCGTCATATGGTACAGACAATCTTGTGCAGGCTGTTTTTTCAAATGATAAATATCGGCTAACGGCTCGTTATCGTATTAAAATACGTGAAAAGGATGCCGAAAATGGCATACTTGGACGTGAAACTCAACAACGCATGAAAATTTCTGCAGATTATGGACTTTCATCCTCATTATCGTTTAAAACTCAAGCCGATGCATGCCTTATAACATTTGATGAGCGCAATTGGGGATTTATGCTTACTCAAACGATGAATTGGAATCCATCAAAAGCGTTAAAACTATCAGTTTCAACTGGATATTTTCATTCTAGTAATTACGATAGCCGACTATATATCTACGAGAAAAATATGCTTTATACTTTCGCTTTTCCATCTTTTTATGGCGAAGGAATGCGTTTGATGCTTATGGCTCGTTATGCAATTGTGAAAAATCTTATGTTGTCTGCCAAGGTGGGATGTACGAAATATTTTGACCGTGACGTAATATCATCTTCTCATCAACAAATAGATGGCTCTACGCAAACTGATGCAGATGTTCAAATTATATGGAGATTTTAATAAGTTTAGGTATCATTTATGAGATGTCAAACTATTGTAACGCTATTTTCTTTGCATCATGCATTATAAACTAAATACACTTGTGATGCACTTTTTTCTTTCATTTGCTGAAGTGTAAAGGCGAAAGGTTTTTGTATGATATCATATCGTACAAGCGTATCATATTATATCGTACATATGTATGATTTCATATCGTGCAAGGTATACGTGCGTTTGACAAGTATCGCTAAAAGTTAGTATTCTTATCCTTTTTACACTATAATATTTCCACGTGATGGGAAGAGATTCTCATCGTGAGTAGTAGAGAAAGGTAAAATATGACTTATTGTATAATCTTTGCACTAATTTTGCACAAAGATATTCAAGCAAGAAAGAACTCAAAAATGCAATTCGCCACAATACCTTGTCACAAAGATTTACAGCCGTTCATAAGAAACTACTGGTTGTTACGCGCTTATTGCAAAAAAGAAGGCACGCAACGTATCTTTTCCAATGGTGCTACAAGTCTGCATTTCTATCTAGGACAAGGTGTTAGACTTGATAACGAAGAAAGAGAATATCAAACGGCTCTCAACCACCATAGCATGAAATGCATGGAAATTCATACCACAAAAGGCCGATTGGAAATATTGGGTGTTGAGTTTGTGCCATTTTGTTCACACCTATTTTTCTCTTTAGATAGCGACACCACTCACGCAACAACAAGCGAAATAAACAATATAGAGTTCACGAAATTAGAAGAGTCTATTCATGCAACTAACGATGTGGACCGACAGACTGCACTTCTTGATGAGTTTTTCTGCAAGCAACTCAACGAACTGGATTTTGATGAAACAAATATAGAACGACTGCAAAATGTATTTGAAGGTATAGTCACGTCTGAAGAAAAAGAAGAGATGAACAACAATTATAAGACGATTTCAACTGTAGATTTAGCCATAGAAGCCCACATTGGACAAAAGCAGTTTACACGCATCTTTTCGAAATATGTCGGACTGCGACCGAAGGCATATCTACGACTTCTACGTTTTCATAAAGCTTTAAGGGAAATACAACAAATGCCAAAAGATACCTTATTGAAAAATATTGCTTGGAAATGCGGATATAGTGATACGGCACACATGACAAACGATTTCAAACAATTATGTGGGCATACACCGACCGAAATAATCTCCATTAGAAGTATACTTACTGAAGCTTTTAGCCCTAATTTCAGCGATAGGATGAAGAAGAAGGTCTTGCTAGAAAATATTATTTAACTAAATTGTTTTTGTCCATTTTTTACAAAAGCAGTAAAATACTTTTTTTTATTTTTGCAATGCGTAAACAATAGCGAATGGCTAGAGCAAAAGGACGTTACTATCCATTATGACAAGCTAAATCTAATTTGCACAAAGTGAAAACGAATAGACCATTATTAGTGTTACTATTTGTAGTGGCTGTAATAAACACAGCCTGCGCTCGCAATGCGAGTACGCAAATCGAGCAACAACAAATACAAGCACGTATTGTAGAACTGAAAACGATGATAGGAAAGAAATATTGGCCTACGTTTGCAGACACCAAATATGATGTGCCGATACGTTTCTTTCAAGAAGGCACATTTCGGATGCAATATGTAATAAACGATGAAGATAGTTATTTCATAGAATGTAGCTCATTGGAAATAGCATCGGAAGCCACGTCAATAACGACATACAATGAATGGTACGGAATGTTATTGCACGAGTATTTTCATGCCTTTCAGCATCAACACAAAAAGACTTGGAACACCTTCATGCAATCTACACCGAAAGATTTTAATGCAACAGACTCGCTTATCGCACTGAAAAAACATTACTTTTGGTATCATAAACTTTTGAATAAAGAAAGTAACCTTTTAAGAAAAGCCTATAAGGCATCAAGCTTAAAGCAAGCAAGAAAACACCTGAAAAACTTTTTAAGCACACGTAATAGACGACTGCAAAAATTAAAAGAGCGACTTGGACTTGACATCACAGATTTCTATCCACTAAAAGAAACCATTGAAGGCTCGGCAAGATACATAGAATACTGCTTGTATTACGAACTAGGCATTGATAATATAGAATGGATGACAAATCTTGACAGTAACGCTTATGTATATTCATCGGGCTTGTATCTTATACTGATAATGAAAAAATTAGGAATAAACTTCTGTGATAACCTATTTGTAAATTATAACACCATAACAGAGCTGTTAAATGATAAGTTAAAATTGTAAAACTCAACAACATGAAAACATATTTTTATACAATAAGAAGCTTCTTTGTAGAAACAAGCATATTAATTACTATAGGCTTCGTTTTTACACTATGTACTAGCATGTGTAACATTGAAAGCGATACTGAACCCATCAATCATATTGACATTCTAAAAACTACAGGCCCGTACTGCCAAGAGCCCTTAAAGGTGAACATCCATCCCATTATCGACATAGCAAGAACGACAGAAATAAGAGAGTATTTCCAACTTGATACACTCTATGATGAGACGGCCTCTACATGGGAAAAGACATTGGCAATAGCTCGCTTTGTGGCTACAAACATCCCCCACGCAAACCAAAAAATACAACCATGGCATATGAATGCTATCTTTCTGTGGGAATATACAAAGAATGTAGAGCCAGCTTTTAATTGTAGACTACACAGCATAATGATGTTTGAGCTACTATCGTCTATCGGGATAAAGGCCACATATATTACTTGTATGCCAAAAGATAGTAGCGACAGAGACTGTCATGTCGTTAATCAGGTGTGGCTTCCTGAGATAGGGAAATGGGTGATGATTGACTCCGACTCCGGAGGATTCTATGCCACAGATGATGAAGGTCATTTACTCTCATTGCAAGAAATAAGAGAATGCTACATTCATGACAAACACATTTGTTATCATCCACAATTTGAGGATATGGCAGACGAAGATAGCTGGTATTACGATTATATGGCAAAGAATACATATTGGTTCTCTTGTTGGGAAACGCCACATTTCGACCAAGAGCCACCAGAAGGAGAAGATGTCGGAAGGTATATTCATCTCATACCGCAAAGATTCAAGTTATTTGTCAATAATGATATTGAAATAGTAACAAATGATGATAAACAATTTTGGGCTTCACCTAACGAATGAAATTTAATGAAATAATAGTATTTCTAATGAAAACGCTAAAATGACAAAGTACGATGAACAGAACAGACTTGCATATTTGGACAATCTAAAGGTGTTCCTTATACTACTTGTAATATTCCATCATGCTGGACTGGCATACGGAAATGGGGGTGGTTGGGCATATCAACCTTCAAATCCTAAAGAATTTATGCCATGGATATGGCATTTCTTTGCAGTAAATACAGGATTCTTCATGGGGCTTTTTTTCTTGATTTCAGGATATTTTGTCCCTAAAAGCTATGACAGACAAGGATTGAATGTATTCCTTAAGAAGAAGCTATTACATCTTGGTGTCCCTTTGTTGTTCATGGGGGGAATAACGTCAGCTATAACAAGAACGCTCGAAGTTGCTCATATGTGGTTTGTGGAAAGTCTACTAGTTTTTTGTATCATATATGCTCTTATACGCACCTTTGGCAAATTACCATCTAAAGTTTGCTCATCAAAACCTAAAGTATTAAGTTTGTTCGGTTTTGGGTTGTGCATGGGTCTTGGCACGTTCTTAATCCGCAAGATCAGTCCGCAAGACAACTGGATAATGGTACCTATTAAAATCGAACCCGCACATTATTTGCAATATGTGATGATGTTTGCTGTTGGAGTGCTTTTTGGTCGGTTTAATTGGTTTGAGAAGATGAGCAACACTACTGGATCTGTTTCGCTTCTGCTTGGTATCTTACTTGCTACAGGCATGTATTCTCTCGGTGATAATTCATGGAGTGGCTTGATTTGGAACTGGTATGGCATTTATGAATCAATGATGTGTGTATTTATTTCATTCGGTCTGATATGGTTGTTTCGACAGGTATTCTTTTCTTCATCCAAGTTTATGCAATGGTGTGCTGCACAGGCATACGGAGTCTATATCGTTCACCTCTTGCTGATGTTGGGAATACAGTTTGCATTTGATGGAGTATGCATGGGAGCATTTGGCAAGTTCATATTCATCGGCATAACGACCACCATTTTATCGTTTATGATTACTTGGTTGATACGGATGATTCCGAGAATGAAAAACATCATATAACCCCACACCCCAAGCGCAAAATGAACAAATTTAAATTCAATACAATAGGACTATTTACCACCAACAATCAAAAGATGGTGCATTTCTATCACGACATCTTTGGCTTCCAAACAGAGTGGAATGGCACAGAGCCAAACGTAGAAATGAACTTGGGTAACACACGACTTATCATGTTCCCACGAAAGAAATTCGAAGAGATGATCTCACAGAAACTCACCTATCCCGCAAACATTAACGGAACAATGGAAATCTCATTTGATGTCACAACATATGAAGATGTAGACAAAACATACTCACAAGCTGTTAGCATGGGCGCAAAGCCGATATTTCCACCAACAACAGAGCCTTGGGGACAACGCACATGCTATATCGCCGACCCAGATGGAAATCTAATAGAGATAAGTTCGTTCAATAACAAATGATGAAATTAAATAGACCAAACATCGCAAAAATATTATCCTTGTCCTTCATCCTCATGGGCATAATACATATAGTGGCAACATTCACACCTCTTATTGCCAACAAAATATCATTGCTCCCAAATAGCACACAAGGCATATTCATATACTTCAGCCTTATGTGTGGTGCATTGCTCATGTTGAGCGGTGGCATAATCTACACACTCGCAGAAAAAGGCTTGGAACATCCCTTTCTTCGCAAGCCATACATGCTGACTCTTGCCTTTTTGGTTGCGAATGCTGTGTTGGCTGTTGTTTTAATGCCTCACAATCCGTTTGCATGGGTGATTTTTGTGCTGACAACACTATTGCTATTTGCAAACATAGCAATAGGACGTGATAACAAATGACGAATAGAAGTATTTCTTAATGAAAATAAATATGCAGACAGACAAAATCATACTTCGCCATTGGCAAGAAACAGATGCTGAGGCACTATATAAATATGCAAGTGACCCCGATGTTGGGGGTCGTGCAGGTTGGTCTCCGCATAAAAGTATGGAGGAGAGTTTGGAGATAATTAGAACAGTTTTCCACAACGATACCATGTGGGCAATCGTGCTCAAAGAGATGAATAAGGCAATCGGTGCAATGGGATATATGCTAAAGTATGAACTGAATCTGCCAACTCGTAAAGAGGAACCTCTCGTGGGATATTGGGTTGGTAAACCTTATTGGAATAATGGCATTTGCACTGAGGCTTTGCAGATGATGCTGAAATTAATTCGTCGTGGAACAAACTACACATCACTCATAAGTTGTCATTATATTGACAATCCCGCATCAGGCAGAGTATTGGAGAAATGTGGCTTCGTTCCGACTGGTGATACTATGGTTGATGATAACTTCATAGATGACAATAAACGCTTAATGCGAGTCCTTAGATTGGAACTGTGAACCCTAATCTCATGAATGATAAGACAACAACCTCGCTTTTGACATATGCAGATCGAGTAAAGTTCAGGATAAATACTTTCATAAATTCATAAATCATCTAAATCCATAATCCCCTATAATTATGAAAGATTTTAGCATAATAATAAACAATATTGTCGCAATTGTTGAGTGTGAAGAGCCAATATTAAAAGCACTTCCAGAAGAGGTGATAACATCGCGACTAAATGCACAGCAACGAAGCATAAAAATGCTCGTTGGACATCTCGTAGATTCTGCTAGTAACAATCATCAACGAATGGTGCGTTTACAGTATGCACCACGATGTGGACATTCAATGCCAAACACAGAGATGGGAATGCTTGCTTTTCCTGATTATACGCAGGACAACAATCTATGGATACTCCTCCAAGACTATCAGCATGAAGACTGGCAAACACTCGTGCAACTATGGAAATATACTAATCTGCATATCTGTCAAGTGATACGGTCAATAGATGAGACCAAATTGCAGAATTATTGGCTTGATTACGAAGGGCACCGCGTGACACTACGGGAAATGATTTGTGGCTATCTTGAACATCTAAAACTCCACGTTGAACAAATACATGAATTAATAAAACAATGAATATCAATAACACTATTATTAGAATAGCTTGTAGTATAATATTTGCTTTTCTTTATCAAACATCACAAGCAACAACTACAGATAGTATATACCATATAATGACCTCTGATAGTGTGCTGTTATATGTACATGTTAAAGGCAAAGGTCCATTTTGTCTGTATCTGCATGGTGGACCAGGAGCAGGAAGCACATGGATGCAGATTGTGGCAGGACAAACACTTGAAAAACATTATACTATGGTGTATCTTGACCAAAGAGGAGTGTGTAAGTCGGAAACGCCACGAAAAGAAGACTTCTCATTTTCTAGACAAATTAGTGATTGGGAAGAAGTGAGAAAGAGCTTGCACATTAACCATTGGCTATTAATGGGACATTCTTGGGGAGGGATACTCGAAATGGGGTATTGGGAAAAACATCGACAACATATAGACGGAATGATTTTTATAAACTGTACACTCTCATGTCAAGCAAGTTTTCTTGAAAGTTGGCTTCCAAAAGCAATAAGCATCGTAGGCGATAAGGTAAATCCAAAAGCACTTGATGAATCGCTAACAATAAAAGAAAGGATGATGGCTATCTTTCCGCAGTTGAACAACGATAACCGATGGGAGATTTTTACACCAAATAAGTGGGCAAACGATTCGTTAAGTTCATGGAGTTTTCACAAACACTGTCTCTCGCATGGTAAAGGGGAAGAGGTATTGTGGATAAATGATTATTGGCACGATTTCCGGCCTCTAACCCGAGAGGTGCAAGTGCCAGTGCTTGTAATTTTCGGAAAGTACGACTATGCAGTAGGTCCCAAGATGCACAAATCTCTGCATTTTCCTAATGTTATCATAAGAGGTATTGACTGTGGACATATGCCTTTCCTTGAAAAGCCTGAAGCATTTGCAAAGGCAATAGATGATTATGCAAAGTATTATAAGCGAACAAAAAATCAAAATAATGAACATACGACTTGAGAAACCCGAAGATTATCGTGAGGTGGAGAACCTTACACGCGAGGCTTTTTGGGATGTATATGCACCGGGATGCGTGGAACATTATGTGCTAAATAGGTATCGAAATAATCCAGATTTCATTCCGGAATTGGATTTCGTGATGGAAATAGAGGATACAACATTTGATAAAAAGGTAGAGAAGAAACCCAAAATCATCGGACACATCATGTTTTCACGTGCAAAAATCATCAAGGAAGATGGCACATTCTTCCCGGCATGGACTTTTGGACCTATTAGCATTCATCCTGATTATAAGCGCAAAGGTTACGGGCTGAAGCTGCTCAATTATGCCATTGATAAAGCACGAAAGATGGGAATAGGTGTGCTTTGCATGGAAGGAAATATAGAATTCTACAAACATGCAGGATTTGCTGTTGCGAGCACTCTTGGTATACATTATCATGCTGAGCCCAAAGATGCTGAAGTGTCTTATTTCCTTGCTCAAGAACTCATCCCAGGCTTCCTTGATGGAATAAAAGGAACCTATCATACCCCAAAAGGATATTATGTAGCCTTTGAAAACAAAGATGCTTTTGAACAATACGAGTCAACATTTCCGTATAAGGAAAAATTGCAACAACAAGGCCAATTAAGAAATGAGTTATAAAAAATTCATATCATGTGAATCTATTGCTTCAAGTTTGGAGATTAATACTTGAAATCTATATTAAGGTGTGATTTATAAATTCTAAAATGATATAAACTTTTTTAGTTCATCTAGAATAATTTATAGAACCCACCTTAAATGATAAAACGAATACTTTTTTCATTTTTGCCTAAAAATTAGTGCAAGGCGAGAGCAGAATGAAATATATTTCAATTATGCCGAGCCGAAGCCTAATTTGCAGGAACTGAAATCTACTCAAAAACAACAATCGCAGAATGAAAAAAATCATCCCCCCATGGCATCTTTGCATGATGGACATACCTATTGCGGACATACAAATTTAGACCTCTGCCCATAACCTCTTTCTATAATCAATATCATCAATGCCAAAACATACTAAAAGGCATTCGGAAAATGCAACAGACGCATATCTTCATCAGTAGTGCCAACGATAGAAATAATATCAAAACGAGATTGCCGAGTTATGCGAAAATATTTTATATATGTCATCGCGGCACTCTTGAGATTTTTAATTTTCTTCTCATCAACGGCATCTTCGGGCTCGCCAAAAAGATTGTTGGTACGCGTTTTAACTTCTACAAAAACAATGTCTTTTGTGGTATTGTCTATTGCAACAATATCTATATCTTTATGCCCTATCCGCCAGTCGCGGCAAACAATAAAATAACCCTTTGACTTAAGATAGTCAACAGCCACCAACTCGCCCCATTGTCCTAAATCGTTGTGAAGAGCCACCTTACTTAATTTTACGATTGTGCATTATACTACAAATGTCGCTACAAGTATCCCTATGATCGTCAGCAGATATGCAATAGGTATTCCCCAGGGTTCTTGACTACGATATACAAGAGTCTTACCCACAAATTTTTTATATATAGTATAAACAAACAAAGCCAACACGATACCCAACAATGCCCCCACGAGAATATCTGTCGGATAATGCACACCAAGATACATACGGGAATAACACGAACCACTAGCCCAAAGGAATGCTGCAACACTCGTCTTCCAACGGCGAAAAATGAGCGTAATAAGCATGGCGCACCCAAAACCATTGCAGGCATGATTGGAAGGGAATCCATATTGCCCACCTGTATAGCCGTCAACAAACGATAACTGTCCTATAAGGTCAGGATTGTGCGATGGACGCAAACGCGCTACCGCTGGCTTGATAATGGAACTCGGTATTTGGTCGCACAACAAAAATAACACACCGAAAGCAACCGTCGTGATGATGACAAGACGCCACGGCGACACTTTGCGCACACTCTTATCATCACCCACTCTTGCCAATGGCAAAAGGCCTATTTTCATCGGGAAATAGCACACATAAAAAAGAAGCATGAAAGCTAACAAAGTCCACGTTCTGCCATCCGTGTAGGTCCACCAGAAAAAGTCATACCCCACACTACCATCGAAATTGATGGCTGTGATAAGAGCATTGTCTATACTTTGAATATCAATCATTAGAATATTTACAAATTAGTAAGTATAATTTTGAATTATCAAAGAAACATAATCCCCCCCAACTCTCTCCAAAGGAAAAGGCTAAAATCACCACCACAAAAGCAATGGCATAGACCAGCAATCTCTCTCTTGGGTGATTTAGATGGACTTTACTTCACCTCCCAGATGTCGTTAGTCTCAAGGAGTTCTGCAAAAGTGTGATAGGTTTTCTTCGCCCTTACTTCTTCTATTTGCTGACATACAGAGTCATTGTATGTTTCGCCTTCCGCATCACGAATGACGCCAAGAGCTATAGGGAAGCCGTCGGCAGTCTCCAACGGACCATTACAGCTTTGAATACTTGTTCCCATAAGTGCTAACTTCAAATGTAAAGTAGTGTCTTGGCAATGAGCATCATGAACGAGCACCTCCGAAGAGTTGCTACTTACTACCTTTAGACCAAATCCATCTTGTGCCAAACCATATTCGCCATTCTCGCCAAAGATCATCTTTTCTCCATGATGTAAGTAGATGGCATTCTTTGCACGCCCTTCTTTACTATATACAAGGTCGTGAGTGCCATTATTGAATATGACACAATTCTGAAGAATCTCGCAAACGGAAGCACCCTTGTGAGCCTTTGCGGCCTTCAACACTTCAATGGTGCAAGGAGCATCGGTCGCAACGGCACGAGCGAAGAACTTGCCACGTGCGCCGAAACATAATTCGGCCGGACGGAAAGGATCTTCAACAGTACCATAAGGCGACGACTTGCTCACGAAACCGCGTGGCGATGTTGGGCTGTATTGCCCTTTTGTCAAACCATAGATGCGATTGTTGAGAAGTATCATGTTGAGGTCTATATTCCTACGAATGGCATGGATAAAATGATTACCACCGATGGCGAGACCATCACCATCACCGCTTACCTGCCAAACAGTGAGGTCGGGATTGGCTACTTTTGTACCAGTTGCAATAGCAGCAGCACGTCCATGTATAGTATTCATGCCGTATGTGGCCATATAATGAGGCAGACGTGATGAACATCCTATACCGCTGATAACAGCAGTCTTATGAGGTGCCACACCTATTTCAGCCATTGCTTTATGTAAACTGGCAAGGAGAAAATGGTCGCCACAACCCGGACACCAACGTGGTTTGCCTTTCGAAAAATCTTTTGCTGTATATTCCATAAATAATTAATAATTTATATTATTTCTTCAAAGGACTTGACCAACTCGGCAACGTTAAACGGCTGACCTTTGACCTGATTGAACTGATAAGGAGCAAAACCATTAACCTTCATGCGAAGGAAACTTGCCAACTGCCCTAGATTCTGCTCGGCAACAACCACTTTTTTATATTTCTTCATAACCTCAGCTGTGTTCTTTGGGAGTGGGTTGATATACTTGAAGTGAGCCAACGCTACCTTATGACCTTTTTCTTTAAGAGCATCCATAGCAGCATGAAGATGGCCAAAAGTACCACCAAAGCCAACGATGAGCAAGTCAGCATCATCCTTGTCGCCCAATACTTCCAAATCTGGCACTTTGATGTTTTGTATCTTTTCAAAACGTTTGTGAGTCATCAAATCATGATTTTCAGGATTTGTAGAGATAGCACCCGTTTTGTCATCTTTTTCTAGACCACCAAGTATATGTGTGAATCCTTCCCGGCTAGGTACAGCCCAATAGCGGACACCATTTGCATTTCTCATATATGGAGTCCAAGTGCCCTTCAATTCTTCTGGGACATAAGGAGGATTTATTGCTGGGTATTCATCTAGATTTGGCAATTTGAATGCCCCCGAACCATTAGCGACATAGCCATCTGTGAGCAATACCACAGGAGTCATATGTTCCAAAGCTATTTTGCAAGCATTGTAAGCAGCATCGAAACAGTCAACAGGGCTTGTGGCTGCAATTACTGGCATCGGGCTTTCGCCATTTCGGCCAAAAAGTACTTGCAAGAGGTCTGTTTGCTCAGACTTTGTAGGGAGCCCAGTTGCAGGACCTCCACGCTGAACATCAATTACTACTAGTGGCAATTCCATTATTACGGCAAGGTTCATAGCCTCGCTCTTTAGACAGATGCCAGGTCCTGAAGTTGATGTAGCAGCCAACGCACCGGCAAATGCTGCACCTACGGCAGATGAGCAACCTGCTATTTCATCTTCGCATTGTACTGTTGTTACACCAAGAGACTTATGCTTTGAGAGCTCGTGTAGGATGTCGGTAGCTGGGGTTATAGGATATGAGCCAAGGTAGAGTTTCAAACCTGCCTTTTCGGCTGCGGCAATAAGACCGTATGCTGTGGCTTTATTCCCTGTGATGTCCATATAGCGGCCTTTTATTTTGTTTTTTGACTCTATGCGATAAGTGTTTGCCACGCTTGAGTGCGTGTTATGGCCATAATCATATCCGGCATGTATAACCTTGATATTGTTTTCTGCCACCTCTGGTTTTTTTGCAAATTTCTCTTTCAGGAAATTCTCTGCTATTGTAATGTCTCTATTGAATAGCCAGCACACTAGGCCTAGTGCGAACATATTACGGCATTTTAGTATAGCCTTATTTTCCATACCGCTGTCAGATAGACAATCTTTTACCATTTGGGTGATAGGTGCTGCGATGACAAAGTCAGGATCTATTCCCATTTCACCGAGATAGTCGGATGTTTTAAATTCTGCTTTTTCGAGGTCTTTTGGTCCAAAGCTATCTGTGTCAATGATGATGCAAGCGCCTTTTTTTGCGTATCGATATTGTGTTTTAAGTGCAGCTGCATTCATTGCTATCAATACATCACACTCATCACCAGGGGTATAAACTTTTTCTCCGCCAATGTGTACCTGAAATCCGCTTACACCTGTCAGCGAGCCTTGTGGGGCGCGTATGTCGGCAGGATAGTCGGGAAATGTTGAAATGTCGTTGCCCACGGTCGCTGAGATGGTAGAAAAGATATTTCCAGCCAATTGCATTCCGTCTCCAGAGTCTCCAGAGAAGCGTATCACAACTTGATTTAATTCTTTTATTTCCATATCATTTAATTGTAATATAATATATCTTTTTAAGGTGGAAGACAAAATTAGTGAAAATCAAGAATAAAGCAAAAAAATAACTTATGTTATTTTAGATAATATCTTTAAGAAAAGACGAAAGACGAAGTCAAAATATTTTTGTTTTTATCAGATTTCATCTTTTGCTGTAGTGCTGAAAGCAAAGCCTACTAAAAACAAGCTTTTCTCGGCTTTGTTTCATCCCTCCATCCTTACCTTTGGTAAGTAAGATAAAAACAAAAATAGTGCAAGGCGAGAGCAGAATGAAATTTATTTCAATTATGCCGAGCCGGAGCCTAATTTGCGGCGAGACTTGCGAAGGCGAACATACAAAATGTGGCTCCGCCATAAAAATAGCTCCTTTCAGTCATAAAAATGGATTGTAATTAGCCACTTAATACAGACAACAAAACTAAAACACACCTTTATTTTTTTACTCACATAGTGAGATGTTTTTTTGTAGAAGGCTATTTTGTATTTATTTGTGTGCCAAAGGCAATTTAATTCATAATTTGATCTACGATTTCATCGCATGTTTTTAGTACTTTCAAGTGCATGCGGAAACCGATTGTTCCACCGATTATTCCACCGATTATTCCACCTAATGCGATGCTAGAAGTACTATCGTCAATTTTGGTAACCTCATAAAAAAACCATGAGAGCCAAACAATAATCATTGGTATTCCAATGTAATGCCATCTAGAGTATTGTCGCCTTACCCATTGCATCTTTTTAGCCACAGTTAGCAAATCCCCGTTAACATCATTTTTATTAACTTTGCGATGAACAAGGTATGTTGCTCCTGTTGAAACTATCATCATGAGGATTGTAAAGATGACAAAATACCATGAATGTGTGAGTTGATAAAACACGACACTTCCGAATGTTATCACAAAAGCAGCGGCAAAATACACGATATTTGCATTATTGTTTATTGTTCCCATACGAGTCTTTACGGCATTGCGTATCATACGATCGTTAATTATCGTTTCTTTCTCAAGTTTTTCTTTGAGAAGTGATATTTGCTGACGCATTTCATTCAGTTGCTGTATATCATCCATAATATTTGTTACATTTTTTTCAGTTGTTCTTTAATTCGCATCAGTTTTACAGATACATTTTTCGTTGAGATACCGATAATTTGCCCAATTTCTTCATAACTTGTTGCATCAAGCCAAAGCAAGATTATAGCACGGTCAATAGGAGGTAGTTTATGTATACGTTCATATAGTTGTCGTATTTGTCGTGTATCGTTATCATCATCTTCAAACAAATTGGCATTCATCACTAGCTTTTCTTTCTGCATCGTGCGCTTTTTCTTTTTGTCGAGTGAGATGCATGTGTTGAGGCTCACACGATAAATCCATGTACTGATCTTGCTTTCTCCACGAAATTTTTCATATCCTCGCCATAAGTTTATGAGCACTTCTTGGAACAAGTCATTTACCTCGTCTGCATCTTGTGAAAACATGTAGCACACTGTATATATAGTACTGCGGTTGTCTCTAACGATTTGTGTGAACTCTTGCTCACGATTATTCATATTATATCTGTTTTCTTATGTCTTTATTTATTAGACTATTTTCCTATTTACAAAACTACAAAATTTGTAAATGATATGTATGAATATACCAAATAATAATTGGTATACAAATCACTATTTTGTTGACGAATGAAAAGTGTACTTCTATAATATTATAAGGTGTTCCACGATTTACCTCTTCAATAAGCCCTAATAATCTACTGGAAACTACATCTTTCTGTTTGAGTAAGGCAAGAATTGTTCAGCTTTTCCTTCATTTTTCTTACGGGAAAGAAGCAATATTTTCTAAAATCCTTTAGACCGCTAACTTGATTTTCTACCTTTGTAAAGACTTAAATGAGATAATCAAAAAATCAAACCATCCTTACAGCCCTCGCGACCCATCCTTATGGAGCTCGCTAACTGTCTTATTCGGCATCTATAATGCACACGATAAAGTCTTCTTACTAAGAAAACAAAATATTGTGCGTTTAATCATTCAAGAACGACAATTGGCACACCTATCAAGCAACGTTATCACACGCACAATCAAGCCTTTGCGATTGGCATAATCAGACCTTGACATTTGGCTTATAATTAAAAATTCGTATATTTGCCACAAGATATGGGAAAGTTTAAAAGAAAAGCAGGGAAAAAATTGACATATAAAGAGCTTGCCATCAGGTTGCAAGATGTGTTTATATGTCATCAGGATAACACACTCTCGTTGAAGAATGTCTTTCGCAAGGCGAAGTTGGAGACACATCCACAAAAAATGCTCGCCATCGATATTCTCGATGAGATGGTAAGGAGTGCATTTTTAGAGCGAAAGGCAGAAAATAAATACACTCTGTCAGACAAATATATACAAGTAATGACAGATAAGGAGGCACGAAAAAGGGCTAAACGATTTGGTGTGGTCGGAGAAAGAAAAGATGATGATATAGTGATGAATGCCATCCTTGAAGAGTTCGGACTGCCTTATAGATATCCACAAAAAGTGGAAAAAACAGCTGAGGAGATAGATGCCACAATAACAGAAGAAGATATTCGTCAACGTGAAGATTTTCGTAATGTCCTCACCTTTACAATAGACCCAAAAGATGCAAAGGACTTTGATGATGCCCTATCGCTTCGTATGCTCTCTGACGAATTATGGGAAGTAGGTGTACACATTGCAGACGTGTCACACTATGTGATGCCAGACTCCATCATTGACCATGAAGCGCAGAGGCGGGCTACGAGCATTTATCTCGTTGACCGCACTATACCAATGTTGCCCGAACGCCTTTGTAATTTCATCTGCTCTTTACGTCCAAATGAAGAAAAGCTCACATATAGTGTAATATTCACACTTGATGCCGAAGGACAAGTAAAAAACTGGCGACTTGTACATGCTATAATAAAAAGTAATCGTAGGTTTGCATACGAAGAAGTGCAAGAAATGCTTGAGGGCAAGGAGGGAGATTATGCAGACGAACTACGCATCTTGAATCAACTGGCGAAAAAGATACGTGAACGCCGATTCCAAAATGGTGCTGTCAAATTCCGCTCGGAAGAATTGAAATTTGACCTTGACAAAAATGGACATCCTACAAAGGTTTATTATAAGGTGCCAACAGACGCAACGGAACTAATAGAAGAGTTTATGCTATTGGCCAATCGTACCGTTGCCGAAAGTGTGGGCAAAGTGAAACGCGGACAGCACAAAAAAGTATTGCCTTATCGTGTTCACGAACAACCCGATGAGGAAAAAATGCAGAATCTTCGCGATTTTATCGTGCGTTTTGGATATAAACTGAAGACCGCAGGTACAAAGGGACAACAAGCCCGAAGCCTAAACAAACTCATGGATGACTGCGCTGGAAAGGGCGAACAGAAACTCATTGAGAACATCGCTTTGCGAGCGATGATGAAGGCAAAGTATTCAACAATAAACATAGGGCATTTTGGGCTAGCATTTGAGTGTTATACTCATTTTACATCACCAATACGGCGTTATCCGGATATGATGGTACATAGGCTGTTGACACATTATCAAAATGGAGGCAAAAGTGCCGACCAGGAATACTATGAAATGCAATGCGAACATAGTAGCGAGATGGAGTTACTTTCTATACAAGCAGAGCGCGCGAGCATCAAATATAAAGAAGTAGAATTCCTTGCCGACAAAATAGGTGAAACATTTGATGCACATATCAACGGAATAACAGAATATGGCATATACTGCACCATAGATGAAAATCATTGCGAAGGAATGATAGCAATGCGTGAACTCAAAGATGACTATTATGACTTTGATGAGAAGAATTATTGTCTTGTTGGCAAACGTACTAACAGAAAGTTCTCGCTTGGCGATGCAACAAAAGTGATTGTGATACGCGCTAATCTCGAAAAAAGGCAAGTAGATTTCACTATGGCTTAAAACAACAAAAACCAGATAAATACTTTAATGCTTGATAAGAAACACCTTTTTTTGCGCTTTACACTAATTTTGATCTGCATGGTGCAGATGGTTAGTGTGTGCGGTAAGGAAAGATTGTGGAATGCAAATAATATTAATATTCCTTATCTCCAAGACCGAACAAAATATGTTTGCAATCCGGATGGGGTGCTTTCTGAAACGATTGTTGACAATTGCAATTCTCTTTTACACAGTCTTGAAGATTCTACTACAGTTCAAATGATTGTCGTGGTGGCAAAACGTGCCGAAAGTGGCGATGCATACGAATTAGGCATGAGTATAGGCCGCAAATACAAGATAGGACAAAAGGATACTAGCAATGGATTAATTGTAGTATTACTGACCGAAGATCGTTCTTATCATATACTGACAGGGTATGGAATGGAGGCTGTATTGCCAGATGCAATATGCAAAAGAATAGAAAATCAAATAATGGTGCCCCTATTGAAAGAAGGACAATGGGATGAAGCCATTATAAACACTTGCAACACACTTTGTTCATATATCAAAAAAGACCCAAGCGTTGTGAGCAAATATAATGAGGATGATGATGGTATCGTCGTGGCAATGGTGGTGTTTGTGCTGTTTATTATCATTATGCTTATTGCAACTTTTGTTACGGAACACAAGAAATGTTCATATTGTGGCAAACGAAGCCTAAAGGTGATAAGTCGCACAAAGACTAAAACACAAAACAGAACGACTATTATACATACCATTTACCAATGCACAAACTGTGGCAAACAAAGCAAAGATGATATGGAAATGGGCGGTCCAAGGAATAATTCGGGCAACAATATCTTCATTTTCCCAGGCCTCTTTGGTGGTAGCCGAGGTGGCGGATTTGGTGGCGGCATCACAGGAGGTACCTTTGGTGGTGGTGGATTTGGTGGAGGTGGCGCAGGAGGAAGATTCTAATCGTTTTGGTATGGGAAAAGTCAAACATGAAGAACACAAACCTGCTTTAGCTTTTGACAATAGTCAGGCTTTAGCATAAAAATAATTTTATGAAAAAATCAATTATTATTGTTATTATCGTTGTGGTAGTAGCTTTATTTTGGAGTGTAAACCTTTATAATGGTTTTGTAAATCAAGATGAAAGTGTGAAAAAGAGTTGGGCAAATGTAGAAGCTCAATATCAACGCCGTTCGGATCTCATCCCTAATCTAGTAAGTACGGTGAAAGGATATGCAAAACATGAAAAAGAAACATTTACACAAGTCATTGAGGCGCGTTCAAAAGCTACACAGATAACTGTAGATCCTCAAAACTTAACTCCCGAAAAAATGAAAGAATTTCAAAATGCACAGGGCGAGATCACAACTGCTCTTGGACGCTTGATTGCTATCGGTGAAAACTATCCGCAACTTAAGGCTAGTGAGAATTTCTCGGAATTGCAAGCACAACTTGAAGGCACCGAAAATCGTATCAACGAAGCTCGCCACAATTATAATGAAGCGGTAAATAACTACAACGTAAAGGTGCGCCAATTCCCGGCAAACATCATTGCAGACATTTGTGGTTTTGATGAAAAAGCACCATTCGAAGCTACAGAAGGAGCAGAAAAAGCACCTGAAGTAAAATTCTAAACAATAGTATAACAAAAGCGGGTGCTCACGGCATCCGCTTTTGTGTTCTTTATGCTATCAAAGGAAGGAGTACAAAATCGAAAGATTATTCTATAAATTAGTCCACTTCATGCCTCTTTCTTATTAACTTTATCTTTCGCTGTTGCAACTAATATATCGGCTCTTCTTTTTTCAAATCTCAGCAATTGAAGCAACATTTATTTTTCGCTTAATAATTTTTTTATAGATGTTAAGGATAGTAAAACTCGGATGGCATTTGCTTTGCGTCAATTCAAAAATAATTTTAATAAATAAACAATCTTTTATTCTTTCTCACCATAGAGAAGATCTCCAGCATCACCAAGGCCTGGAACAATGTAAGACTGCTCGTTGAGCTGTTCGTCAACGGCAGCACAATAGATTTCTGTATCGTCAGGCAAGAACGTTTCCAAATAATCAAAAGCAGGACGAGCCGCAATGACAACAGCAACGATAACGCGTTTTGGTGTACCTTTCATCATTAATGCTTTATAGGCATTTTCAAGACTTTTACCTGTCGCAAGCATTGGGTCAATAATTATGAGAGTCTTATCATCAAGGTGGGGTGAAGCGAGATATTCAGAACAGACTTCAATACTACCATCTGGAGCATATTTGCGATAAGCAGACACAAAAGCATTTTCAGCACCATCAAAAATCTCTAGAAAGCCATTGTGGAAAGGTATGCCGGCACGAAGAATTGTACTTAAAACAATTTTGTCGCTCGGACACATCTGTGTTGCAACCCCCAAAGATGTATGCACCTGACGTAATTCGTAATCAAGCGTTTTACTTATCTCGTAGGCTAAAGCATGGGCAATTCTTCTAATATTTGTGCGAAAACGAATGCGGTCTTTTTGAATGTTACAGTCACGCAACTCTGTAATATATTGATTAATTATTGTCTTCTCGAGACTAAAATCCTTTAATTTCATAATAAATTTTTCAGCAAAGATACTAAAATTTCTAAAAAAATAATTACCTTTGTGCTTTTGATAACGGAGAAATAAATAACCAGTAAAAACATAATAAAGGTATGACAAAACTTGATTTGGCAAAGTATGGTATTACAGGCGTTACTGAAATTGTCTATAATCCAACATGGGAAGAATTGTATAACGAAGAAATGAAGCCAGAACTGACAGGCTATGATAAAGGTCAGGAAACAGAACTCAAAGCTGTAAATGTCATGACCGGCATTTACACCGGTCGTTCCCCTAAAGACAAATTTCTCGTTTATGATGAGACATCAAAAGACACAGTTTGGTGGACGACTCCGGAATATCCTAACGATAATAAGAAATGTAGCGAAGAGTCTTGGGCAGAGTTGAAGAAGCTTGCTATTGAAGAGCTTTCAAACAAAAAGCTTTATGTAGTTGATGGTTTCTGTGGGGCAAACAAGGACACGCGCATGAAAGTACGTTTCATCATGGAAGTTGCGTGGCAGGCACATTTCGTAAAGAATATGTTCATCCGTCCTATTAATCAAGAAGAACTTGATCAAGAGCCGGACTTCGTTGTTTATAATGCATCTAAAGCAAAGGTTACGAATTATAAAGAATTAGGTCTTAACTCAGAAACTGCTGCAGTTTTCAATGTTACAAGTAAAGAGCAAGTAATCATTAATACTTGGTATGGTGGTGAGATGAAGAAAGGTTTGTTCTCAATGATGAACTATTTCCTACCTCTTAAGGGAATAGCAGCAATGCACTGTTCTGCCAATACAGATATGAATGGAGAGAATACTGCCATCTTCTTTGGCCTTTCCGGGACAGGTAAGACTACACTTTCTACGGACCCTAAGCGTCTGCTTATCGGTGATGACGAGCACGGATGGGACGATAATGGTGTCTTTAACTTTGAAGGTGGTTGCTATGCAAAGGTCATTAATCTTGATGCAGAAGCAGAGCCAGACATATACAATGCTATTAAGCGCGATGCATTGCTAGAAAATGTTACTGTTGACGAAAATGGTAAGATTGATTTCGCAGACAAGAGTGTTACAGAGAATACTCGCGTCTCTTATCCTATCCATCATATTGAGAAGATAGTAAAGCCAATCTCTCATGGTCCTGCAGCAAAGAATGTTATATTCCTTTCAGCAGATGCATTCGGCGTATTGCCTCCTGTAAGCATTCTTACAGCTGAACAATGTAAATACTATTTCCTTTCAGGATTTACAGCAAAATTGGCTGGAACAGAGCGTGGCATCACAGAGCCTACTCCTACATTCTCGGCTTGTTTCGGTCAGGCATTTCTTGAATTGCACCCGACAAAATATGCAGAGGAGTTGGTAAAGCGCATGGAACAGAGTGGTGCAAAGGCTTATCTTGTAAATACAGGTTGGAATGGTACGGGTAAGCGTATATCAATAAAGGATACACGTGGTATTATTGATGCAATCCTTGATGGGAGTATCAAGAACACTCCTACTAAACAGATTCCTTTCTTTGATTTTGAAGTGCCAACACAACTCCCAGCTGTTGACCCTGCAATCCTTGACCCTCGCGATACTTATACTGACGTAGCAATATGGGAAGAGAAGGCTAAAGATCTTGCAAGCCGTTTCATAAAGAACTTCAAGAAATACGAATATAATGAAGCTGGCAAGGCACTTGTTTGTGCCGGCCCAAAGCTTTAATTCTATAATAGTTCAAAAAAGGGAGCCACAAAGGCTCCCCTTTTTTGTCTAAAATCTGTTTTTTGTTTGAAGAAAAGGTGACACGCAAAGTGGTTCAATACCAACCCTCGTCGTCATTAGCTTCCATAAAACGTGACATTCCGTTGTCATCCATATCATCTTCTGATACAGGATCAAAGTGGCGCATATTGTCGTCATCGTTATCATTATGATTTGACGATGAAGATGAGGGAAGGGTTGTTTCCATTTCCTTATCTTCTACATTTGAATTCTCTTCAACCGCTATGGTATCATTATTACAAAAACTAGTGGAATTATAGTTGTAGAGATCCGATGAGCCTTTCTCTTTTTGTCCACACGAGACTAAACATAATAGTGTGAAAACAATATAAGATAATATGATCTTTTTCATAAAAGAGTCTGTTTTGCTTGTTCCAAAGTGTTAATAACATGATCGCACCAAGCATCAAATTCAAAGTCTTCTTCTTGCAATTCTTTATTAGACAAGATATGGTCAATAACTAAACGCACACCCTGATCAAAACGCATTGTTGCAACAAATCCCGGCACGGCATGTTTCAATTTTGTATTATCAAAAATGACAGTATTCGCTTTGTCCCCAATGAGATTTTCTTCAAGTTCATATTGCTTGCCTACTGTGGCAAGAAAATCAGAAGATATATGATAAGCCTTCAACTCAACACCAAGAACATCAGCAATAATTTTATGTATTTGATTCCAAGTGAGATTTTCATCACTAGTAATTTGAAATATTTCGCCAATAGCATGAATGTTGCCCATCAACCCTACAAATGCTTTTGCAAAGTCTGTATTGTGGGTGAGAGTCCAAAGTGAAGTCCCATCACCAGGAATTATAATTGGTTTGCCATCAAGCATACGCTTTAATACTTGCCATGAACCTTTTTTACCATGAATAGCTACCGGTACAGCGCGTTCACAATAAGTGTGGCTCGGACGAATGATAGTGATAGGGAAGCCTTCTGCGCGAAACTGTTGCAAAAGTAATTCCTCACAAGCAATTTTGTTTCGAGAATATTCCCAATGAGTGTTTTTTGTCGGAGTTCCCTCAGTAATATAAGGCGAGGACAACGGCTTTTCGTATGCAGAGGCAGAACTGATGTATATATATTGATGAGTGCGTCCGCTAAATAGCCGAATATCACGCTCTATTTGTTGTGGAACAAATCCAATGAAATCACAAACAACATCAAACTGCATCCCATCAATAAGCCGCTTTACTGTTTGCTCATCATTAATATCAGCAATGAGATTATGCACCCCTATGGGCACTTCATCAATATGTGTACCACGATTGAGTAAATATAGTTCCCATTCTGGCATCTGTGCTACAAAACGCGTTATGGCCGAACTGATAATTCCTGTGCCACCAATAAATAATGCTTTCATGTAAAATAATAATATTTAAGTTGTGATTTGTGAAAATGAGAAATTATAATCATAATTATCTCAATCAAAAATTTTTCAAATAACTAGAGCCTAATGCCTATGAATTCAAGTATGATTTTACATAATCAACACTTGCAATATACTCTTCATCGCTAGAGAGATGCTCAATAATCATTGGCATATTGGAGGTCTCTTTTGTTGCAAGTTCTATATATTTACGAATGTTCAACGAGCCTTGACCGCATGCGCATTCCTCAAGTTGAAATGTGTATTCCTCTTTAAGACGGATGTCTTTCAAGTGGCAACTACAGATAGTTCCCTTCAACTTGACGAAACATTCTTCTAAAAATTCATCATTAAAGAAATAACGCCTTGGAGAGGTTATCATATTCACAATATCAAGGTGTGTGCCAAACTGAGAACGATTAACATCTTTTATTAATTGTAAGTATTCATTAGGAGAGCTTGGAATCATCCAAGGCATAGACTCTATACAGAACTTTGTATGTATTGGTTGTGCAGTATCAATAATTTCTTGAATCATTTCTACTGCCATATTCCAGAGTTCCCTACTAAAATTCTCTCTGTATCCACCATCCCAACGAGGGCCATAAGGTGTGCCTACTACATTCACACAACATACTGCCCCTATCTTATCTGCCATACGAAGCTGCCCGACAGCATAGTTAATCCACTTTTTTCGTTCTATTTGATCAGCAGCTAGTGTGTTGCGCCAAATGCCAACTTCTGCTATTGTGAGTCCAACTTCATCGGCAGCATTTTTGTATGCCATAAAGATATCTTTTCCTGCCATGAAATCAACAGGAAAATTTACACACTTCAATCCAAGTGATTTGTGCTTTTGTGCCCATTCTTTTGGCGAATGATGAGAAAGTGATGATGAAATGCCAAGCAACATTAAAAATTCCTCCTATGAATAACTGACGAATCCATTTCGTCAAGATTTTTTACTCCTGTTCGCGCCATGATACCAGCTAACTCAGCTGTCATTTCATTTATTCGATTGGCAACGGCATCTGCTCCCTTATGGAGAAATGGAATCAAATGCCTACCTACAGATACAGCCTTTGCTCCCAACGCAAGGCATTTATAAGCATCTGCACCACTTTCTATACCACAATCTACAAAGATGTCCAAATATTTGCCTACGGCTGAAACAATGTCTTCGATAAGCATAAGAGGTGCTACGGAATATGGCATCATTCCATGGTGATGAGAAATGACAATACCTGCACATCCTACTTCGGCACATTTTTTAGCATCTTTTACGCTCAATACTCCTTTTACAATGAAAGGTACTTTTGTTGCTTTCACAAAGTCCGCAATCTCAACTTGCGATTTTGCTTTCATTTTCAGTCCCAAAACCTCATCATATCCTCCGCAAGCATTGAAGGCATGGTCAATATCCATTCCAACAGCTATACAACCATTTTGAGTAGCATGCTCAATCTTGTGCAATATTTCTGCATTGTCGGAATGTGGTTTTATGATTTTTATTGTTTTGGCTCCTGTTGAAACGATAGTTTTAAGCTCTTCTTCACTTCCCATTCCAACCCAATGCATAGCACCAGCTTGATTTGCACCTTTGGCGTAAATAGTCATCCCATTAGGTGTTGTATTACCTAAATGTGACAATGCTGCGGTCATTATTGGTGTGCGAAACTCTTGTCCAAATATTGTTACCTTTGTCGATGGTAATGACGAATCTATATACCGAGTTTCTAATAGTAACGAGTCAAAATAATCGCGGGTTATTTGATCGGATGATGAACTGTATTGCATGATTGTGAGTTATAAAATCTAAATATGTGAGACCTAAGACACTTAATTATTTTCCCTTCTTTTCTTGGCTTCTATTTCATAATTTATTTCATCCATCTTTTTATCAGTAAGTTCATATTTACTTATAATGAATATGCCAAGAAGCAATAACAAAGCAGGTACTATAGTCACAAGCCAAAGTATTCCTTGTTCAGCAAGAGCTGACTGTGTAGGTGTCTTTGCATTAAAGCCTACCCAAACGAGTACAAATCCCGGTATTACACCCCCAAGCGCCATTCCTGCCTTGAAAAATAGGCTTGTTAGAGCATTTACAATTGCTGAGATTCTACGTCCTGTGTTATATTCGCCAAAGGTCACAACTTCAGGCACTAAAGCCCACATGTATCCAGTGGCAACGATAACACCTGTACTTTTGACAAATTGTGCCACACAAAGTAACCAAAAGATAGATTTTGTAGTGGGAATAGTCACGAATATGTACATCATTATCATTCCGATAATGGCAACAGACAAGAATACATTGAACATACCCTGCTTCCCTATTTTTCGTTTTATTGATGGCACTAGTGGCATGAATATAAATGCTGGTATTGTTCCCAACCACATAAAGATAGTTGTCATAAATGTATTGGCACCAATGTTATACGACATAAAATAAGAATCAGCAGCGTTGCTGACGCTCATCATTGTGAATGCAGTGATGAAGAAAAAAGCTAATACCCTCAATGGTTTATTACGCAGAAATTCCATCCAAACATCGCTCACCTTTACATTATTTGCTTCTGCCTTGTCCATTACAACTTTTTCTTTAGTTTCTGAAAAACAATAGATAAGAAGAACTAGACCGCCAATGGCAAAAATACTTATTGTCGCAAACCATGCGTCGCTAGCCTCGGGTATATTATATTTCGCTACCAATTCTCCTGTCTTTTCATCAAGTACTTTTGGTGCGAATAATGCAATTACTAGTGGAAGTGTTTTTACTACAAGTGCAGCAAAATTGGCAAAAATCATTCGTACGCTTGTAAGAATTGTTATCTCATGTGTATCGCGTGTAAGCGAAGAGTTAAGCGCACCATAAGGTACGCCTACAAGTGTATTGCACATGCTCAAACCGACATAAGTAATATAGGCATATAAGAGCGAGCCACTAAATCGATTCCAAAAGCAAAGCATAGCAAATCCAACAAGCGGAATACCACCAAGTATTAACCAAGAACGATATTTTCCCCATTGAGGGTTTGACTTATCAATAAATGTTCCGACAACAGGATCCCAAATGACATCAATGATTCTTACCACAAGAAACATTATCGTGGCATCACGAGGTGTTAAACCGTAGACATTTGTATAGAAAAACAATAGCCAAATGCTGATGGTTTGATAAATGACATTTTGTGCCAAGTCGCCCGAACAAAAACTAATACGCTCGCGCCAAGAAAGTTTATAGCATCCGTCAATCATTGTTTTAGTGGGTTAATTATTGATTATTTAGTTTTTCTATTTGCAAAAATACAATTTTATTTCTTAATTATTATAGGTATGTTCAATAAATTATATTGAGATGATTTAAAGAGAAATCGTTTTGATGAGATGTAAATTTTGTTTGTTTAATTATTAGTATCTATATTTGCATTTCACAAATTATAAGTGCCTGCTCTTTGTGAAATGTGGCTAGAAATAAATTACGAAGGATATGGTGAATATATTAGTAGTAAGAAAATAATTGTATTAGTGGAACGCATACGCTTTTTTATTGTCTTATGTCTTTATATGCCACTTTGTGCAAGAGCGCAAAATGTGGTGCATGCGGAAGATAAGCCTGTAGACATGGATTCGCCGACATTTGTGCCTATGGTGCGAGTGGGTAAGTATCTTGAAGGCAATGATAGCATACAATATGTAGAGATGAATAATGTTTATGTTTTCCCAAAAATGACATTTTCATCAAAAAAAGAAAAACAAAAGTACGATAAAATCGTATATAATGTGAAAAAGGTGCTTCCACTAGCAAAAGAGGCAAAAGCCATAATTATAGAAACCTACGAATATATGCAGATGTTACCGAGTAAAAAAGAGCGTGATGCACATATAAAGTATGTGGAAAAAAGTGTTAAAAAAGAATATACACCACGAATCAAACGGTTATCATACTCACAAGGAAAGATATTAATAAAGCTCATCTATCGAGAGTGTAACTCTACATCATACGATATCATAAAGGCATTCCTAGGTCCATTGCGCGCTGCTTTTTGGCAGACATTCGCAAGTGTTTTTGGAGCTAACTTGAAGAAAGAGTTTGATTCTAACGATCCTGAAGATAAGATGATTGAGCGTGCTGTGCTGCTTGTTGAAGCAGGACAACTATAAGAGTTCCGCCAACAGCACGTAGCACATTACGATCGATAGCGTCCATAGTGTCATGAGTGGTGTGCCATGTCGGTCCAAACCCACTTTGTTGACAATTAGGATAATAGGAAATAATATCAATTGTAGGTATTCCCATAATCTCATTTATAGGCTTATGGTCATCTGTAACAATCGCACCAGGCGCATTGATGAAGTAAGCATCATTACCTATGGTAGTAGCAAGTTCCCATACGTTATCAACAACCCATGAAGCATAATGGTCGGAAAGTTGTTCGCGATAGAAATGCGCATCTTTGCCACCGACCATATCCAATAAGATACCAAACTCAGCGCGATAACTTTCTATATGAGGATTTTTTGCCCAATATTGGGCACCAAGGGCCCAACTACTCTCATCTTCATCAATGCCGAAATCTTCGGCATCAATACAAATGAAATCTATACCAAAATCTGCAGGAAGAAGTGATGAATCAATTTTTGCGATGAGTGTAAGTGTTCGTGCTATTTCTATCATCACAGCAACTCCTGATGCACCATCATTAGCACCCATTACAGGCTTTTTGCGATTGCTTTTTATAGGGTCATTATCAGCCCATGGGCGACTATCCCAATGAGCGCAAAGAAGTATGCGTGTTTCTGCTTGTGGATGTATACTTGCAATGATATTTCGACTTTTTAAAATAGTTCCATCGAATGCTTTGAGTTCACATGGTTGCTCAATGACGGTACATCCGTATTCTTTATACTTATTAGCAATATAATCACCACAAGCATCATGAGCAGGAGTATTCATTACACGCGGTCCAAAACTGCATTGTTTCTCACAAAAAGAAAAAGCACTATCGCTATTAAAAAGAGATGCATTTTTTATAGATACACTATCAATTTCTATAACATTATCCTTATTTGTAGATCCAATTATATCGGCTTGACGGAGAGGATAATAATAGAAAAAAACAGGTGCAACAATAATGATTACACAAGTTCCCCATATCCAAAACTTGCGATTTGCCTTATTTCTTTTAAGTTTTTTATCATCTAATATTCTCATTGCTCACTTAGATTTTTTATTAGCCTATTGGGAATGTAAAATGAAAGTTTACAACCTATATAACTTACAGGTCAATTGCATTTTATTCCAAAAGCTTGTACTTCATCCATTATGCGAAGGAAATTGCGCCCCCAAATACCTTCAATGTCCTCAATAGAATAGCGACGAAGAAGTAAATGTCTTGTAAAGTTCAGCATCTCAGAAGAGTCGGCGAGACCACTTATCCCTCCATCACCATCAAAGTCAGTGCCCAAACCAACATGTTCTATGCCCATGATTTTTACAGCATGATCAAGATGATCCATAAGGTCAATGATTGATGCTTCACCATCCTTTTTCAAGAATCCACAATATGCAGTAACTTGCATCACTCCTCCAGCCTTTGCCAAAGCATACATCTGTTCATCAGTAAGATTTCGTGGATGATCGCAGAGAGCACGGCATGAAGAATGGCTACACACTATTGGCGTTTTACTCATTTGAATAGCATCAAAAAAACTTTTTTCGCTGGCATGTGAAAGATCAACCATAACACCACAGGCGTTCATCTCTTCGATTATTTTCTCACCTAGTAGGCTGATGCCATTATGAGTGTTTTCTCCACGAGCACTATCACAGATATCATTGTCGCCATTGTGACAAAGAGTGATATAAACTACACCACGATTAGCAAAATGATGAACATTAGAAGTATTTCCGTCAAGTGCTTTCCCATTTTCAATTCCTAGCATTATAGACTTCAGTCCTTCTCGTTTATTTAGGTAAAGTTCTGTTGGCGTGCGTGCTATGCGTATATATTTACTATTAGCATCAACCATGGCTTCTATTTTATCTAAAATATTATCAGCATAAGTCTTGCCAATGTCCTGCTTTTGAGAAAGATATGCCACTAGGATGGAAGCATCATGTCGCCCGTCTTCCATCTTATGAAGATCAACAAGAATCCTACTATCACGATGTGAAAAATCAATATTCTGTGGGAAGAACATAGGTGTATCACAATGAGTGTCAAGTGTCAGCACTTTTTCATGTATAGTCTTCTGTTGGCTAAAAAGGTCGGCTTGACGGATTAACCAATCAAATATGACTGCACCACTTTCAAGACATTCAGGATGCCATTGTACTCCCATAATAGGCTTATGCTCAATACTCTCAACGGCTTCAATAATGCCATCTGCAGATGTCGCAGTAACCTTAAGTTTGGTACCAGCATCACAGACGGCTTGATGATGGAACGAATTCACATCTATGCGATTCTTTTTATAGATAGAAAATAGTTCTGAGTTAGCAACGATGCCGACACTATGGCTCTCGCAGTGACGACTTAAATCTTGGGAATGTTTCAGTACACCATAAATATGGTTGATATCTTGATGTATTTTACCACCAAGCACCAATGTCAGCACCTGTATGCCTCGGCAAATGCCGAGAATAGGAATTTGTCTGTTATATGCCAATTGAACTGCGAGTATTTCTGGCAAATCACGCTCGGCATTAATAGAATGTAACATACGAGACGGCTCTTCGCCAAAGTAGCGTGGATTAACATCACCGCCACCGCTAAGTAATAGTCCATCAACATGCTTAAGAGTTGAAATAATAACATCTGTATCTTCTGATGGAGGGATTATTATAGGTACACCACCTGCTTTTATTACCGATTTATAATAAGGTGTAGCCAATTCACACCCCTTATCTCCAAAATTACCTGTTATACCGATAACGGGACGTTTCCTTCCTTCAGGAAACACCCCGTATATCTCTGTAAGCCGTTTATTCCAATCGAATCCGACCATGTTATATGATTTTATGTTTTTTGATAAAATCTGTTTTTATACTTTATCTATTGGAAATTCACGCATGATGTTCTGTTCAAAAGAAATGAATGTCTCTGTTGAAACAACACCAGGAATTTGATATACCTTTTCACGAAGAATATTTACAAGATGCTCATTATCTTGTGCATAAATCTTCATCAATAAGGCATAAGGACCTGTAGTAAAGTGACATTCTACAATTTCAGGAATTTTTTGCAATTCTGTAATGACAGTTTTTTGTGTCTTCCCACTTTTAAGTTGTATGCCAATATAAGCGCAAGTGAGATAGCCTACACTTTTTGGATTGACAATGAACATACTGCCCAAAATTATACCTTCATCTATCATGCGTTGAACACGCTGATGCACAGCTGCTCTTGACACTCCGCATTGTTCTGCAACATCCTTAAATGGTGTGCGCGCACTTTTCGATAAAATGTTTAGAATCTGACGGTCGAGGTTGTCTATCTTTTGATTTCCTTTAGCCATATTATTTAGTCTTTTTTTACTTTTATAGAAACAAGTTCTACGTCAAAAATCAATGTACTATAAGGAGGGATCTCTCCTGTCTCGCGTTCACCATAAGCCAATTCTTGTGGAATAAATAGTTGCCACTTACTGCCGACAGGCATCATCGTAAGAGCTTCTGTCCATCCTTTGATTACTTGTGAAGGTGTAAACTCTGTAGTTTGCGGATTGCGTTTGTAACTTGAGTCAAAAACATTGCCATTGATTAAGCGTCCTTCATATTTCACTATACAAGTATCGTCTTTTGTAGGAATTGCTCCATTACCTTTGACTAGAACTTTATATTGTAAACCTGAAGGAAGGACTTTTATGCCCTTTGTTTTGGCATTCTTCTCTAAAAAATCTGCACCTTCTTTCTTCGTTGCTGCAATTTGTGCTTCACGAATTTCCATCACCCTGTGATGGAAATAACTTATGGCAGAATCTTTTATTAAAACACTTTCGTCGCCTTTCAGTAATGCGATAACTCCTTGGTAAAATATAGATTCATTGAAACAATCTTTTAGATCACTTTTTATAGCAGGAATAGTGCGCATATCAATAGTTTCTTTCATCATTTGACCAATCATCATTCCTGCAGAATAATTGATAGAGTCACTCTCTGTCATCAGTGTAGTTTGAGCAGAAACAGTACAAAAGGCAATTAAAGAAAGTACAAATGATATCAGTTGTCTCATTTCAAAATACTTTTATTCAGCGTTCTTGATATTAATGAGTTCAATCTTGAAGATAAGAGTTGAGAATGGCTCTATCTTACCAGTAATTTGCGAACCGTAAGCTAGATCTTGTGGAATGTAAACTTCCCAAATAGAGCCTATAGGCATCAGTTTTAAGGCTTCTGTAAAACCAGGAATGGTTTGACCGATCTTCATTTCAATACCATCTTCTCTGTCCCATGTGGAGTCAAAAACATTGCCATCGACAGTTTTGCCTTCATATTTAATAGTGACAGTATCACCATCAATAGGCTTTTCACCATTACCGGCCTTTATTTCTTTATATTGTACACCAGAAGGCAGAGTGATGACGCCTTCTTTCTTTGCGTTATCTGCGAGAAACTTCTCGCCAACCTTTTTATTCTTTCCATAAGTTTTCTCCATGTGTTTAGTTTGAACATTCTTCATGAGAGAATCAAGTTTTTCTGCTACAAATTCTTTTGAAAGTTTTGTTTTTTTATCTTTTGCTACAGCAAGGAAACCTGCCATGAAAAGTTTCTTTTTTAGTACTTCAATAGAATCATTGCCTACAATCTGTTGGTTGATGCTACTAAACATTTGTTTTAGTTGTATGCCAAGCATAATTCCCTGTAGATAAGCTTTGTCTTTTTCGCTTGAACCAACATTAATAACTTCTTTAATGCCTTTTAGTACATCATCCATATTTGTGGAGTCAATGCCAAGTTGAGTTGTAATGTATTCTTTCAATCCATTGGCTGGATTCATACCCATAGCATAGCTTAGTGTGTCTACTTCATCGTTAAGTTTTGCATTTATAGCTCCATTTTCGCATGAAGATAAAATGATAGCACTTGCAATTAAAATTCCAAAAATCTTTTTCATAATTTGTGTACTGTTTATTAGTTTATTATTGAATTGAGTTATAATACTTTTATAAGTTCTACATCAAAGATAAGTGTAGCATAAGGTGGAATCATTCCTCCTGCGCCTTGGGATCCATAGCCTAACATATAAGGAATAAAAAAGCGATATTTCGCACCTTCTTTCATAAGTTGAAGCCCTTCTGTCCATCCTGCGATGACTCCATGGAGTGGAAATGTAGCTGCCTGTCCACGCTGTACACTAGAATCAAATACGGTTCCATCTATGAGAAAGCCTTCATAATGACATTCTACTTTATCCGTAGCCTTAGGCTGACGGCCTGTCCCTTCTTTTATAACCTTGTATTGAAGTCCTGAAGGCAAAGTAATGACATCTTCTTTCTTTGCATTTTCCTTTAAATACTTTTCTCCATCCTCTTTTGCTTTTGCGCCCTGCTTTTCCATTTGTTCTGTGCGTTCATGTTCTAATTGCTTGAAAAAGTCTTGTACAATCTTTTGTGCTTCAGTATTACTTATTTGCAATTTTTTGTTTGCAAGAATATCAGTAATGGCAGCGCTGAAATCTTCTATCTTCAAGGCTCCTTTTAATCCCATATCCAATAATTGCTGACCGATGCCTATTCCCAATGAATAACTTAATTTGTCCATCATATTTGATCTTTGTATTATGTGTGGTATTGTTGTTTGTTTTTCAAGAATGCAAAAATAATGTTATTTTTGAATATAAAGTTGTTTTGCTATGAAAAAGTAGCATAATGTTTCTCTATATTTTTTTTTTGCTATTGCTTTTTCCATTTTTATACTCTTGAAAAATTTCAACAGCAGAATCTACCATCCTTAAACATGGACGCTCTTGATAATATTCTATAGAACGTTGCGTAGGCTGAGCATCATGTGCTTTTATTTCTTCTTCTCTCAATTTTAATAACTCTGCACAACGGGTACCCCCATTCTTTTGCTGAAATTGTTGGAAGAATTTTTGTACAAGAGCATAATTTATATGTTTTGATTCTTGGTCGTCTCCTTGGGTTTGCCCTGCTTCCAAACCTGCAAGTATGCATATACCACAAAGAGCGCCACATGTTTCGCGCATACGTCCTATACCACCACCAAAAGAAGCAGACAAGCGCAAGGCTAGTTCTTCGGGTATATTGTAGTCTTCTGCAAAAGTGCAAAAGACTGCTTGTGAACAATTGAAACCACTAAAAAACAATTCTTTTGCACGTTTTTTATAATCAATCTCCATAGTAATCATTGTCTTTCAAATTTATATCTTTTAGACACTTATGTATCATAGTTGGCGTAAAACCTCGTTGCAACGCAAAGCGAATCAATTTGTTTACTCGGTTATATTCAGTTTTACCTTTTATGGTCGGGTATTTGGACGCAAGTAGTGATTTAAGTGTTTCCTCTTGGTCGAATGAATCAACTTCAGTGAAAATAGGCTCAAAAATATCTCGATAAATATGCTTTCGCATTAAAGCTTGTTCAATTTTTATGCGTCCCCAATGATCAATCGTAAGTTTATTGTTTATATATGCCCTTGTATAACGCTTATCATCAACATATTTTTCACTTTGCAATAATTTTATGATTCTATCTTGGGTGTCTTTATCTGCCTCCCAACGAATTAGTTTTTGACGCAAGTCATAGGAACAACATTCTGCAATGGAACATTTTGCAGAAAGTTTTAGTATCATATCTTCTTCGCTGAGTTTTTTCATGTGTTACAAGTTTATTAATGATGCCTTGTATCAGAGTAAATCAAATTTTTTCAAATTTCGATATAGGCCATAGTGAACAATATACTCTTCCACAGATGGTGTTACCATTTCGGAAATGTTCTCACCATTAATTATTCGATGACGAATGTCAGTACTGCAAATATCCAATAGAGGGACACTATGTAAAAAATATGGTGAACAATCTATTTCGTTCTTATGATTTGAGGGTTGTAAATCTCTATTTTTTTTTCGAGGATATATGTAAATTTGGAAATGAGATACTATTTCATCGGCTTTGTACCATTGTGGAAATCGATTCCAATTATCTTCTCCAATAAGCAATACGGGTTCTATAGTAGGATTGTCGTTAACAATACTATTGAGAGTGTTAATCATATAAGATGGTCGAGGCAAATGAAACTCATAGTCAGAGACGCGTATGGTAAGTGGCTCTGTTTCGGTCTTTAAGTAATCTTTAATAGACATCTCGACCATCTTCAAACGGTGATAATCTTCAAGTAAGTAATTATTTTTTTTCAATGGATTCATAGGAGAAACGACAAACCATAATTCATCAAGAGAAGCTTGTTTGAAAAAAGCTTTCCCCAATTGCAAATGCCCAATATGAATAGGATTGAAACTACCTCCGAAGATGCCTACTCTTTTCACTCATCAAGGAACTTTTTCACCAATTCAAAAATTTTATGCTCGGCTTGTTCAAGGCTATCATTGATGACAATATGGTCAAATTCATTAGCTCGTGATATTTCATAATCTACACGCTTCATTCGGTCTTCTATTATTTCGGGAGTGTCTGTTCCTCTTGAAAGAAGTCTGTGAACAAGTTCTTCTTTACTCGGTGGCATAATAAAAATGGAGAGTGCTCTATCCTTATAATGCTTTTTTATTGCCATTCCACCATTAACATCAACATCAAAAACAACATTCTCTCCTCGATCAAGTTGTGCTTCAACTTGTGATTTAAGTGTCCCATATAACACTCCTTCATAGACCTCTTCATACTCCACGAATTCGTTCATAATGATATGGTGTTTGAACTCATCTTGTGAGATAAAGAAATAATCTACTCCATCTTGCTCTTTACTACGGCGTTTACGAGTAGTAGTTGAGATTGAAAAGTGACAATTAAGCCCTTGGTGCATAATGAAATTTACGATGGTAGACTTCCCGGCTCCTGATGGCGCAGCAAAGATCAATAGTTTTCCTTGTTTCATATTCTTATTTAGGTTTTTAGTATTTTATATATTTACATCACATTCAACACTTGCTCTTTTATTTGTTCTAGTTCATCTTTCATCATTACTACAATATTCTGCATTTGCGCATGATTACTTTTTGATCCAGTGGTGTTAATCTCGCGTCCCATTTCTTGGGCAATAAAGCCAAGCTTTTTGCCTTGTGATTTGCCATTTTGTAGTGTTTCTCGGAAATAAGACAAGTGATTTGTCAATCGTTGTTTTTCTTCACTTATATCAAGTTTTTCAATGTAATAGATAAGTTCTTGTTCTAAACGATTTTGGTCATATTGAATTTCAGGAATTTGTTTCAACCCATCTATGATACGGGCTTTTATTTTTTCAACTCTTGACTTCTCGTAAGGTTCAATGCTAGCGAGTAACTTTTCAATGTTATCAACTTTTTCGTTAAATTTTTTTTCAAGTGCAGCACCTTCCTGACGGCGGAATTCTATCAATTCTTCTATAGCTTTTTCAATAGTTTCTTTGACAATTTCCCATTCTTCGTTTGAGACCTTATCATCATCTTGTTTTATTAATACGTCTGGCATACGAGTGAGCAAATGCATCCAATCTTGTGGCTCAGTGACTCCTAGTTGCAAGGCAATATCCTTAAGTTGATGATAATAGTTATTTGCCATCGCAGCATCTATTGGAGTAGCTCCTGCTCCCCCCTCTTTAACTATCCAAATATAAAAGTCTATTTTCCCGCGCTCCAAACGGTTGGAAATCAATTGCCTTATTTCCATTTCTTTATCACGATAAGTAGGAGCTATCCGTACGGAAAGGTCAAGAGCTTTGCTGTTGAGCGATTTTATCTCAACATAAATTTTCTTTTCACCAAAAATTACGGTTGTCTTTCCGTAACCAGTCATTGACAAAATCATATAATAAAATCAAATTTAATTTTTTGTTATAATGCACTACCTAATAGTGTGGCCGATGTGACAGATGTAATTTTACATCTTACAAGTTCTCCTATGCGATGTTCTCCCTTGTCGAATACTACAACTTTGTTTTGTTCTGTACGACCAAAGAGTTGTTTGTTTGATCGCTTGCTGAATCCTTCTGCAAGTACCCAATATTCTTTCCCAATGCTTTCTTTATTGCGTTCGGCAGAGATCTGTGTTTGCAAGTTGATAAGTTCTGATAAGCGACGGAGTTTGATCTCTTCTGCAACGTTATCTGGTAAATTACGTGATGCATACGTACCAGGTCGCTCGCTATATTTGAACATAAATGCAGAGTCAAAGCGTATCTCTTTCATCAAACTTATTGTCATTTGAAAATCTTCTTCGTTTTCATCATGATAACCCACAAAAACATCGGTACTTAATCCACATTCTGGCACAATTGAACGAATGGCTTCCACGCGTTCTAAATACCATTGACGATTGTATTTACGATTCATAAGTTTCAGTATTTTATCACTTCCACTTTGAAATGGTAAATGGATATGCCGACAGATGTTTGCTTCGTCGGCGATGACACGAAGTGTTTCGTTGCTCATATCTTTTGGATGCGAAGTTGTGAAACGCACTCTCATCTCGGGTTGGCTTTGAGCCACCTTTTTCAAAAGTTCTGGAAATTTGAGGCCTTGAAAATCATAAGAATTAACATTTTGTCCAAGAAGCGTCACCTCTTTATAGCCCTTTTCTTTTAAATCGGCCACTTCTCTCAAGATGCTTTCTATATCACGACTACGTTCTCGTCCACGGGTATATGGAACAATACAATAGTGGCAGAAATTGTTACATCCTCTAGTAATGCTCACAAAGCCACCAATAACTCCAGTGCAAAGTCTTTCTGGAACAATGTCGCGATAAGTTTCATCAAGGCTAAACTCAATATCAATAGCTTTCCGTCCCATTTCTGCTTCTGCAATGAGTTGTGGCAATCGAAGATAAGAATCTGGGCCGACAACAAGGTCGGCATCGTGTTTTTCTAATAATTCTTCTTTCACCCTTTCTGCCATACAGCCAAGCACACCTATGATGATATGTTTTTCTGCATTTTTATGATATTTGATAGAAAGTGTCTTTAAGCGATTTATAATTTTTTGCTCTGCATTATCTCTTACAGCACAAGTGTTTAGAAAAATGGCATCAGCATCATCTATTGTTTGACACACTTCGTAATTGGCCATCTTCATTACAGCGGCAACTACTTCAGAGTCTGCAACATTCATTTGACAGCCGTATGTCTCAATGAAAAGTTTCTTTAACATTTATTATTTTTTATGCAAATGCAAAGATACTGCAAGGCTTGGAAAAAAGAAAATTTCATTTTGTTTCTTTTCCCCATCTTCCACTATCTATGGTTTCGTATTCCTATATTACGATGGGGCCCTATAGGCCTTCTTCCTTGACTTTGTCTTTTGCTATCCCATAGTTCGCAAGCCAAATTAATAAAAGAATGAGGATTTTCCTTTACGGAAAACTAAAAATAAAATTTTGCCTTTTGCGAAAAGATTCATTTAAGGTGGGTTCTATAAATTATATCGAGATGATTTCAGAAATGTTTTTGAGTAGATTTTTGCCAAAAATAATGAAAAATGATAAAATGACATTTGGTCATTAGGCGTATAGCGAGCTATGCAACTGATTGATACGCAAAAAGATTCCAGAGAAGAAATTTAAAGCACTCAAAATAGTAGCTACCAAAAAGAGTTTATACCATTTTATAACCATTTTATAATTTATAGAAAACACTTTAAGAAAATAAATTATTTTTCTTTTCACTTGTCTTGCACTAACTTTGTCGTCGTAATCAATACTAATATGAGAGAATTCTTCAAGATAATGAAAGCCTATATAAGGCCTTATCGTGTTAATATCATTTGGACTTTTGTAATGAATTTGTTGAGTGCTTTGCTTAACATATTTTCATTTGCTTTATTATTGCCAATCTTAAATATATTGTTTAAAGTTGACCAAACAAAATATAATTTTATCAGTTGGAATAATACACAATTTGATTTCAAACATATTGCCATAAATAATACTTATTATTATTCACAGCAAATGATTGATGCTTTTTCACCCGCAACAGCAATGCTTATCTTTGGAGGAATTTTGGCCATGCTGACCCTTTTTAAGACAGCTGCCTATTTTGGAGGGTCTGCAACTCTTGTACCTATCACTACGGGTATTGTTCGCGATATTAGAAATCGTATTTATAGAAAAATCCTATCCTTACCGCTCTCGTTTTTTACAGAAGAAAAAAAAGGTGATATTCTAACACGTGTTACGTCGGATGTCAATGAAGTTAATTCATCTATTGCCAACTCAATAGATGCTCTAATAAAAAACCCAATACTCATCCTCACTTATGTGGGTACAATGTGTTACATAAGTTGGCAACTCACATTGTTTACCTTTTTAGTTGTACCACTACTTGCATTTGGTATAGGTGCAATCGGCAAGAAACTTAAATCAAAATCACTTTATGTTCAACAGAAATTGAGCGAGGGCATTTCGCAAATAGAAGAGACACTCGGAGGCCTCCGTATTGTAAAAGCCTTTGTTGCGGAAAAGAAAATGATGAATCGTTATCTAAATGTAAACAACGAATATCGTCATGCTGATATGCTAGTGGCAATTCGCCAATCTGCAGCCCACCCCGTAAGCGAATTTTTAGGGACATGCATGATTGTTATCGTTCTATGGTTTGGAGGGACACTGATATTCTCGGGACATTCGCCAATAGATGCAAGTACTTTTATCTATTATCTTGTCATTCTCTATTCTACACTTCAGCCACTGAAAGATATTTCAAAAGCAGGATACAGCATCCAAAAAGGTATGGCGTCTATGGAACGTATCAACCGTATATTAAGTGCTGAAAACAATATTTGTGAAGTTAAAAATGCCATTACAATATCCTCTATCAATGAAGGCATAAGTTTTCGTGGAGTAGATTTCTGCTATAATGACCAAAAAGAAGTATTGCATAATATTAATTTTGAAATACCAAAAGGAAAAACTATTGCTCTTGTTGGTCAATCTGGCTCAGGCAAGTCAACGCTTGTTGATCTAATCCCACGTTTTCACGATGTCACAAATGGGGAAATTCTTATTGACGGAACGAACATAAGAGACCTTTCTATCCTCTCTCTTCGATCATTGATAGGAAATGTCAATCAAGAGGCAATACTTTTCAATGATACTGTATTTAACAATATAGCTTTCGGAGTAGAAAGTGCTACTCGTCAACAAGTTGAAGATGCCGCACGCATAGCCAACGCTCATGACTTCATAATGGCAATGGAGCAAGGATACGATACTCCTGTTGGCGATCGTGGGTGTCGGCTTTCAGGAGGTCAGCGCCAGCGTATAAGCATTGCCCGTGCGATTCTAAAAAATCCTCCAATTCTTATTCTTGATGAAGCCACAAGTGCACTTGATACAGAATCGGAGCGTCTTGTACAGGATGCCTTGGAGCATTTGATGAAATCGCGTACTACAATTGCCATCGCACATCGCCTCTCAACAATTAAAAATGCTGATGAGATTTATGTACTTCATGAAGGACAAATTGTTGAACGAGGTACTCACGAGGAACTTTTGCAGAAAAACGGCTATTATCGCAAATTACATGACATGCAAAGCCTTTAGTCAACACCTTTCAAAAATCTACCCCTATAGCGAGGCTAATGCTATCGCACGTTTGGTTTTTGAAACCCTTTTCTCATTCTCTTTTGCAGACATTTGTGCAGGAAAGGACGAATTTGTTGATGATTCTCGCCTTCAATCCATTCTTGAAAGATTGCTAAAAAATGAGCCTGTGCAGTATGTTCTTGGAAGGGTGGATTTTTGTGGTCATATGTTTTTCGTACGCAGAGGTGTACTTATTCCACGCCCTGAAACGGAAGAACTTGTTGGCTTGGCAACGAGAGATTTTGATGGTGGTCGCATACTTGATTGTTGTACTGGTAGTGGATGTATAGCAATTTCGCTTGCCCTAGCTCATAGAGATGCCATAGTGGATGCTTTTGACATTTCGTCAACAGCACTTGAAATAGCTAAAGAAAATGCAAATGCTTTAGGCGCAAAGATTAATTTTTCCCAAAATGATGCTTTAAATTTTCTTCCCTCAAAAAAATATAAACTAATTATTGCCAATCCGCCTTATGTATGCATGAGCGAGCGGGGAGAAATGAGTCAAAACGTACTTGACTATGAGCCGGAAGAAGCTTTGTTTGTACCAGATGATGACGCACTTATCTTCTATCGTGCAATAAGTACTATGGCAAAGAAGAGCCTAGAGTCGGGTGGCCGGTTATTATTTGAAATAAATCCACGTTTTGTTAGTGAATTAAAAAAAATGCTTTTGTCGTTTGGCTTTTCTGCTGTTAAAATCAAAGATGATGCTTTTGGTAAGCCTCGTTTCATTATTTCTAGTTTGTGAAATAAGAGAGGAGTAGTAGGCGTGTTATTACTTGAATTTTAAAACATTTTTTGAATTTTTTGGATGCCTTCTATAAATGCATCGACTTCCTCCGTTGTATTATATAACCCGAATGATGCACGAGTTGTGCCTTCAACATCAAGTTGCCGCATAAGTGGCTGTGCACAATGATGTCCTGTACGGATGGCTATTCCAAGACGATCAAGGAGTGTCCCAAGGTCAAGATGATGAATTTTCCCTACCTGGAAACTTATGACAGCGTCATCAGGATGGCCGAAAATATGCATTTCGTCTATTGCATTTAGGCGTTTAATAGCATATTCTGTAAGACTTTTTTCGTATTGGTGAATATTCTCCATCCCTAATTTGGTTACATAATCAAGCGCAACAGCCAAGGCATTAGAGCTAATGTAGTCTGGTGTGCCAGCTTCAAACTTATATGGTAGGTCTTCGTATGTGGTTTTCTCAAAAAAGACTGTTTTTATCATTTCCCCCCCCCCCTGGTAAGGTGGCAGTCGGTCTAGCCATTTTTCCTTACCATAAAGCACTCCTATGCCGGTTGGGGCATATACTTTATGGCCACTGAATACAAAAAAGTCGCAATCCATCTTTTTTACATCTATTTGAAAATGTGGTATGCTCTGTGCGCCATCAATGAGCACCGGTACTCCATGTTCGTGAGCGATACGTATGATTTCTTCTACCGGGCTTATTTCGCCAAGGACATTGCTTACATGTGTGACGCTTACAAGGCGTGTATGAGCATTGAACAGTTTTTCGTATTCACTTATTGTAGAGAAAGGTTTTAGTGTGAAACCATTTAATTGCCAAGGGACTATGTTGCTATGATGTTCCTTTGTAGAAATGATAATTTCTGCTTTAGGTTCATTTAAATATGTATGAAAGGAAGATGCAATGAGGTTGATAGCCTCTGTTGTCCCTCGTGTAAAAACAATTTCTTCTGGTTTTTCGGCTCCTACGAACATCGCCACCTTTTTTCTTGCTTTTTCGTGTAGATCGGTGGCTGCCATTGAAAGGAAATGTACTCCTCGATGCACATTTGCGTTGACAGAATAATACTCCTCATTGATGGCGTCAATAACGCATCTGGGCTTTTGAGTAGTTGCGGCATTGTCTAAATAAATTAAAGGTTTATCATAAACCTTGCGGGATAGTATTGGGAAATCTTCCCGAATCTTATTTACATCGTACATTGCTAATTTTACTTTTTCTTTGATGCAAAGATAAGAATAATTTTATAAGATAATAAACTCTGTTTTATATGAAAGTTGCTTTGTCATGCGATAGTACCTTTGGTGTGCTCTCTGCTAGCAAATTAAGTGCGAGCTTGGTCCCTCTGTCGTAGGCACATTGTCGCCCTTTTATCCTTTGTTTGGCAGATATGTCAATTGTCGTTATTGTGTGGTCAAACGCACGATATTTTATCTTCTTAATAAGGTATCTTTATCGTGTGCGTTGTAAGCACCCAACGCGATGGTTTGCGAGGTCCATAAGGATAGGTCGTGAAGGCTATAAGGATGGTTTGCGAAGCTCATAAGGATGGTTTGATTTTTTGATTATCTCATTTAAGTCTTTCCAAAGATAGAAAATCAAGTTAGCGGTCTAAAGGATTTTAGAAAATATTGCTTCTTTCTCGCAAAAAAATGAGGGAAGAGCTGAACAATTCTTGCTTTCGTGTTTGCAAAAAAGATAGAAATACTATCAAATAATTTTCTTTCATCAATAAACAACCGAAATGACATGAAGAAGTGGAGTAAATGGCAGAAAAGAGAATAGGCATTTGTGGTCTTTTATTAATATTGTACTTGTATGTTGATTCTGCTCCCATTTTTTCCTTAAAAATTTAACCTAAAATAATAAATTATTTTGTTTTTCGCTCGCCTTGTATTAATTTTGTAAGTTCCTTGTATGGAATGCATTTTTATGTGTTAAATATCAATTAAGATTATGTCGCAAGTATGGATTAGTGCTATAGGCCTTTGTGGGGCTACGGTTATAGGAAGCTTATTAGGTTTTTTAATTAAGCATCTACCACATAAGTTTAATGATACTATACTTGGCTATTGTGCCGGCATTATGTTAGCAGTTGCTGCAATAGGACTGATTTTGCCTGCATTTGAAATGACTGATTCTTGGTGGCTCGTGGTCATTGGCGTAATGGGCGGAGCATTATTTCTAAATGTTCTTGATCTAGTTACACCGCACTTACACCACATCACAGGGCTTGATGCTGAAGAACATTACAACAATGCAACACTCAATAGAGTCTTGCTATTCGTGATGGCAATTGCTATTCATAAGTTGCCAGAAGGTATTGCTGCCGGTGTGACAATGAGTAATACGGAAAACATCACTTGGTCGGTAAGTTTTGGACTAGCTTTGCAAAATGTGCCTGAAGGTATGGTCATTATTGCTCCTCTGCTTTTGGCGGGGGTAAATAAACTGCGTACTTTTATCATCGCATTTGTAATAGGATTGCTCGAGGTTGTTGGTGTGATGTTTGGTTATGGTCTAGGTAGTATCTCGTTGATACTTCTCCCTATCATGCTTGGTTTTGCAGGTGGTGCGATGCTGTATGTCACTAGTGATGAGATGATTCCAGAAACACATGCTCATGGTTATGAAAAACAAGCCACATACGCTCTTCTACTCGGCTTTGTTACACTTGTTATCTTTGACAAATTGTTTTAAGGTGTATTTATTAATTAATCCACTTCATGTCTCAGCATAATTGATGCAAGTACCATTTTGTGGTCGGGTTGTTATCAGTTCTAAAATCATATAAACACATTGTTAAAGAATATGATGGTTGTTCAAAAAATACTAATACTTTGTTTTTTACTAATAGGAAGTATAAATGCGAGCGCACAGGAATATATCTACGAAAAAGGGGCATTGAGAATGCCATATAGAGAGAAAAGTTTTCATCAAGAAAAGGTAGGCAAAAGTGCGCTTGTGCTCTATCTGCATCCACGCTCTGCTCGTGGACACGATAATACCACACAGACTAAGGGCAAAGCATATCAACAACTTACGCATTATATTGATAGTGTAGGCATCAAAGCCATTGTTTTAGCTCCGCAATGTGAAGAGGTTCGCCATTGGAACGAATATAAAGCACCTATTGGAAAGTATTTGAGCGATGTGGTGAAGGATTTTTTAGATGATTATATTGTTTACCATCAAGATGTTGATAGCAAACGCGTGTATGTTTGCGGAGAGTCGTTTGGCGCAAGTGGCGTGTGGAGGCTCATTACAGATTATCCGCATTTTTTTGCTGCAGCAATGCCATCGGTGTGTAGCCCAAAATTGAAAAAACTGACAAAGTTCGTAAATTTAAAAAAAGCATCGAAGACCCCAATATGTGTGACTATTGGCGAAAAAGACCAAATATATGGACCTACTATCATGACACCATATATTGAAGAGCTGAAAAAGAGAAACTGCGATTTTAAGTATATTGTCCTTCCGGGCAAAACGCATTATAATGCATGTCTTGAGCCATTCCCATCGGAAGGGCTTGATTGGATGTTCAAACATGCCATTACTCAATAGTTCGCAGTTACGACTATGGCTTAGTATTATAATTTTTTAATTGAGTTATTGTTGGATTTTAATTATATTTGCAAAACATTTACAAGCATACGCACACAATGATTAAAATAAACATCGTAAACAAAGGCAAACAAGCTTTGCCACAATATGCAACAAACCAAAGCGCAGGTATGGATCTTAGAGCAAATCTAGATGCTCCAATAGTATTGAAACCCGGCGAAAGAGTTCTTATTCCAACAGGGCTATTCATTGCTCTCCCTAAAGGATATGAGGCACAAGTGCGCCCGCGTAGTGGGTTAGCATTCAAGCATGGGGTGACGGTAGCCAATGCTCCTGGGACTATTGACGCCGACTATCGAGGAGAGATAGGAGTTATTCTCATCAATCTTGGGCAAGAGGATTTTATTGTGGGTAATGGTGAGCGAATTGCGCAGATGGTGATTGCAAAGTGCGAGCAGATCTCATGGTCACTTGTTGAAACGCTTGATGAGACGGAACGTGGTGTAGGAGGTTTTGGCCATACGGGTAAACAATGAAGCGAAAAATAGTCTTTTGTATTGCATTCCTATTTTGTATCACCGGCATAAATGCAGGCGATATGCGTTTCCAAAGTTTGTATTTGGAAGCATTACGACAAATTCAAAAGGAAGAGTTTGCCGGGGCTTTTGATTTGCTTAAGGAATGCGAAATATTAGATCCTTCTTCGGCAGAAGTGAAATATCTTTTGTCAAAGTGCTATAGTACCATGAAGAACGATAGCCTTGCCAACCGATATTTTGAAGACGTGGTGCACCTTGCACCAGATAACGATTTTTATCGGGAGCTACAGGCACAAAGAGCCATCAAGAAAGAAGACTACGAAAAGGCTATCTCAATCTTTGAGAAGATTTATGATAATGACCATGAACGTGGCGATGTTTTGGAGTATATTGTAGAGCTCGCTCAGCGTGCAGAAAAATATGACAAAGCAATAGATGCGTTGAATCGATTAGAGACTCTTGATGGCAAGACAGAAATGCGTTCAATGCGTAAATATCATCTTTATATGTCACAAAATAAGCACGAGGAGGCTTTGAATGAGCTAGAATCTTTAGCTGAAAAATATCCTAATGACCTAAATTATAAAGTGGCTAAAGGTGACTATTATTTGGTGCTTGAAGAAAGTAATAAGGCGTGTAGTGTCTATGAAGAAGTGTTGGCGCAAGAACCCGATAATTTGCAGGCACAGTTATCTATGTATCACTATTTTGATCGTAATGGTAAAATAGACGAAAAAGAAGCCTATTTGCAAAAGATGCTTTCCAATCACACTATTACTTCCGAAACACGTGTCTATTTGGTACGTCTTGCAATAGAAGATTATGAAAAGAATGGGAATGACTCTAGCCAAATCATGAATATGTTTCGCACAGCATTAAGCCAACCACAAGATGACCAAACATTGGCAACGCTTTATGCTCTATATATGGAAAATATAAACATGCCACGCGACTCTATTACACCGATTTTTCAAAACATAATTCTTGAAGAGCCCGCAAATGCTTCTATCCGTGCTAAGTTGATAGAATATGCTTGGGAAGAAAAAGACTTCGATGGTGTGATAAAGCAATCTATTGAGGCTAAGCAATATTGCCCTGAAGATATGTCCTTTTATTATTATGAAGGATTGGCTCATTTACAAAAGGGCGAAGATGATCAAGTTATTGATGTCCTGCAACGTGGTATAAGTACAATAAACGAAGGGAGTAATCCATATCTTGTGTCAGATTTTTATTCTATCCTTGGTGATATGTATCAAAAGAAAGGTTTAATGCGTGAGATGTATGAGGCTTATGATTCGTGTCTTCATTGGAAGTCTGATAACATAGGTTGCTTGAACAATTATGCTTATTTCCTTTCGCTTGAAGATCGTGACCTTGAAAAGGCTGAGCATATGAGTTTTCAGACAGTAATAAAAGAACCGGGTAATCCAACTTTTCTTGATACATATGCTTGGATTCTCTACAAGCAACAAAACTTGGAGGGGGCAAAGAAATATATTGATCGTGCAATAGTTGCCGTTGATTCTATTGGTACAGATGCTACCATATATGACCATGCAGGTGATATTTATATTATGTTGGAAAATGAATGGTCTGCAATTCTGTATTGGACAAAGGCCCTTGAGATTCTTGAAAGCGATAGATCTTTAGAAGAATATGACAATATAGAAGAGCGCAAGAAACAATATACATTGCTCATTCGCAAAATCAAGCGTGCAGGTGGCGATGTTAAAAAGTTTCAAAAAAGTAAGAAATAATGAAAAAAGTAATTTTTTTACAATTTTTATTTGCGACAACATTTTTTGTGGCCATGCTTATAGGGTGTAAGTCATCAAAACATATTGCCACTAGTGCTAAATATAGACAAGTGGCTGAGGAGAATACTAGCGACATCGTGCAATTGCGTAAGATTACCGATAATGCTTGTAATGCTGGTAACATTGTTGCCAATATAAAATTTTCTACGCAAGGTGTTACGCTTTCTGGCAGTTTGAAGATGCGTCGCAATGACTGCATACAAATACAGTTGGTAGCATTAGGATTTATGGAGGCTGCGCGCATTGAGCTTACCCCTGAGTATGTAATGGCTATTGACCGTCTTCATAAACGTTTTACAAAGGTGGCATATGAAGATTTGGATTTTCTTTCAGCAACTGGCGCCAGCTTTTTTACTCTGCAAGCAATGTTTTGGAATGAACTTTTCTGTCCAAATGTAAAGGAGCTTAGAGAAAGTGACTTAAGAAAATTTGCGATTCAGACAATACAAGATAATGATATTATTCTATTAAAAGATGAGGCTAAACCAAGAAATAAACTTATGTCTAGTGTGACTGTTTCTTGGAATACAAATCACAAAAACGGGCAAATCAATAAGGCTGTAATATCATATATAGACGATCATAACCGCACTTCGGAACTCCTTTGGCAATATGACAATTTTGCTTCTCTTTTAGGCGCGTCCTACCCAATGAAAGACAACATAAGTATTCGCACTCCAAAGATGAATGTTGAGGCCGAGGTTACATTGTCTTCTGTTAGCACTGATGGGAATTGGGGAAGTCGTACCAATGTATCGGATAGATATGAACAAGTGAGTTTTGGAGACCTTATCAAAGGTTTGACATCATTATGAAAATACAAAAGATACTTATTTGTGTGTTGGCATTTTTGCTTGTTGTTAGCGTTCCTCAGGATGGAATGTCACAAAAGCGACGGACAACTACAACAACAAAGACTACCTCAAAGAAGAAAGCCACTTCTTCGCGTAAATCTTCAAGTAGATATAAAAAGAAGAGTTCTACTAAAAAAAGTTCTTCTAAGACTAATGAAAAATTGAATGTAGAGGAAACGGATGAGATTAAGGGTCTAAAGTCGGAGAAGGCTAAATTACAACGTGACATCGCTCAACAAGAGGGCGAACTGCGCTCTACAAAAGCTGATGTAGGCAAGCGTCTGAAAAATCTTATTGTGCTTAATGGTGAAATTGATGCACGTGAAAAACACATCGTGCAGTTGCAACATGACATAGATACTATCAATAATCATATTACCGGTTTGACGCACAACCTTGATTCGTTGCAACGGCAATTGCAAGACCATAAGGCGAAGTATACCCGCTCATTGCGTAAGATGCAACGTCAGCAAGGTAATAGGAACAATCTCAACTTTATTTTGTCATCTAAGAGTTTTAACGAGATGTATCGTCGCATACGCTATTTGAAGGAATATGCCGCCTATCAGCGTATGAAGGGTGAGGCTGTAAAAAAGGAACAAGGTGTTGTTGATGAGCAAAAAAAACATCTTGAACGCACAAAGGAGGAACGTAATATCTTGCTCAAGAAAGATGAGGATGAGAAATCTACCTTACAGGTAAAGAAAGGCGAGCAACAAAAGGTTGTGAAATCATTGCAGAACAAGCAGAAGGAGATACAGGTTGTTCTTACCGAGCAGCGTAAGAAGAATGCACAATTAAATAAAAAAATTGACCAACTTATTGCTATAGAGGTGGAGAAAGCTCACAAGCGTGCTGCCGAAGAGGCAAAACGTCGTGCTGCTGAGTTAGCTGCCAAGAAGAAGGCTGCAGAGGAGGCTGCTGCTCGTCGCCGTGCTGCCGAAGAAGAGGCTCGCCGTCGTGCCGCAGAAGCAGATGTGGCAAGGCGTAATGCCGATGCTATTGCACGTTCTACTCAAGACGCAACGAAGCGTGCCGAAGCTGAAGCAGATGCTCGCCGTGCTATTGCTGCTGCCGAGAAAGCCGAAGCTATTGCCGAGAAAGCACGAGCTACAGAGGCCAGTGCTTCATCATTCAAGCTCAATACGAATGATACCAAGATTACTGGTAGTTTTGAACATAATCGTGGACGTTTGCCAATGCCTATTACAGGTTCTTATCGTATCGTCAGCCACTTTGGGCAATATAATGTAGAAGGTTTAAAAAATGTCACACTCGACAATAAAGGTATCAACATTCAAGGTCAGGCTGGAGCTCATGCTCGTTCTATCTATGAGGGTGAGGTAAGTGCAGTCTTCAGTTTTGATGGCACTATTGTTGTCATGGTGCGCCATGGTGACTATATTTCGGTATATTGCAATCTTGCTTCTGTGAGTGTCAGCCGCGGTCAGCATGTCTCTACTCGCCAAGTACTTGGTACATTGGGTGCAGACCATATCTTGCAGTTCCAGTTGCGTAAGGGTACGGCCAAACTCAATCCAGAGACTTGGGTGAGATAAAACAATTTTTCTTTAGAATGATATTATATGATAACAAGCGACCAATTGAAAGATGTTCTCACACGCACCGATGCTCTTCGTCATTATCTGAACATTGATGCTCGGGAAATAGAGTATGAGGAGGAGAATTTGCGCACGCAAGATCCTCATTTTTGGGATGATGTTAAGGCTGCTGAAGAGCAAACAAAAAAGGTACGTTTCATAAAGAAATGGCTTGATGGCTATGCTGATGTCCGCATGCTTGCCGATGAATTACAATTGGCTTTTGATTTCTATAAGGATGAAATGGTTACAGAAGAGGAAGTTGATGTCGATTATGATAGAGCAATAAAGGCTCTTGAGGCATTGGAATTGAAGAATATGCTTTGTCATGAAGAGGATTCTATGGATTGTGTGCTGAAAATAAATTCAGGTGCAGGTGGTACTGAAAGTCAAGATTGGGCTTCGATGCTAATGCGTATGTATATGCGTTGGGCTGAGGCAGGTGGTTATAAGTGTACTATAAGTAATCTGCAAGATGGTGATGAAGCAGGCATAAAGACAGTCACTATGGAGATAGAGGGAGAATTCGCCTATGGCTATCTTAAAAGTGAGAATGGCGTGCATCGTCTGGTGCGTGTATCTCCGTTCAATGCCCAAGGTAAGCGTATGACGAGTTTTGCCAGTGTCTTTGTTACACCTTTAGTTGATGATACAATAGAAATCTATGTTGATCCATCGCGAGTCAGTTGGGATTTGTTCCGTAGTGGTGGTGCTGGTGGACAGAATGTCAACAAGGTGGAGACGGGTGTCCGTCTGCGTTATCAGTATGTAGATCCCGACACAGGTGAGGAGGAAGAGATTTTGATTGAGAATACCGAGAGTCGTAAGCAGTTGGAGAATAGGAATAATGCCATGCGTTTGCTCAAGTCGCAACTCTATGACCGCGAGATGAAGAAGCGTCAAGAGGCTAGGGCTAAGATAGAGGCTGGTAAGAAGAAAATAGAATGGGGTAGTCAGATACGTAGTTATGTTTTTGATGATCGCCGTGTAAAAGATCATCGTACTAATTTTCAGACGAGTGATGTGGATAGTGTTATGGACGGCAAGATAGATGGCTTTATTAAAGCTTTCTTAATGGAGTTTCCTGAGGGAGTTTAGATAAATGAATGTGCAATGATGTAGTCATTTTGATATAATTAAAATATTTTACTTAAAACAAATACAACTATGAGTAACAGATTGAAAATTAAGGGAGAGAAAACAGTAGTAACAAGAACTGAGAAGAAAGGTCATGCCGTTGTGACGTATATCATCGTTGGGCTTATTATTCTCGCTCTGATCTTCATGTTTGCCTCTTTGGACATTATGAGTTAAATGTCTTTTGAGATAGAGAGAAAATTTCTTGTTCAGGGCGAGTTTAAGCATTTGTCTTCTTCATCGTCTCACATCATCCAGGGCTATATGCTTAGTTCTAGTGTTGGGAGTGTGCGTATCCGCATTCGAGACAATAAAGGGTATCTCACCATAAAAGGTCCTTCTGCTGATGGTGGTTTAAGCCGTTATGAGTGGGAACGTGAGATTTCTCTGCAAGATGCTCATGACATGATGTTGCTTTGTGAAGGGAGTATCATCGATAAGCGACGCTATCTTGTGCCTTTAGGCAATCATATAATAGAGGTTGATGAGTTCTATGGTGACAATGAGGGTCTTGTTATGGCAGAGATAGAGCTGAAAAGTATTGACGAAGAATTTTCAAAGCCATTGTTTTTAGGTCGTGAGTTAACAGGTGACAGTCGTTTCTATAATGGCTCTTTGCGAAGATATCCTTTTAAGGTTTGGGGTAAAACTTTTTTGAAAGAAGAAAGCCTATAATTGCTGCGAGAAAGATGCCTATGGTGTTGGCAAGTAGGTCAAGCCATTCTCCACTACGTTTTCCACATGTGCAGTATTCTTGTAATAGTTCGAGTATTCCGCTCATTAGAAAGGGTGCGATAATTGCGTAGAGTAGTATTTGTCTTTTATTTATGCTCTTATGCGCTCGGAGATATTCTACCCAAACTATTACTCCGGTGCTAGTATACATTGCTATATGTTCCCACTTGTCGATAAATTGTACTGTGTCAAGAGGAGTGTGTGGGAATATAGGTGTTAGAGATAATACCCAAATAAAAACTACAAGTGTACTACTCCATGGGTAGTTTTTGAGAAAATGTTTTATGATGTGTATCATTGATTTTATACGAGTTTTTATTTGCAAAGATAAGGACTTTTGTTAAAAGAGCATTTGATTTATGTGTGTGATGTTATTATTTGCTTGTCGCAAACCCTTGATTCTTGCAATGGCGGAAAGTCAAACTTGCGGTTGAAAGGAAAATATGGGGAATAAACTGTTAAAAATAGAGGGAGTACTGGATGGTTTGGAAATAGGTGATATATGCGGTTTTGTCATTAATGGCTTTGAAAAAAATTAAAAACGAGAAAAAACATAAGAAAATCCTAAACAGTCAAAAAAATCAAGCGAGAAATTATTATTGAAAAACTGAACAATTCTTGCTTTTTGCTTGCTTATTATGTGAATATATGGGAGGTTTATGAAGTCACAATTTAGTGCAAGCTTTTTCGAGCCAAGCACAATCAGTAGCATCAAGATAAGGAGAAAGCGTCTCAAAGACCTCCTTATGGTAATCATCTATCCACTGACGCTCATCAGCATTAAGAAGAGAAATATCAATCAAATCACGATCAAAAGGACAAAGGGTGAGAGTATTAAAGCGATAGAATTTCTCACCTTGAATGCCTTTGCCATCGTCAACGACAAGCAAAAGATTCTCTAATCGACAACCAAACTTCCCCTCGAGATAAATACCGGGTTCATCGCTTACCACCATCCCCGCAACCAAAGGAGCACCACGATGTTGCATGCGTATTTGATGAGGACCTTCATGGCATGACAAGAAACAGCCTATACCATGACCGGTGCCATGGTCATAATGGTAGCCGTAATCCCAAAGGAGGCCACGTGCAAGGATATCTAGTTGAGTACCACAAGTGCCTACAACCCAACGAGCACAAGCAAGACGGATGTGAGCCTTTAAGACAAGGGTATAAACACGCCGTTCTTCATCGCTGACAGCACCAAGAGCATAAGTGCGAGTGATGTCAGTAGTGCCGTCAAGATACTGACTGCCACAGTCAACAAGCAATAACCCATGCCGAGCAACATGAGAATTACTCTTCTCTGTCGCTTGATAATGTACGATAGCGCCATGGGGACCATAAGCTACGATGGAATCGAAGGAAATGCCACGAAAATCAGATTGTATACGTTTGAGATTCAATAGGTGAGCATCAATGCTGAGTTCGCTATCGCCGTCTATTAGCCCCTCCTTGAGCCAACGTGAAAATTGTGTCAGGACAATGCCGTCTTTCACCATGGCATGTCGAATGCCGGAAATTTCAGAGGAGTTTTTGATGGCTTTAAGCATCTGTACAACAGATGGACTATGAAGTACTTCTTGGCAATGAACCTTCTCATAAAGCCGACTATTGACGCACTCTTTGTCTAGAAAAATATTATATTCTGAATAGTGAGTGAGAGCTTTCTCAATATTTTCGTAAGTATCAATTTGGACTCCTTGACAAGTAAGATAGTTGCGCACCTCTGGAGAGAGCTTTTTAGCATCAATAAATAGCGTTGTATTCTCACCTTCCAAGAGCAAATATGCCACGAATACAGGTGTACAATGCACATCATTTCCTCGTATGTTAAGCGTCCAAGCCACCTCGTCAAGAGCACAGATGAGTGTACCATGAGCATGATGATGTTTTAATTCTGTACGAATAAGAGAAAGTTTTTCTTTTGCAGAAAGCCCAGTATATTTCAACGGCAGAACATAAATTTCATCGTCAGGTATGCTTGGACGATTATGCCAAATACGCTCTAGAATGTCAAGATTGGTGCGAAGAGTGATGCCACCTTCATGACGAAGAGCATTGCGCATTCTCTCTGCATCGCCCTGCGTGCAGCAATAGCCGTCAATACCCACCTCTGGTGAATCATCCTCCGCTAATTGTAAGCCGAGCCAATGAGTGAGAGAAGGAGTGTTTGAAAGACCATCTTTCATTAATTCAAACTCTGTGCCTCGCAACTCTTCAGCTGCGACAAGGAAATAGCGTGAATCTGTCCACAACGCAGCAGAATGCATGGTGACAACAGCTACGCCGGCACTGCCGGAGAAACCCGAAATCCACTCCCTACCATGCCAGTGCTTGGGAGTATATTCACTATTATGTGCATCTTGCGAAGGAAAGATAAAAGCACTCAATCCTTCCTTCCTCATCTCTTGACGTAAAAGATCTAATTTGTCGGAAATGGTCATAATAGAGTGGATTCAAAAATTTAATAATGCACCATCATGGCAAAGTTTACTAGTTTTCGTTATCGTTTTTTTTATGCTCATTCGCCCAAGTACCACTTAGAATACATCACATAGTGGTCGGCAAAGCATTCTGCTTGGTTGGGAGCAGTCTTTTTGATGAACTTCGCAGGTATACCGCCCCAAATCTCATGGTCACCAATCTTCGTGCCTCCAATTACAAGAGCACCAGCAGCAACAATTGCCCCCTCTCCAATCTCAGCATGATCAAGAACTGTGGCATGCATACCTATTAACGCACCTTTCTTTATAGTACAGGCATGAAGACAGGCAAGATGGCCTATGGAGACATCATCCCCAATAATCATCGGGCCTGTTTCATAAGTAGTATGAAGGCAAGCACCATCCTGAATGTTGCAACGATTGCCAATACGAATCCAATTTACATCGCCACGGATTATGGCACCAAACCACACCGAACATTCATCTCCCAATTGAACATCGCCAACAATAGTGGCGTTCTCGCTAAAATAACAAGCCTTACCCCATCGCGGAGTAAGGCCGTTGACAGACTTGATAAGAGCCATAAGAATTATAGATTAGGATTAACTTTGCTCCACTCTGAAATGGCAGGAACAATATTCAAAGTAACCAATTCGTCACGCATCTTGCAAAGATGAGCATAGCTTGCATTAAGCTTTGCAAGCTCTTCTGTTGTGCCGACAGGCATCTTATATGTGCAGACACCATTTTCAAATTTTGTGTCCATAGCCATCATGATATGGTTATATTTATCGTTATTTACATAAGTTCCTGCAGGGAAGTTGAACTTTTCACCACCCATAGCAGCACGAATCATGCTGACAGCAAGATATGACGGACTCTGAAATGAGCTACGACCACGAAGCTTGATGATAGCAGCACCCCCCTGTGTAACATCCTTCTTCATCTGCTCCCATTCTGTCTCGGGGAATTCTGTAGTGCCGATAATGTCGCTAAGATCCTTGTCTGCAATTTTTACATTGCTACCAAATACTGCCATCTGCTCACCATGACCACCATAAGTAGCACAACCTGTAATCTCACTCTGCATAACACCAAACTTCTTTGCCAACGCACTTTGAAGACGAGTTGTATCAAGACCAGCAAGAGTTGTGACCTGACCTGGCTTCAACCCTGAATAAAGAAGAGTAACAAGACCTGTTAAATCAGCAGGGTTGAAAATGATGACAACCTGCTTTACATCAGGACAGTATGTCTTAATATTCTTGCCCAATTCCTCAGCAATCTTGCAGTTGCCTGCAAGAAGATCTTCACGAGTCATACCTTCCTTACGTGGAGCACCACCTGAAGAAATGATGTACTTGGCATTACTGAAAGCCTCTTTTACATCGGTAGTAGCAGTAATCTTTACATCACCAAATCCACATTGGCGCATCTCCTCTGCAACACCTTCAGGTGAGAATACATCATAAAGACAAATGTCATTCGTTAGGCCCATCATAAGAGCAGTTTGAACCATGTTTGAACCAATCATACCGGCAGCGCCGACGATTGTAAGTTTTTCGTTAGTTAAAAATGTCATAATTGTTTTTGTTTTATTGAATAAAATATATTGTTACTTATTACCAAAGCATTTACAATTTGCTAGGTACAATTTAAACTCTAGCAATGACTATGATGCCCAATCATACATTGCTCGTCATTCTTCAAGTTTGACTAACAACGACTCAATGTCGGAGAGAATGCGGTATGTGGCACCAGTCTTACTCCGTACATAGGCGGCAGCCTTGACTGATAAGTCTTGCAAATAGCTTTTGTTGTTTAGTAGCAAGTCCATAGTAGTACGGAAATGATTGGCGTCAGAAAGCTCGATTCCACCGCCAAAAGCAATCAGTTCTTCCCCTTCTTGATATTCATGATAGTTTGGTCCATATAGCACAGGGCGTCCCCAAACGGCAGCCTCCAAAACATTATGGATACCAGTGTGATCAAAACCACCTCCGACATAAGTTACATCTCCATATTTGTATATGGATGACAATAAGCCATAACAATCGATTATAAGCACATCTGCCACTTGCAGTGTTTCTAACGGAGTGGACTCGGTGAGTTGCGAATAACGTAAGACATTTTTGCCGTTGCACTTTGAAAAAATGTTTTGAATGCGGTCTTCGCTTATGTTGTGTGGAGCAATAATCATCTTGCATGGACAAGGGAAGATGATCTCTTCATCGCCAGGCCAACTACTACCTACAACAATGGTATTCGTACCTTCTTTGCTGCAAAATTTTTCTATTAATGGAAGCTGCTTTGAATCTTCCTTAATCTTCAATACGCGATCAAAGCGTGTGTCGCCAACTACAGTAACATTATTAATATCAATGCTAGCCAAAAGATTGCGACTTTTATCATTTTGCACATAAAGATGTGTGAAACATTCCAATACTTTGGCATAATGCCGAGCATATCCGCGAAAGAAAATTTGTCCATCACGGAAAATGCTACTGACACTATATGTAGGTGTGTTACGAGCTTTGAGAAGGTGTAGGTAATTCCACCAAAACTCATATTTTATGAAAAATGCCATTACAATATTCTTTGCTGATGACAAGAAGTGCATTGCACGATATGGAGTGTCAAGTGGAAGATAACAAATGATGTCGGCACCATCATAATCTTTTCTTACTTCATAACCTGAAGGAGAGAAAAAGGTAAGTAAAATTTTATATTTAGGATGTTTCTGCTTTATCCACTCCATCATTGGACGACCTTGCTCAAACTCGCCCAAAGAGGCAGCGTGAAACCATAGATATTTTGCATCTTGGTCAAGGTGTTGCTTGACATACAAGGCTGCCTCGCGTTCGCCAACAACCATCTTGTGCACTTTCTTGCTGAAAAGCGCAGCAATATAAACTCCAATACAATATAAACAAATGGATATGTTGTAGAAAAAATAAGTCACGGCTTAATGGATGTAATTGCTGATTGTATTCGCTTAATAGTTTCTTCTTTGCCGAGGAATGCGGAAAGCTCATATATGTCTGGACCTTGTCCAGTGCCGACTAATGCAACACGCCACGCATTCCAAGGACGTAAACCCGTAGTTTCTGCCCAAGGGTCAATAGTTTGCTGGAGTTTTTCTATAGAGAAATCTTCAATAACATTGATGCGCTCAATAAGTCCCTTCATCATATTGGTAGTATCTTCTTTCCAATTCTTACGCACAAATTTGTCTTCACGGCTATACTCTTGGGGAGCTTGGAAAAAGAAACGGCACAAAGGCCAAAGATCAGACACAAAACTAATGTTGCGTTTATGTACGATATTATTATTATCTGTATATTCAATGACTTTCATCTTCATCATCTCCACAACTTGAGCTTCTTTCTCTGCTGTGGAAATGATGCCCTCGGATCGCAAAATTTTGTCAAATTCATCTACCCACTCCTCTGAAGACTTGCGGATGAGATATTGCTGATTGAACCAAATACACTTGATGTAATCAAAACGTGCACCAGCTTTTGAACATTTTTCAATATCAAAAGCCTTCACAAGTTCGTCAAGCGTAAATAGTTCTTGCTCTGTTCCCGGGTTCCAACCAAGCAACGCTAAAAAATTGACTACAGCCTCGGGAAGATAACCCTTTTCACGATATCCTAATGATACCTGACCACTCGTAGGGTCATGCCATTCAAGAGGGAATACAGGAAAGCCTAGCTTGTCCCCATCACGTTTTGACAATTTGCCGTTGCCGATAGGTTTCAGCAACAACGGAAGATGAGCAAATTGAGGCATAGTGTCTTCCCAACCAAAAGCCTTATAAAGCAACACATGAAGCGGAGCACTAGGCAACCATTCTTCTCCACGAATGACATGAGAAATCTTCATCAGATGGTCGTCAACAATGTTTGCAAGATGATATGTAGGTAACTCATCGGCACTTTTATAAAGTACCTTATCATCAAGAATATCACTTTGGATAACAACTTCGCCACGAATCAAATCATGAACATGTATAGCTTCGCCCGGCTCAATCTTAATTCGCACAACATATTGATGACCAGTGGCAATGAGATGCTCAGTCTCTTCCTTATTTAAAGTTAAAGAGTTACGCATTAGACTACGTGTGGAGGCATCGTATTGAAAATTCTCTATCTCGGCACGCTTCTTCTCCAACTCTTTGGGTGTGTCAAAAGCAATATATGCTTTGCCAGCATCAAGAAGTTGCTGCACATATTTTTTGTATATATCGCGACGCTCGCTTTGACGATAAGGGCCATAATTACCACCAAAGGATACACCCTCGTCAAATGTAATACCGAGCCATTTGAAACTTTCTATGATATAGTCTTCTGCTCCGGGGACAAAACGGTTTGAATCAGTATCTTCTATTCTAAAAACAAAATCACCACCATGCTGACGGGCAAACAAATAATTATAGAGAGCCGTCCTCACACCACCAATATGCAATGGTCCTGTTGGACTTGGAGCAAAACGCACTCTCACTTTTCTTTCATTCATAAATGTAGAATATTTAATTCGCCACAAATTTAATACAACAATGCGGAAAAATGAAAGAAAAACAATGTTATTTTCTCCTACTATACCGATTGATAATATATGATAATATATAATTAATAGAAAGAGAAAATTTAGGCTTAACTTTGTTCTCTATATAGTCGTAACTTGATAGAGTATAAACGAATGTGATCCGAAAAATTTTAAGATAGGCGTATTTTTATTTTTTTTGCATTAATTTTTCGCTTTCACTATGATCATCGCAAATAAGACGGTCTCTCAATAAAGCAAAAAAATTACAGATTTAAAGATTTATTTATGAAATAGAATCAAAGTTATTATTTTCTGTCTTATTTACTCTCACAAATTAAACATAAAATAACATCAGTTATTTTTTTTGCGTTATACTTGATTTGCACTAATTTTGTTCACAAAAATGAAAATGATGTTATGACAGAGACAGGATTTTTTAAACACAAAATGCAATATCCCATTATCGTATTGTTGATTGTAGCTATTGTTGCAATAACACTATTGACAGTTTTTCTTCCACGAGAAAGGACCTTTTCTCTCCAATTTGATTTGGGAAAGCCATGGAAATACTCATCGCTCATTGCAGATTGCGATTTCCCTATTTATAAAAGTGATAAAGAGCTTGCTGCCGAAAAAGATAGTATACTAAAAACGCTTGTGCCATATTTTATCGTGGATATTGATAAGGGGAACGCTATTACCTCACAAGTTGCAAATATGATTGAAGATAGCGTGCCAGATATCAATGAAGTGGTGCTAGAAATACTTTCAAGGAAAATTAAAGATATTTATGAAAGCGGAGTTATAGAAACGGAACAACTAGCCAAAGCACAATGCGACTCAAATAGCTTAATCCGCTTGATTATTGATAACCACGCAATTGAAACCAAAGTCGCAGACATCCTTTCGCCTGCAGAGGCTTATGAGAAATTGATGGATGAAAATCCAAGATATAGGCTTATTATGCAAAAAAGTAATGTGAGCGATTTCCTTGTTGGTAATGTTATGTACGATGTGAATAAAAATGCTGCCAATATAGAAGATATATCTGAGGATTTGTCCGTTGCCGATGGTGTGGTTCTAAAAGGACAAAAAATAATTGATAGAGGAGAAATTGTAAACCAGGAAACATACAACATACTTGTTTCTTATGAAAAGGAGATGAACCGCGATCTGGATTCGGACAAGGCACTCGGAATATTCTACGGACAAATATTGTTCATTATACTAATGGTATCTTTGTTGGTAGGTTATCTATTGCTTTTTAGAAAAGACTACGTTGAAAATGTAAAGAGTATGCTAATGCTAATGATGCTACTTGTCATATATCCAATATTTTGTTATCTTTGTGTTCGATATAAATGGTTGAATGTGTATGTGATTCCGTTTGCTATATGCCCAATATTCATACGGCTATTTATGGATTCGAGAACAGCATTTTTTTTCCATTTTATCGTAATAATATTATGTGCTTGCTCGCTACGCTATCCGTATGAATTTATCGTGATTCAAAGCATTGCTGCTGCTGTTACTATTGCCTCATTGCGAGATTTGTCATCACGTTTCCAACTTATAAAAAGCGCATTTTTAATAACGCTTGTTGTCTGTGTAACATACTTCGCGATTGAGCTCATGCAAGATGGTGATATAAAAAACCTTGAAGTACGTACTTATATAAATTTATGTTTCAATGGGATCTTACTACTCTTTGCATATCCGCTGATGTGGTGTGTGGAGAAAACATTTGGCTTGACTTCCAATGTTACTCTTGTAGAACTCTCGAATACTAACAACAACTTGTTACGGCATTTGTCGGAAGTAGCTCCGGGAACATTTCAACATTCAATACAAGTGGGCAATCTTGCTGCAGAAGTGGCCGCACGCATAAAAGCAAAACCTCAGCTTTGCCGTACCGGGGCACTTTACCACGATATAGGAAAGATTGAAAACCCTGCATTTTTCATTGAAAACCAATCAGGACAAAACCCTCATGATAGCCTTTCACCTATAGATAGCGCACATATCGTAATAAGTCATGTTACTGAAGGTATAAAACTTGCTGAAAAGCATAACATCCCACAACTAGTGACAGATTTCATCAGAACGCATCACGGACAAGGTAAATGTGGTTATTTTTTTGCTGCATATAAAAAAGAACACATAGAAGAAGCCATTGACCCTTTACCATTTACATATCCAGGACCAATGCCTTTTACACGTGAGCAAGCTATTGTAATGATGGCTGATACTTGCGAAGCGGCCTCACGGGCGCTTACAGAATATACAGAAAGAAGTATTAGTGAGCTTGTAAATAAACTTATAGATTCACAATTAGAAGCAGGATATTTTCAAGATTGTCCGATAACATTTCGTGACATCACTATAGCAAAGTCTGTTTTGGCGGAAAAGTTAAAAATTATCTATCATACACGAATACAATATCCTAATTGATACAAAAAATTTAGTAATATATTTCATTAGAAAATAAGGCTTTATGAAAAAAAATCTCTTTTTTACACTTATCTTCTTGATATTGACCTCTCCTGCTTTTTCACAAGTAAAACTCGGAATTAGAGGGGGATTTAATTTGTCGCAGATTTCTTTAGGGGATGATTTGAAAGCAATAATAAGTAAAGAAAATCAAGTGGGTTTTTTCGTAGGTCCAACAATAAAAGTGACATCGTTACTTGGCAGTTTAGGGCTAGATGCTTCGGCCTTGTATAATCAAACAAACTCTAAACTTAATGACAAAACTCTAAAGCAACAAGAGATAGCTATTCCTATAAATTTGCGTCTTGGATTCGGGCTTGGCCAGAAAGTAGGTGTGTTTTTGAAAACAGGACCACAGTTTAGTTTCTCTATAGGGGACAAGGATTTTGAAATATCAAATCTTACACATTACGAAATTTCATCGTCAAATTTTAGTGTCAATGTTGGTGCAGGACTGATTTTGCTTAATAAGATGGAAGTATCTGCTACTTACAATATACCATGCGGAAAGACGGGAAGCTTTTTTACGCTTGATGGCTTGAAAAAGAACAAAAGAGATAACAAAAGTTGTTTTTGGCAAATAGGTGCAGCGTGGTATTTCTAATCTTTATCATTTAAAACACAATGTATGTTGATTGTATATTGCCCGTACCACTGAACTCTCTATTTACATATAGAGTACCTTCCGGTTCGGGAAAAGTTGGTCGTGGTATGCGAGTCATTGTGCCATTTGGAAAAAATAAAACTTATATAGCCTTGGTTGCTGCTATTCGTGAAACTGTTGACAAGCAAATTCGTATAAAAAATATTATTGAAATCATAGATCGTAAACCAATATTGCTTGAATTTCAGTTTAATTTGTGGCAATGGATATCTGATTATTACTTCTCGCCACTTGGCGATATCTTTAAGGCTGCTATTCCTGCAGAAATGAAGACAGAAAAAGGAGAGCAGCGTTACCAACGGCGTATGGAACGGAATACTCGGTGTCTAAACACAACAACAGGGACACATTTTGACTGCGTAAATACCTTAAATGAATATCAAGAAAAGGCACATGAAGAGATATTAGAATCTTTCAAAAATCATAATGTCACACTATTACATGGCATCACATCGAGTGGCAAAACAGAAATTTATATCCATTTGATTCGTGAGCAACTGAAAAAAGGTCACCAAATATTGTATTTATTGCCTGAAATTGCACTTACAGTGCAAATCATGCAAAGGCTTCAGAAGATATTTGGGAATAGGTTAGGTATTTATCACTCAAAATATTCTGACGCAGAGCGTGTGGAGATATGGCACAAACAATTGTCCGATGCACCATACGATGTGATTCTCGGGGCGAGGAGTGCTGTGTTTCTTCCTTTTCAGCGTCTTGGGCTTGTAATCGTAGATGAAGAACACGAAACATCATATAAACAACAAGATCCTGCTCCGCGCTATAATGCACGTAGTGTAGCGATAATGATGGCTCAAGCTACAAAAGCAAAAGTCCTACTAGGCTCGGCAACTCCATCTTTAGAAACATATTATAATGCCCAAATAGGAAAATATGGTCTTGTAAATCTTATGCATAGGTATAGTGACATTCAACTGCCTAAGATAGAGATTGTTGATACAAAAGACTTGCAGCGACGAAAGATAATGAAAGGACCTTTTTCACCGATGCTTATACACAGTATGAGTCAAGCATTTGCTGATGGGCGACAAGTCATTCTTTTCCAAAATCGTCGTGGCTATGCCCCAATTGTAGAATGTAAAGATTGTGGATGGATTCCAAGGTGTGGGTCTTGTGATGTGACTTTGACTTATCATCGTAAAAGCAATATGTGCGAATGCCATTATTGTGGTCATACTTATAAAATGCCAGAAGTTTGTCCACAATGTGGGGGCAGACACCTCATAGACAAAGGATTTGGGACAGAGAAAATAGAAGAACTTATAAGCCAAATATTTCCACAAATACGCATAGCACGTATGGATCTTGATACGACAAAGACGCGTACGGCATACGAAAAGCTAATCTTAGATTTTTCAGAAGGGAATACAGATTTGCTCATTGGTACACAAATGGTCAGTAAAGGGCTTGATTTTGATAATGTGGGTGTTGTTGGTATTCTTGATGCCGATTCAATGCTTTCTTATCCTGATTTCCGAGCATATGAGCATGCTTTTTTGATGATGTCTCAAGTTAGTGGTCGAGCGGGACGCAAACAGCGGCGTGGAGAGGTCATCCTTCAAACAAAGTCACCTCAGTTGCCAATAATCAGTCAGGTAGTAGAAAATGACTATTTACAGTTTTATAATTCAACACTACAAGAGCGCCGTCAATTTCATTATCCACCATATACACACCTTATATATATATATATTAAACATAGTAATGTTGATATTGTAGAGACTGCATCTATTGAGTTTGCGAGTCGTTTGCGACAAAGATACAAAGAGCGAGTGCTTGGTCCGGAACGCCCAATAGTGGCGAAGGTTAAATCGCACCATATTAGAAAAATAGTTTTAAAAATAGAAAATGGGATATCCCTTTCTATGGCTCGCAAGAACATTGTTATCGTGAAAGAGGCCATATTAAAAGATAAACAATACAATAGCTTGCATATATATTGCGATGCCGATCCACTATAATTGGTAAAAAAATAACGAGAACTATCACAGCTCTCGTTATTTAATAAATAAGTTTTACTATTATTTGCGTTATGTTAATGTCTTTCTCTTCTTACGGTTATCTTTCCTGTAGAAGTTGAAGCTTTAGGTTGTTTTGATGAAGATTTCTTTGAGATGGTTGCCTCAGAACTGCGTCTAGTCTTAGATTTCTTTATCTTTTTACCTTTATTCGCATTCACAGTCACACTATCCGTAGAATCCTTTTTGATTGTTGAGTTATAAATATTTTTCTCAAAAGCAACAAGTTCTGCCTCGATGCGTTGTTGTTCTTTTTTCATTGCACTATCAGTAGGGCAATACTGTGAAAGTGATTTACCCAACATATTGTTTGTCTTATAAATATCGCCCTTATATTGATGCAGTGTGAAATAGTCGGCTGCACTCATTGTGGCAGCATTATTGTAATTGCTTGTCATTAGTGTTAAGCGATTCAAGAACGGCTCTAAGTCGGAAAATTTCACCCAAAACAGAGGGAACTTTGTAGTTCCGGTTCCGTAATCATCCATGCGATGCATCACAGGACAGATGGCTAATACTTTGGTTGCAAAAGTCGAGGTGTTTTGATCATAATAAGAACTCTCTTTGATATAATAACTTTGTACTTCAGAAGACGGGACATCACTATTATCAATAACATATTTTCCATCTTTCATTTCATAGAAAATGTTGTAGTTATTAAGGAATTCTTTTGTATTTAACTTATCCTTTGCATTGAACGATTCATTGCCATCTAGACGATATTGGTAAATTGTCAAATTACCAGTAATAACCAAGCGAAAAATGAAGGTAAACAAGTTCATTTGGTTTCCATTTGGTTCTATCGGATAATACAAACCGCCATTTGCCTCTTTTGTTAAGTCCAATGTGCGGTAAATATCCCTACGCCATACGACATTCTCAGGCATTGCTACTGAGGTTGGAAATGTAAGACGTTGGCGTTCCGTTACACCTACTGTATTGGTTGTCTTTTGTTGTATTTTTCTTGCTTTAGGCTGTGCAATACAAGCAGATACTTGCAGAATCAAAAGACCCAAAATAATAATTATTCTTTTTTTCATATTTGAAAACAAACTTGATTTTCAGTTTTTATTATTTTACAATTATTTCCATTGCTTGTGGCAATGTGCGTTGTATTCCATCTGGACCTATGGCAATCACATGTGAAATGTAAAATCTCTTTCCCCTTGAAAGTGAGCGGAACATATTTTTCTGTTTAGCAGAGAAATTTGCACCTTCTGATTTTTGAGGAATGGCATTTCCCATTTGGTCAAAAAAAACAGCTTCGAAACTTATCACTCGAAAAGGAATATTCAAAAGTCCATCATCAATAGCTGCGCCAAGAGTATTTAGGTTGAGAAGCTGTCCTTTAGCCAAACCTCCTCCCTTAAAATGATCACCCTCTCCAAGGTCAATGAAAGCAGTTGGATCAGGTAATCGGCGTACGCGATACTTGAATTGTCCCATCTGTTGGTTACCCCCGTTGGCATGCGATACGACAGTAAATGTCACATCTTGCCCCGGGGTTGACGGGCGAGCAATATATTTGCCATTACCTTTTGAAGACAATGCTCCACCACTCATAGTCATAGTAACTTGATTAAGAGATACTCCCGGAACACTGACGCTGATAGGATTGTCATAGCCTGCGTAGAGCACATTCATCAAATCTGCTGAGACCGTAGCACTTGGTTCAACGACTGTATATTTCTGTGAAAATTGTCGCCGAATAATTGTACTATCAGCTGCTAACATCTCAATAAATCCACTTAGCGTAAAGTCTCCTGTATGAGAAGTTACGATTTCATACATTCCATTAGAACTAATCTGGCGTCCTCCAACAAAAATCTTAGGACGTTGTGTGGAGTCTATGGCAGCCATGACAATTTTAGCTTGGAATTTGCTACCACGAGTTAACGTTTGTGCATTAGGAATAACGAAAGCTTGGAAGTTATTCACTTTTGCTTCTTGCGGACCTACCTTGATGATGCCTACCTCTTCGGCTAGAGCATGAAGTACTTCGCCCTCTGCATAACGGATATCACTTTGCAATTTTGATAACAATGTAACAGCTGCTGCTACAGGCATATTCTCAAAATTGTATTCTTGCCAATTTTTGCCAATTGCCAATGTTGACTTAGGAACTTTTGTTGATAGATTGCTGTTGATGATATCGTATTGATCGAGTTTGGTAATTTGTTTCAAAATCTTTTCACGATATATATTGATAGCTTTGTATAAAGCTTTACCTTTGCCTGTACCGGGTGCCAACATTACATACGAAGCTGCCTCAAGATTATCTTTATTTTCTATATTTCTAATATCGGCATCATCTCCATCTGCTTCCTTTACGATAGCCCATTTCAAAGAGTCTACAAAAGCATATATCTCATTGCTAATCTTTCTAACTTCAGTTGCTTTATCAAAATTCTCCTTAATTTTTTTCGGGTTTGTCTTCAATTCTTCTTGAAATGCCTTATAAATAGCATCATTCATTATGGTAGAATTCTTTGTGGTCCTTTGCAAACTATCATCAACAATAGTAAAGCCATTAAGCACTTCGGTGGATATGTTCAGTGCTAACATAGCCATAAGGACAACATACATCAGATTTATCATCTTCTGACGCGGATTCAATTGCTTTTTATTTGCCATAATGCAGTATTCTTTTAATACTTACTATGTGTTTAGTCCTTTTGTGTTGGCTTAATTCTTTGACGCGACATTCATATTTGCTGTCATAGCCTCTATCATGCGATTGTAAATCTGGTTGAGTTGCTCTATTTGTGAAGCCATTTTACGCGTCTGCTCATTTATTTGATCTATGACACTAATCTGTGAGCTTGCACTTTTTAGTTGCATTTCATAGATTCGGCAAATACTTGTGAGCGTACGATTGAGATTCTCCATTTCTTGAGAATCTTTTGTAAGGCGTTCACTTTGTTCGCTAACTTTTGTCAACATATCTGTTAATGTATTTAATGCAGTTACATATTTACTTTGTGCTTCAATCATTTCCGGAGAAATCTGGGCTTGTTGTTGTAACCAATCTGGGTTGCGAAGCACTGATAAGGCTTCTGCTACATTTGCATTGTTTTGGTCAGATGATGCTGTTTGCACATTTTGTAACTTTTCAACAACGGTATCTGAAATGTCACCAATTTGTATTGATACATTGCCTGTGCTACTGGCAAGATTTTCATCAATATTGATATCTGTCAACGGGTGAGACATTGCTACATTTGCTGTGTTTTTATGCAAATTAGGAATAGTGCTTTCTTCTTCCATAGATATTTGTTTTTTCTTTTCTTCATTCACATCAAAAGGTCGATCAAATCCCCAAATGAAGAATACGAAAACTTCTGTACCCATACCAACAAACAGCATTGCGTTTGCCAATGGAAGGTGAGTAAGTTTAAATAATGTTCCCAAGATGACAATTGCAGCTCCCCATGAATAGGCATAGTTTAGGAAAGTTTTTCCTGCAATACTATCCATCCATTCTTGCAAACGCACTATGATACTTTTTTTATTCATTATTAATTATTATTTATGTGTCAGATGTTTGGAATTAGGTGTTAAATCCGATTAGAAATTCATAATGTACATAACATGATGTTATTTCTTGGATTTTTTCTGTTTTTTACTAGTTGTTGTTGCTAAACTTCTTACACAACGGAACCCAACATAAGAACGTGGCTGGTTCTGATATTCATAAGAACGCCAAGCACTACGTATATACGATTCAGGATCTTTCCAAGACCCACCTCTTACACTTTTTACTTTTAGACGATAAGGGTCCTCTTTTGCGGCATTGTAGGATAATTGTGGGTTGATGTCATTCATTGCGTTGATGCCAGCTTCTGTGTATATTGTAGAAGTCCATTCAGCCACATTTCCCGCCATATCAAACAAGCCATTGGTGTTTGCGGAATAGTTCCCAACACGCGAGGTAATCAAGTTTCCATCTTGTGTATAATCACCATTATCTGGCTTAAAGTTGGCATAGAAACATCCACGACCATCTTTTACGTCTTTGTTATCCCATGGAAACTCGTTGCCTACTTTCCCACGAGCGGCGAACTCCCACTCGGCCTCTGTCGGCAAACGATAGCGCTGGATATAGCGTGCGGCACCTCCAAGACCTTTCAAAAGATATTCTGTACGCCATGCACAAAAAGCATTTGCTTGTTCCCAAGTTACTCCAACAACGGGATAATCATTGTAAACTGCACTTGAAAAATACTGGCGCATATAGATCTCGTTCATAGCGTTAGGGAAATCGTTTACCCAACATGTAGTATCTGGATAGATATTTACAATATATGTGTTAAGGAAATCCCATGGACCACTCAGTGGGCGATTGATGGTTTCGCGAACGATTTGTCCTTCATCGTTAATGTATGCTGTATCTTTAGATATCATAACGACCTCTTCCGGATTTAGCACTACATCTGTGTTGAGATTTCTTTCTAATGGGTTGATTCGATTTTTTCTTAATGCCGCTGCCGTATAATCATAAATTTCGTATCGATAATTCATTTGGCTTGCATCCAACATTTTTTCGCCTGTTACTGGATTGATTACAAACATACTTTCATAAGCACGTTGTTGGTCTTCGTCCATTTTCTTTGGCAAAGCTTTTTTCCAGTTAAGCATAGGCTTGATAGGATTTCCTTCTTTGTCTTCTTCAATTTTATAAGTTTCATCACCTCCATAAGCAGGGTCGGCAAGGCGTTCGCGGAAGATAGAGTCGCGTACCCAATTTACAAATTGTCGGTATTCGGAGTTTGTTACTTCGGTTTCATCCATCCAAAAACCATCAACCGAGATTTCGCGCAAAGGCATTTTCTTACCCCATAAAGTATCAAGGTTTTCAATACCCATTTTCAATGATCCACGATCAATCATTACCATACCATAAGGTGCAGGCTCGGAATATCTCTCTCCGCTAACACCTGTCAGCTCTCCGCCTACTGACATTGCAGACTTATTGCTAAAACAAGAAGTCAGCATTAGCGACATTGTCAATGTCAGTATAGATAGTAAAATTCGTTTTTTCATTATTTTGATCTTTTTTATTTTTCCTTATCTATAACAATCTCACGCTTTTATGTTTGTTTCGACCTTTCTTTGCTAAATCTAAATCCATTTGATAGCCAAGTGTCAATTCATGAGAGCCATTACCAATCTTCAACGCAGAAGTGTATATCTCATAGCTATAACCTAGGTTGACACCATGGAAATCACCTCCGAGATAGATGGTGTATGATGTGTTAGGGCTATATGAGATGCCACCTTCAAGTCGTTTCCCGTCTTTTGTATATGTACCCCGAAGGGTGATGTCCGCCTTGTATGATGTTAAGTCTGTTCTCAAAATACAAGATGGTTGTATATTAATGAACGGATTTCTTGTCTTTATATTGCATCCGCCGAGAAAATAATATGACATTCCTATATCTATTTGGTTATGTTCGCCTAATTCCACTAATGGCGAATTAATATGTTTTGCAGAGGCTCCTACATAAAAATTACGATGTTTATAATATAGTCCTACAGCAATGTCTAACGAACTGCCTGTCATCTCTGAATTGACAAAAGCCGGGTCATCAGCTTCATCAAGGTCAAGTTTTGAGCCATCGAAGTTCTCATTTATTAGTCCTATCTGCCCACCAATTTTCAGTGTACCTGAAAAAAGCTTTATGTTTGCAGCATATTGCACTCCTATGCTTTGGTGGCGGAATAAACCAATTTGATCGTTTATTACATTTGCTCCTATACCATGGAGTACACCTAAAAAACGAATAGGCATGTCTGCTCCTATATACATGGTCTTAGGGTTGTGTGTAAATCCGATTAGTGACATGTTGTATGCCGCCATGATGTTTATCTTTGGGTCTTTACCTGCTGCTGCAGGATTATAGAATGATTGCACCGCCCAATATTGTGAGAACGATGCATCATATTGTGCTCTTGCAGGTATAGTCAGCAACAGACATGAAAGGATTAGGCAGAATTTATGTTTTGCCATATTTTGATAACGTTTAGCATATGATATTATTGTTTAGGAGTTGAGTTATTTTGTTATCAAAATGATGAGCAATTTAGTTGCTTTGCAATACGACGGAGGATAGCGTTCACACGATTTTTACGGAGTTATGAAGTGACACTTTGTTATCTGTCGTGAGCCCTTTGATGTTCTTTTGTAGGCATATTGTCACCTTTTTGTCCGTTGTTTTGCGGGTGTGTAAACTATCGTTTTGGTGTAGTTAAACGCACAAGATTTTGTTTATATAATAAGGTGTTTTTATCGCGTGCGTTATGAGTGTTGAACGCGATGGTTTGAGATGGCCATCGCGAGTGTTTGCGAGCGCTGTAAGGATGGTTTGATTTTTTTGATTATCTCATTTTAGTCTTTGCAAAGGTAGATTTAGGGGAAACCAGTTCATTTCTCATCAAAAAAGTAAAAGGGGAAAAACAAATTCTTGCTTTTAGCTTTTGCGAGAAAGAAATAAATATTATTAAATAATTTTCAGCCATCAATTGATAACCGAAATGATATGGAACTTCGCAAACGGAATAAAATAGCAGAAAAGGCCATTTGGCTCTTGTGAACATTTTATTAATATCGCATTTGTCTGTTTACTCTGCCACTAAAGTTGTGTGAAAGCGAAATGCTCAAATAAATTTGGCATTTCACTCGCCTTGCACTAATTTTGTATGAATTTATAATTCATAACTAGTAATAATCTATCATGAAAACAATTAAACTATTATTGCCGACATTATTGTTATTGCAGACTTTCGTAGGTGTGCAAGCCAAAAAGAATAATCAAGAATATATACCTATGGACTATTCGTACTGTGGCTATCATGCTTCTGAAAAATGTTTGCCACAAACCTCAAATACTCTTTACGTGAAAGACGCTAAAATGGTTCAATCAGCAATAGACTATCTCGCAACGAAAAAGACAGACAAAGACGGACATCGTGGCACGATTCTTTTAGCAGAAGGAATACACTACATCGATGACCCCATCCGCATCAATTCATCAGGTATAGTGCTTCGTGGTTGCGGAAGAGACAAAACTATCATAGTTAAACGTGGCATCGACCGCGGAGCTGCCATCTATATACAAGGACAACAGAAAGTACTAACACCATCTTCTACATTTAAAATAGGCAATCGCATCGCAATATCTTGGACAGGAAATAAAGAGTGGATAGCAATGCACAAATGTGATGATTTCGGGGGCGGTCTTGATTATACTGGTTGGAAAGATGGCGATATAAACATTGTGTGGGATCGCACTATTACTGCAATTAATGCCAACACAATCTATTTGGATGCACCAATAACGATGTTTTCATGCACGGATAGCATTGATACACACTCTGCTCTATTGCGATTCAATGATATAAATGTCACAAACGAAATAAGTGAATCTGGAGTGGAAAACTTGACAATTCAATCGGAGATAACTACTAATAACCCAAAAGACGAAGACCATAATTGGGACGGCATATATATGGATAACGCTAGAGATTGCTGGGTGAAACTAGTAAACATCTCGGCCTATGCGGGGTCGGCCGTAAATTTACAGAAAGGATGTAGTCGTATTACAGTGGAAGATTGTATTGCCTCTGCTCCTATATCAGAGATAGGAGGGTGGCGACGTGATGCATTTCTTGTTCGTGGCCAACAGATTCTTGTGCAACGATGTGTGTCAAAGGAAGGTATTCATGATTTTGTCGCAGATTATTGTGCCGCAGGTCCTAACGCCTTTGTTCAATGCGAAGCACAGCTTACTTATGGTTTTAGTGGTAGCATAGGTGCTTGGGCTCCCGGGCTACTATTTGATATTGTGGACATAGATAGAGGAGATCTGAAATTTAAAAACCTTGAACAATTTCGTACAGGTACGGGTTGGAATACTGCAAACTCAATGTTTTGGCAATGTACCGCTGCAAACATTCACTGCTATTCGCCAGATGCAAATAACAAAAATAGTGGCCATGGTTGTTGGGGATGTTTGTGGGGTGATGGTGAGTGGACTATGAGCAATGAACATGTCAAGCCACGTTCTTTGTTTTATGCCCAATTGGAAAAAAGATTAAAAAAGAATGCTATTCAACAAGAAGTGAATCCTTATATTTTGCCACGCTCTTTGGAGGCTACATCAAGCCCAACACTTGAGCAAGCGCATAGAATGACTGAGGCATCACAACACCCACGTTTAACTCTCGAAGTATGGATAGATAGTGTAAATGCAAATTCGCTAATGACTCAAGTAGGAGGCATAAAGGAATGGACTAAAAATAATATTAATGACAAAGTTGATAATCTAACCATAAATCAAGTTACGATTGAAGACGGCTTGCGTTATGCTATTCCTTGGTGGAATGGTCGGACAAAGGATAATTGGGTAAAAAAAAGTGCTAAACCTGCTATTACTCGGTTTGTACCAGGGCGTAATGGTTTGGGATGGACAGATGATATAGACGACGTGGTGGCTTTCTTGAAAAAACATCATTTCAAGTCGCTTGAGCATAATTATGGCCTTTGGTATGATATACGTCGTACGGACCATGAGCGTATGCGTCGGGCAGACGGACAGGTAGAAGCACCTTTTTACGAACAACCATTTGCACGCACAGGACAAGGTACAGGATGGGATGGATTGAGCCTATATGACCTTACAAAGCCAAATAAATGGTATTGGATGCGTTTACGTGAGTTTGCACGCAAGGCTGCAAAAGAAAATATACTGCTTTATCACAATATGTACTTCCAGCATAATATTCTTGAGGCTGGAGCGCACTGGGTGGATTGTCCTTGGAGACCTGTAAACAACATAAACGGCACAACATTCCCAGAGCCAGTGCCTTTTGCAGGAGATAAACGCCTATTCATGGCAGAACAATTCTACAACGAACAGGACTCTGTATTACGCCCTCTTCATAAAAACTTTATCAGAATGTGTCTAGAGCAATTAAAAGATGAGCCAAATGTGGTCCATTTCCTTAGTGCAGAGTATTCTGGGCCGTTGCATTTTACTCGTTTTTGGGTCGAAACGATTGCTGAATGGGAGGCCGAGACGGGAAAACACCCAATCATTGCTTTAAGTACCACAAAGGATGCTACGGACGCAATCCTTTCAGATCCAAAGTTGGCGAAAGTGATAGATGTCATAGATATTCGCTATTGGCATTACAACGAAAAAGGGCTTTGGCAGATGACAGAGGGCAAAAATCTCGCTCCACGTCAGTGGATGCGTATTATGCCAATAGGAAAGTCAAGTAAGGCAGATAGAGAACGAGCAATTAATGAATATAAAGAGAAATATCCTGACAAAGTTGTAATCTATAATGCATTCTAGGGGATAGTCAAGAATATTAATACTTACTGCTTATGATGATAGATAAAATACAAGATGAGATAATAGAAGAATTCTGTGAACTTGATGACTGGATGGACCGTTATCAGATGCTCATTGACTTGGGTAATGATCTGGAGCCATTAGATGAAAAATACAAAAACGAAGACAATCTTATAGACGGATGTCAAAGTCGCGTTTGGTTACACTGTGAGAGGCATATTGATGATACTCTTTGGTTTAGAGCCGAAAGTGATGCACTCATCGTAAAGGGAATAATAGCGTTGCTGATTCGTGTAGTAAACGGACAGAAGACATCGGATATCCTTGCAAGTGAATTCTATTTTATTGAAAAAATAGGATTGAAGGAACATCTGAGTCCTACTCGTTCAAATGGGCTCTTGGCAATGGTGCGAAAAATAAAGGCCTATGCTTTGGAAGCAAGCAAATGATTGCTGAAAAGTAATAAAAAATCGGAGAATAAAAACACATTCTCCGATTTTTTGTCTATGCTTATCGTTATTTTCCCTTAACAATCTTTTTGATATCGTTTAGTTTATTTAGAGCTTGCATAGGTGTAAGATTATCTATGTCAAGTTCAAGTATTTCATCGCGTACTTGTGAAAGTATAGGGTCATCAAGTTGGAAGAAACTCATTTGCATGCCTTCTCTATTGTTGGAAATGCTTTGTGTAGGTTTTGTGATATGTCCTTCTTTAGTATTTGACGTTTCAAGGGTCTTCAAAATATCATCAGCACGTTTCACTATGCTGCGTGGCATACCTGCAATTTGAGCAACATGTATTCCAAAAGAGTGTTCTGAGCCTCCTTTTTCAAGCTTTCGGACAAATATCACTTTTCCATCCACCTCTTTGACGCTTACATTATAATTATGTATGCGCTTGAAAGTCTTTTCCATCTCGTTGAGTTCGTGATAGTGTGTCGCAAATAATGTTCGGGCCTTTGCTTTTGGAGTCTCGTGCAGAAATTCCACAATCGCCCAAGCTATAGAGATACCATCGTAAGTACTTGTACCGCGTCCAAGTTCATCAAACAAGACTAAGCTATGTTTTGTAACATTATTAAGGATATTTGCTGCTTCATTCATTTCAACCATGAATGTTGATTCACCAAGTGAAATGTTGTCAGATGCGCCAACACGGGTAAAAACTTTATCTACAATGCCAATCCTTGCACTTTCAGCAGGTACGTAACATCCTATTTGTGATAAAATCGTAATGAGTGCTGTCTGTCGCAATAATGCAGACTTACCTGCCATATTCGGTCCTGTAATAATGATGATCTGTTGAGAATCTGTATTAAGATAGATATCGTTTGGTACATAGGATTCTCCTGGTGGTAATTGCATTTCTATCACAGGATGGCGCCCTTGTTTTATATCGGTGATAGTGCTTTCATCAATGATAGGACGGATATAGTTGTTTTCTTGTGCAACTTGCGCAAATGAGTGTAAACAGTCAATTTGTGCTATTTGAATGGAGTCTTGCTGTATTGTAGGTATGAATGGTATCATATCAGCGATGAGTTCATTAAATAGTTTTGCTTCCAATGCAGCAATTTTATCCTCAGCGCCCAAGATACGTTCTTCATACTCCTTTAATTCTTGGGTGATATAACGCTCTGCTTGTGCAAGAGTTTGTTTTCTAATCCATTCCTCAGGCACCTGATCTTTATAGGTGTTCCGTACTTCAATATAATAGCCGAAAACATTATTGAAACCTATTTTTAGACTATTTATTCCGGTTTTTTCTATTTCGCGTTGTTGTATTTCTAACAGATATTCCTTTCCTCCGTGGCTTATACTTCGCAATTCATCAAGATTATTATCGTAGCCGGTAGCAATAACGTCTCCCTTGTTAACTTGTGCTGGAGCATTTGGATTTATTTCCTTTTCAATTCTTTCACATAAAGCTGCACAGCCATCCATCTTCCGCCCGATCTGCTTCAGATTTTCATCTTCACTCTTTTCACAAGCTTGCTTCACCGGTTCTAATGCTCGGAGAGCATTTCTCAACTGTAGTACTTCGCGAGGGGTTACTCGACCGATGGCCACTTTGGAAATGATTCTCTCTATGTCACCCACTTGCGTAAAACATTCATTTATGAGTTGGCGAAATTCTGTATGGCGAAAGAAATATTCTACAACGTCAAGTCGATTTGTTATTTGCTTTACATCTTTTAGTGGGAACAAGAGCCAACGATGCAACATTCTTCCACCCATCGGGGTTGTGGTACGATTGATAACATTAAGCAATGACACGCCATCTGGATTCATTGGATAAACTAATTCAAGATTCCGTGAAGTAAAGCTGTCTATGCGTACGTATTTCTCCTCTTCAATTCTGGATAGAGATGTAATATGTGAAGTTTGTGTGTGTTGGGTGAGATCAAGATATTGCAGGATGGCTCCAGCTGCAGTAATACCATTTCTAATATGGTCTACACCATAGCCTTTAAGATTTTTTACGACAAAATGTTTTAGCAAACGATTTCTTGCACTTGTCTCATTGAACCCCCAATCATCAAGTTCATAAACACACCATTTCTTCCCAAAGATGCGTTGGAAGTTCTGTCGTTTCGACTTTTCATAAAGTACTTCTTTGGGTGAAAAGTTTACAAGAAGTTTGTCAATATAGTCATATGTCCCCTCGGCTGTTAAAAATTCTCCTGTAGAAATATCAAGAAAAGCAATTCCGCAAGAAGCTTTGCCAAAATGTACTGCAGAGAGAAAGTTGTTCTCTTGTGGTTGTAAAACATTGTCGCCAATAGCAACTCCTGGTGTTACCAGCTCGGTAATTCCGCGTTTTACAAGTTTTTTTGTCAATTTGGGATCTTCTAGCTGATCACATATAGCCACACGTTTACCAGCCCGTATAAGTTTAGGCAAATATGTGTCAAGCGCATGATGCGGAAATCCTGCCATTGCCGTTCCCGATGCCGCAGTCCCTGCAACGCTGCTGCGTCTTGTTAGCGTGATGCCTAGTATCTTTGAGGCTATTTCTGCATCTTCGCAATATGTCTCATAGAAGTCCCCACAACGAAATAACATCAATGCATCAGGATGCTTCGCTTTTAAGTCGAAGAACTGTTGCATCATAGGTGTTAGACTATTCTTTGCCATATTTTTTCTTTCAAGTTAGAAGAACGTTATTTCTTCTCCTTCAATATCGCTCAATAGAAGGTTTGCTAAACGTGATGTGCCCAAACGGAACCACTTGTTGGTGAGCCACTTCTCTCCCAATACTTCTTTTACTACAGTATAATAGATAATTGCATCGTTTACGGTATTGATGCCTCCTGCAGGCTTGAAACCAATTTGAATACCAGTTTCCTTGTAATATTCTTTTATTGCCTGACACATTACATAGGCAGCTTCAGGAGTTGCAGATACTTTTTCTTTGCCTGTAGATGTTTTTATGTAGTCTGCACCGGCATACATTGAAAGGAGAGAAGCTTTTTTTATTGCACTAAAGTTTGGTAGATTGCCTGTTTCAAGAATTACTTTCATAGCACAATCGCCACAAGTCTGTTTCAACTCGTTTATGTCGTCGCACATTCCTTCGTAGTCTTCGCTAAGGAATTTGCCTACAGGCATAACAATGTCTATTTCGTTGGCACCATCGCGAATTGCAAGTGCCGTTTCAGCAACCTTTACTTCAATAACCGCTTGTGATGAAGGGAAACTGCCCGACACGCAAGCGATGTTGACTCCTTCAACGCTAAGGGCTTCTTTTACAACAGCTGCAAAACACGGATAAACGCAAATTGTTGCCACATGTGGAAGGTCGGGATATTTGTTATCAAATTCATTTACACGTTCTGTAAATTCCATCACGCTTTTTTCTGAATCGGTTGTTTTAAGCGTAGTAAGTTCAATGCTGCCCATAAGGAAACGTTTTACTTCTAAAGTACAATTTTCCGGGACCCTTTTTTCAACAATTGTCTTTACTGTGGTTTTAATTTTTTCGTCGTCAAGATTACAATTATATTTGCTTAGCACTTCATCGTACTTAGTCTTAAAATCATGAATGTGTTCCATAATATATATTTTTTATTCTTTGTTTTTGCTATCTATCCAAATAGTTACCGGGCCGTCATTTAGTAATTGTACTTTCATATCTGCGCCAAATTCTCCAGTTTGTATAGGCTTGCCAAGCTCTTCCGATATTTTTTTGCAGAAAGCTTCATAAAGTGGAACAGAAATGTTGCTTTCTGCGGCTTTTATATATGATGGACGATTGCCTTTCTTTGTGCTTGCCATAAGTGTAAACTGACTGACGACCAATACTTCACCACCTATTTGTCTAACATTGAGATTCATCACTTCGTTTTCATCGTTAAAGATTCTCAAGGCTACAGCTTTACGGCAAAGCCAATCAATATCTTCTTGAGTATCATCGTGCGTAATACCCAATAGTATAAGCAATCCTTTTGAGATAGAAGTTGTTTGTTTGCCACCTATCGTTATGGATGCATTTGCTACTCTTTGAATAAGAATTCTCATCAATGCAAATTTACACATTATTAATAATAAGTGCAAATTTGCTCTTTATTTTGGGAAAATATAAGATTATCAAAAAGGTTCGGCACTTGAGTGTGTGTGCCGAACCTCTTTAAGTTATTGTTGTGTTTCTTGGTCTAAAGATTACTTAGCAATGAACTTCTTGTTGTTCATGATGTAAATCTGACCAGGAACCATAGTCTCTACCTTCTGGC